>CALKLF010000027.1 GCA_937992175.1 uncultured Fimbriimonadales bacterium | reverse complement strand
AGCGCGGATGGTGCGACGGCATTCTTGCCGTCGCATGTTGAGGATACCCAGGCGACACGACGGCAAGAATGCCGTCGCACCAAAAGAGGGCGTTTTCACCTTTGAGCGACCTATCAGCCCTCGCTGACGCCTTCCGCAGCAGCGGCTTCGGCCTCTTCCTCCACGCCTTTCGGCGCAGCCACCGAGGCGATGGTCGTGTCGGGGTCGTCCAGTGCTTGCACGCCTGCAGGGAGCTGAATATCGCGCAGGTGGATCGAGTCGCCGAAGTTCTCCAGCGCGGCGAGGTTCACATGGATCGCTTCTGGGATCTGTGTGGGCAGACACTTCACGCGCAGCTTCTCCACCGGATGGATCAGCACGCCGCCCGATTTGAGCGCGAGCGACTCGCCCTCCAGCACAATCGGCACTTCGGTCTCGATTGGCTCATCCAGCGCCATCGCCCAGAGGTTCACATGGCGGATGCGTGCAGTAATCGGTTCCCGATCAACTTCACGCAGGAGCGTGTTGAGCTTCTCGCCGTTCAGCTCCAGTTCTATCAGGTGGGTTGTGCCCGCCTGATGCAGCACCCGCCCCAGCGTGCGCTCTTCAAACTGCACAGGCGTCGATTCGCCGCTGGAGCGGAACACCACGCCGGGCACATAGCCCTGCTTCAATAATCGTTTCGCCTTCTTGCCTAACAAAACGCGCGGCTCTGCCTTGAGTGAAAAAGTGGTCGCCATACTTGCTCCTCCTGAGTTCGGGGGGAATTATACCTGAGCGGAGGATCCCTCATAAGGGGAGGTTTTCAGGGAGGGGCTGTGAACGAAACGGGAGGATACCTATCGTGCGAAGTCGTGCCCATACATACAAAATCCCGCCTTCGCGAGGTTTTAAAGTTCACTCACTCTGCACGCGCCGCCGACCCCCAACTCCGTGAAACCCTTCACAAACTCGCCCCGAATCCCTTGACAACGCGCTCAGTAATCAGGTATTATATGCCCCAGCGGAGGTTTTGCGCAGGCGATACAGGCAACGACGCCTGCTCCCCTACGCAAGTCCTCCTCAGAAGCGATTCGCTATGGAAAAAATACTTAGCGTGGCTAAGTTTGTGATAAATTGCACAAACGCGAATCGGCAGGAACAGTACGCAGTCCTGTCGAATCCCACGCTACCCTTACGAGGTGACCGTTATGGCACAGGTCTTTCGGCGTCATCATAACACTGTAGCGCGTGTGGTTGTGGTAGGCGGCTTGCTCGCAATCGTTGGGCTGGCGGTCGGCGGCTCGGCGATTACACGCTCCCCGTGGTGGACGAAAGTCGGCGAACCCCCTGACCAACCCGTCCCGTTCAGCCACAAGCACCACTACGAGGAGCTCGGCATCGACTGCCGCTACTGCCACTGGTCGGTAACTCAATCGGCGCATGCGGGCGTGCCGTCCACCGAAGTATGTATGACCTGCCATTCGCAAATCTGGACGAACAGCCCACTGTTGCAGCCCGTGCGCGACAGCTACAACAACGACAAACCCCTCGTGTGGAACAAGGTGAACAATTTGCCTGAGTTTGTGTATTTCGATCACAGCGCGCATGTGAATAAGGGCATCAGCTGCGCCTCGTGCCACGGCGGAATCGAGAAGATGCACTTGACCCATAAGTCGCAGCCCTTTTCGATGCAGTTTTGTCTGAACTGCCACCGCAACCCCGAACAGCACATTCGCCCCAAAGAAGAAGTTTTTAATATGTATTACAAGCCGCCCCGCTCCGAGCAGGAAATGAAGGCGATGCTGGATAAGTACGGAATCCCCTATGACTCCAACAACATCCCGCGCAACCAGCTGGAGCTGGGCAAGCTGCTGGTGAAGCATTACAACATCCACAAGGAGCAGCTGAGCGACTGCTCGATTTGCCATCGGTGAGGAGGAGCGATGGAAGAGACACGCAAGGAGACGCAAGGCACAGGCGAGCAGTTTTGGCGGAGTTTGAGCGAGCTGGAGGGCGCGCCTGAGTTCGAGGAGATTCTGAAGCAGGAGTTCCCGCGTCAAGCGGCGCCGCTGGGCGATTTCGTGAGCCGTCGGCAGTTCCTCAAGCTCATGGGCGCGTCGATGGCGCTGGCGGGGCTGTCGGCGTGTGGCTACAAGCCGCAGGGACCCGTCATTTCGCGTCCGAAGACGCCCACGGATCGCATCGTCGGCGTATCGAACTACTATGCGACGGCGGTGCTGACGAACGGCTACGCAATTGGCGTGCTGGGACGCGTGTACGAAGGACGCCCCGTCAAACTGGAGGGTAACCCCGACCATCCCACCAGCCTCGGCGCGACCGACGCCATCACGCAAGCGCAGATTTTAGACCTTTATGACCCCGATCGCTCGCAGACCGTGCTGCGCTTCGGACGCCCCGAAACATGGCGCGCCTTCGAAGCCGATATCCAAAACGCACTGGGGCAGCAGGCAGCCAAGGGCGGCGCAGGCATCCGAATCCTTACGGGGCGCGTCGTCTCCCCCTCGCTGGCGGCGCAAATCCAGAAGTTCCTGCAGACCTATCCGCAGGCGAAGTGGTATCAATACGAGCCAATCAATCGCGACAATGTGTACGAGGGGGCGCGGCTGGCGTTCGGCGAATGGCTGAACCCTATCTGCCGCTTACGCAACGCGAAGGTTATCGTCGCGCTGGATAGCGATTTTCTGTATACCGAGTCAGGCGCAGTGCGCTACGCCCGCGAGTTCGCCGACGGCAGGCGCGTCCGCGCAGGGCAGGCCGACATGAACCGCCTCTATGTCGCCGAGCCGATGTTCACAGTGACGGGCATGACGGCGGACGAACATCTGCCCATCCGCTCCAGCAAAATCGCCCGCCTGTTGTACGAAATTGCGCGGCTCATCGATGCGCCCGTGCAGGCGACGGTGGAGGGCGAACTCTCAGAAACTGAGCAGAAGTGGGCGCAGGTCGCTGCGGGCGACCTCGTGGCGCATAAGGGCGCGAGCCTCGTGATTGTGGGCGAGGCGCAGCCGCCCGCCGTCCACGCGATAGCGCACGCAATCAACGCGCATCTGGGCAATATCGGACGCACGGTCGTGTTCACTGCGCCGCCCGAAGAGAAGCCCACCCTGCACATGCAGGACATCAAGCAACTCGCCGACGACCTGAAAAACAACGCCGTCGAGGTGCTGATTATGCTGGGCGGCGTGAACCCTGCCTACAATGCGCCCGCTGACCTGAACTTCAAGGAGCTGATTCCGAAGGTTCCGTTCACTGTGCATCACGGGATGTATGTGGACGAGACGGCGGCGCTGTGTGTGTGGCACCTGCCCGAAAGTCATCCGTTCGAAGCGTGGGGCGATGTGCGCGCGTTCGACGGCACAGTCACGATTCAGCAACCGCTCATTTTCCCGCTGTACCCCAACACGCGCACGACGCTGGAGGTGATGGCGCAGCTGAATGGCGCGCCCGCCGAAACCTTCAAGCTGGTGCAGGAACACTGGAAAGCTGCCAAGCTTGCGCCTGAGGCGCAGTTCGACGCCGTGTGGCGTAAGGGCGTGCATGACGGTGTGCTGCCACGCACGGCGAAGCCCGTGAAGCAGGTCGCGCTGCAGCAGACGCCGCTGGTCGTGCAGTCGCCGATTTACGACCTCGCGCCTGTGCAGGCGGGCGTCAAGACCTATGAAGTGCGCTTCGCGCCCGACCCCACCGTGTACGACGGGCGGTTCGCCAATAACGCCTGGCTGCAGGAGCTGCCCAAGCCCGTCACGCGCGTGTGCTGGGACAACCTTGCCTACATGAGCCTCAAGACCTACGAGGAGTTGGGGCTGCGTCGCAAGGGTACATGGGCGTTTTTCGAGGACGCCTCGTTCGTGCGGGGCGATGCGCCGATTGTGACGCTGAGCGTGAACGGGCAAGCGATGCGCGTGGCGGCGTATCCCATCCCTGGGCACGCCGACGACTGTATCACGGTGCATCTGGGCTACGGGCGCACCCGTGCGGGCGAAAAAGGCTCTGGCGCAGGCTTCGACGCCTACCTCATCCGCACCAGCGACGCGCCGTGGATCCGCACGGGCGCGGAGGTCATCCCGCAAGCCGAGCGCTACCCCATCGCTCGCACGGAAGAGCATCATCTCATCGACACACGACAGCCCGACAAGCTCGACAGCACCGACCATCGTCCGATTATCCTTACAGGACTGCTGGACGAGTTCAAGAAAGATCCCGAACTGAGAGACAAATCCCACCGCAAGGGCTACGAACTCAAGCACCCCACGATGTACCCTGAGCGGTGGACTTACGAAAGCTACGAGACCCCCGAAAACCACCGCTATGCGTGGGCGATGGTGATTGACCCGACGGTCTGCACAGGGTGTAGCGCGTGTGTGACGGCGTGTCAGGCGGAGAACAACATCCCTGTCGTGGGCAAGACGGAGGTGATGCGCGGGCGCGAGATGCTCTGGCTGCGCATCGACCGCTACTTCAAGGGCAAGGTGGAGAACCCGAAAGTCTATCAGCTTCCCATCCCCTGTATGCAGTGCGAGAATGCGCCTTGCGAACTGGTGTGTCCCGTCGCGGCGACGGTTCACGACCACGAGGGGCTGAATGTGATGGTCTATAACCGCTGCGTGGGCACGCGCTACTGCTCCAACAACTGCCCCTACAAAGTGCGGCGGTTCAACTTCTATCGCTACAGCTATATGAAGTCGCCCGTGCTGCACCTGTTGCAGAACCCCGATGTGACGGTGCGCGGGCGCGGCGTGATGGAGAAATGCACCTACTGTGTGCAGCGCATCAGCAAGGCGCGGATTCTGGCGAAGCGCGAGAACCGCCGTATTCGCGACGGCGAGGTCGTGCCTGCCTGCCAGCAGGCGTGCCCGACGCAAGCGATTGTTTTCGGCGACATGAACGACCCGAATAGCCGCGTGAGCCAGATGAAGCAGCAACCGCACAACTTCGCGATTCTGGGCGAGCTGAACGCCCGACCGCGAACCACCTACCTCGCGAAAATCGACAACCCGAATCCCGAACTGAGCGGCGCGGAGGCAAGCCATGCAACAGACCATTAAGGCGACACAGATTAAGGAGTTCCCCCTTTTTGAGGGGCAGCAAACTTACGAGCGCATCACGGAGCAGATTACGAGCATTCCGATGGAGCGCCACCCGTTGCCCTGGACGATTATGTTCGGGCTGGGCTTCATCGGCGCGTTCGCCTTGCTGATGGCGCTCGTGTACCTTGTGGCGGTCGGACTGGGTATCTGGGGGATCAACCAGCCTGTGGCATGGGGATTCGCGATTATCAACTTCGTCTGGTGGATTGGTATCGGGCACGCAGGCACGCTGATTTCGGCGATTCTGCTCTTGCTGCGGCAGACATGGCGGATGTCGATTAACCGCTTCGCCGAAGCGATGACGATTTTCGCCGTGATGTGCGCGGGCATCTTCCCGCTGTTCCACACAGGACGCCCCTGGGTCGCGTACTGGCTATTCCCCATCCCCAACTGGCTGGCGATGTGGCCGCAGTTCCGCAGCCCGCTGGAGTGGGATGTGTGGGCAGTATCCACTTACTTCACGGTTTCCGTGCTGTTCTGGTACATGGGGCTGATTCCCGACCTGGCGAAGATGCGCGACCGCGCTAAAACCCACCTGCAGCGCGTGGTAAATGGCATCTTCTCGCTCGGCTGGCGCAACTCGGCAATCCACTGGATGCGCTGGGAGCAGGCGTACCTGCTGCTCGCAGGACTCTCCACGCCGCTCGTGCTGTCGGTTCACTCCATCGTGTCGTTGGACTTCGCGATTTCGATTGTGCCCGGCTGGCATGTCACCATTTTCCCGCCCTACTTCGTCGCGGGCGCCATCTTCTCAGGCTTCGCGATGGTGCTGACCCTCGTCATCCCGTTCCGTGTCCTGTACCCTAAACTGCAGGAGTATATCACGATGAACCACATCGACTGGATGGCGAAGGTGATGCTCGCGACGGGCTGGATTGTGTTCTATGGCTACCTGTGCGAGATGTTCTTCGGCTGGTACAGCGGCAACCAGTTCGAGCAGTTCCTGGTGGTGAACCGCTTCTTCGGACCCTACTGGCTGGCGTACTGGGCGTTGATTTTCTGCAACGGGATTGTGCCGCAGCTGCTCTGGTCGCCCAAGATTCGCCAGAACCTGCTTGTGCTGTTCATCATCTCGATTATCGTGAACATCGGCATGTGGTTCGAGCGGTTCGTGATTGTGGTGATGAGCCTGCATCGCGACTTCCTCACTTCCGCGTGGGGGATGTATACGCCGACGATTAGCGACTGGTGGCTCTATTTGGGCACGATTGGTTTCTTCGTGATGATGATGTTCGTGTTCGCGCGATTTATTCCGATGCTGGCAGTGGCGGAGCTGAAAGAGCTTTGGTACAAGCTCTATCATGGGCATAACGGGCACGGCGGGACGCCTGTGCATGAGCCGAAGCCGACTGCGCCCGCCCCGCAAGGAGGTGGTCAGTAATGGCGCATGTGGAAACGGGTCCGAAACTGTACGGGTTGCTCGCAGAGTTTGAGACGCCGGAGCAGTTGCTGGAGGCGGCGCGGCGTACTCGTGACGCGGGCTACCGCAAGTTCGACTGCTACACGCCGTTCCCTATTCACGGCTTGACCGCCGCGATGGGCGTCAAAGAAGCGAAGGTGCCCTGGACCGTGTTCATCATGGGGCTGCTCGGCGCGATTGGCGCGTTCAGCCTGCAAGCATGGACGAGCGCCGTGGACTATCCCCTGAATATCGGCGGGCGCGACCTGATTAGCTGGCCCTACTTCGTCCCGATTACCTTTGAGGGCATGGTGCTGGCGGCGGCGTTCGGCGCGTTCTTCGGCACGCACATCTACAACCGCATGCTCGCCTACTACCATCCCGTGTTCAATGTGCCGCAGTTCGCCCGCGCCAGCACGGATCGGTTCTTCGTGTGCATCGAGAGCAAGGACCCGAAGTTCAACCGCGACGAGGCGTATCGGTTCCTGCAGTCGCTGAACCCGATTAGCATCGCGGAGGTGCCCGAATGAGAGCGCGTCAGTGGCTGATGGCAGGCTTACTCGGCGTAGCGGCGCTGGGGCTTACAGGCTGCCGCACCGACATGTGGGTGCAGCAGAAGGTTCAGGCACAAGACAATAGCGAATTCTTTGCGCTAACCGACCCTGTGCAGGGTTTCGACGGCAAGATTTACGGCGACAGCTCGCGCCCCATGCCGCCCAACACCATCGCGCGGGGCAAACTGCAAGATCCAAACGACCCGTTCATTACGGGCAAGGACGCGCAGGGCAATCTGCTCACCAAACTGCCTCCGCAAATCAAACTCACGCGCGAGTTTCTCAATAAGGGGCAAGAGAAATATAATGTGTTCTGCGCTCAGTGCCATGGGCGGGCAGGCGATGGGCAGGGCATGATTGCGCTGCGCGGACAGTGGCCCCGTCCCGTGCCCTCGCTCGTGCGCGAGCAGCTGCTCACCCAGCCCATCGGCTACTTCTTTAGTTCAGGCAAGTACGGCTTCGGGATTATGTACGGCTACGGCTCGCGCATGACCGACGAGGAACTCTGGGCGGTCGCCGCCTATGTGCGCGTACTGCAACTGAGCCAGAACGCGAACCTGAAGGATTTGGGACCGGAAGACATCGAGAAGCTGGCGGAGGTGGAACAGGCGCGGAATCAGCGGCATGAGGAACCCAACCAGAAGGTTGAGATTCCTCGCTCCGCTCGGAATGACAAACGCGCCGCGGCAAGGGAACCTTCGCATGCGCTTCGGGATGACCGTGCGACTTCAAGCAAAGTCACTTTGTCATTCCGAGCGGAGCGAGGAATCTCTGTCGTATCCAGTACGAACGAGGAGAATTAGGCATGGCAGCGACAACAACGGCGATTTCGGAACAGGAAGTACGGCAACGCATCGCGCGGGGACGCCCCATCGCACTGGGGCTGGGCGTACTCAGCCTGGCTGTCTGGGCGACGGGTTTGGCGACGAACGCCAAGCTCGCGATGCAGGGCTATCATCTGGCGTTCTTCTACTGGATGGGGCTGACGCTCGGATGCCTCGGCTTGACGCTGCTGCTGCACGCTGTGCGCGGGCGGTGGGGGCTGCCCCTGATCCGCATCTTCGAGTCGGGCGCGACGCTCATCCTGCCTGTGATGCTGATCGCGTTCCTGCCCGTGCTGTATGATGTATTCGTCACGCACGGCATCTTCGAATGGACGCACAAGGAGGTCGTGGCGCAAGACCCTGTGCTGCAGGCGAAACGCCCGTGGCTGAACGAGCCGCGCTTCGCGATAGCAGGCGTGCTGTATATGCTTATCTGGGCGTACTTTGCTTATCGGCTCTGGAACGGCTCGAAGCAAGAAGACGAGGCGGGCGATCCTGTGAAAGCCGAGTTCCTTTCGCGCCAGCGCTCGGGCTTCGCCGCGTTCGGCATCGTGGTGTTCATGCTCACCTTTACGCTGGCGATGGTCGATTGGGGTCAGTCGTTGCAGCCGCACTGGTTCTCCACGATGTACGCCGTGATTATGGTAGCGGGCTTCGGGCTGAACGCGCTGGCGCTTGCGCTCTATATGGTGCTGTCGTGGCGCGACCTGCCCTTGTATAAGTCAATCGTGCACCACGAGGGCTACGAGGGCTACCGCCGCGACTGGGGCAACTTCATGTTCACCCTGTGCGTGTTCTGGTCGTATGTTTCGTTCTCGCAGCTGCTGATTACCTACTCAGGCAACCTGTACGAGTTCACACAGTTCTATCTGCGGCGCAACCTCGGCGGCTGGCAATATATCGCCTACCTGATCCCGATTTTCCAGTTCTTTGTGCCGTTCTTCTGGTTCCTTGCGCCGCGCACGAAGTGGATCCCGAAGCAGCTCCTGGTCGGCGTGATGATTGTGTTGGCGATTCGCGTGGTGGACATCTTCTGGCAGATTAAGCCGATGTGGTCCGAAACGCTGAGTATCAGCCTCTATGATATTGCAGCGTTTGTGGGCTTGGGCGGCGTGTGGTTCTACTTTATGCTGGGCAACCTGCTCAAGCGCTCGCTTGTGCCGAAGAACGAGCCGCGCCTGCTGGAGACGGCGCACTGAGGAGGCAAGAATTATGGCGGAACTGTTGAAGCCTGTAGACCCAGAAGAGCTGGAGCTGATCCAGAAGGAACCGTATGAGGAGCGCGACCTGTCGGTCGGGCGAATGACGCAGTTCCTCGCGCTCATCTTCTTCACAATGATTGCGACGCTGATTATTGCGTGGATTGTGCTGCAGTGGGTGATGCCTAATCAGCGCGCGGATGTCCCTTCAGTGCGTCCCGAGGCGTTCCAGCGTCAACTGCCCCCTGAGCCGCGCGTGCAGGGCTTCCCCATGCGCGACTGGGAGCGGTTCTACGCCGAAGAGGTGCGCAAAACCACCACCTACGAACTGCTGGGCGAGACCACAGGCAAGGTGCGCATCCCAGTCGAGCGGGCGAAGGAACTAATCCTGCAGAAGGGGCTGTAATAGTACTCGAGGAGTGTGTATCGATATGCGCTATAAGAACTGGCTATTGAGGATTGAGAATTTAGCCCTCACCCCCAGCCCCGCTCCCGCGTTGCGGGAGAGGGGAGCGGTGGCTCCCCCTCTCCCACGCGGTGGGAGAGGGGGCTGGGGGGTGAGGGCAATACATGTCGCTCTTACCCTACTACTCGCTCTTGGCGCGCACGCCCAGCTCTACCGCGGTCCCAGCGGTGAAATTGGCGAAACCGCCGCCAAACAACGCTACGAGAGCATCACGAGCCAGATTGGAATCGAACAGAAGCTCGGCACACAAATCCCTCTCGAGCTGACCTTCAAAGACGAAACAGGCAAGTCCGTCAAACTCGGCGACTACTTCGGCAAGCGACCAGTGATTCTGGTGATGGCGTACTATGAGTGTCCCATGCTCTGCACCGTCGTGCTGAACGAGTTGACGCGCGCCCTGAACGCCTTAGACTGGCAGATTGGCAAGGAGTTCGAGGTGGTGACGGTGAGCATTTCGCCCACCGAGACGCCCGAACTCGCCGCGAAAAAGAAGGCGAACTACGCCAAAGAGTACCGTAAAGGCGGCGCAGAGCAGGGCTGGCACTTCCTCGTGGGCGAAGAGAAAAATATCAAGCAGTTAGCCGACGCAATCGGCTTCAAATATACCTATGACCCTGCCACGAAACAGTACGCGCACGGCGCAGGCATTATGATTGCCACGCCCGACGGCAAACTCTCGCGCTACTTGATGGGCGTGGAGTTCTCGGCGCGCGACATCAAGTTCGCGCTCGCCGAGTCGTCGCAGGGCAAAATCGGCAACCCCGTGCTGAGTGCGGTGATGTATTGCTTCCAGTATGACCCGTCTACGGGGCGGTACGGATTAGTTATTCTGCGCGTGATTCAGGTCGCGGGGATTATCACCGTGCTGAGTATGGCGACTTTGATTGGCGGCGCGCTGTTGCTGGAGCGACGCCGTAAGCAACCAACCGACAATTCAGGTGAGGTGAATAACTGATGTGGAACTTCCCATTAGTGCCGCCGACGGCTTCTAAAGAGGGCGCAGACATCTCGCTACTCTACTGGGCGATTACCACATTGGCTGTGGTATTCGGCTCTATCGTGTTGTTTGGGGTGATCTACCTCGCTGTTCGTTACCGTGCGGACAACAACGCGGTAGATCGCTCGAACGCAACCGAGAGCGACCTGCGCGTCGAGCTGGCGTGGACGCTGATTCCGCTGGTGCTGGCGCTGATTATGTTTGGCTGGGCGACCAAGCTCTATGCCGACATCTACGCGCCGCGCGAGGGCTACTACGAGGTGTTCGTCATCGGCAAGCAGTGGATGTGGCACTGTCAGCACCCGAACGGCGCACGCGAGAACAATGTGCTGACCCTGCCTGCAGGACGCCTCGTGAAAGCGAGCATCATCTCGCAAGATGTGATACACGCCTTCTCTATCCCGGCGTTCCGCGTCAAGCGCGACGCTGTGCCAGGTCGCTATAACGCGATGTACTTCACGCCCACCAAGCCTGGCGAGTATCATTTGTTCTGCACCGAATACTGCGGTACGAAGCACTCCGAGATGATTGGCAAGGTCGTCGTGTTGCCGGAGAAGGAGTTCCAGGCGTGGCTGGAGAAGAACGCGCCCGGCGCAACGGCAATGACCACGACCACTGGCGCGGCAGGCGCAGGGCTGACCCTCGCGCAACAGGGCGAGCAGACCTTCAAAGCGCTCGGCTGCAACGCTTGCCACCTGAACCCCAACTCCGCTGTGAAAGTGCCTGACCTGACCAAGACATGGGGCAGCGAAATCCCTCTGGAAGGCGGCGGCACGGTCAAGGGCGATGAGGCGTATATCCGAGAATCGATTTTGAACCCCGGCGCGAAAATCCACGCCGGCTATCAAAACCTGATGCCCCCCTACCAAGGGCAAGTATCTGAAGAGCAATTGGTGCAACTGATTGCCTATATCAAGTCGCTGGCTGGCGTCGGCGAAGGAGGTAAATGACGATGGCAACGGATAAGCCGAACTACCTGAACTGGAAAACGACGGTCGCTTCGTGGCTGTTGACTTATGACCACAAGCGCATCGGCATCCTCTATTTGGTCGTGATTAGTATCTTTTTTGCACTGGGCGGTCTCGCGGCGGCGATGATCCGCATGGAGCTGGCGACGCCCAAGGGCGACCTACTCACCTCCGATGTGTATAATAAGATGTTCACCGCGCACGGCGTGATTATGATTTTCTTGTTCCTGATTCCCTCCATTCCCGCCGTGTTCGGGAACTTCGCGTTGCCGTTAATGATTGGGGCGCGTGATGTCGCCTTCCCGCGCCTGAACCTGCTCAGCTGGTACTTCTTTACGGGCGGCGCGCTGCTGGTGCTGATTGCGCTCTTCCGCGGCGGCATCGACACGGGCTGGACCTTCTACACGCCCTACAGCAGCTCGTTCGCGAAGGGCGAGGTGAGCCTCGCGATTGTGGGCGTCTTTCTCGCGGGCTTCGCGTCCATCTTCACGGGCATCAACTTCCTCGTGACGATTCACAAGATGCGCGCGCCCGGCATGACCTGGTTCCGCCTGCCGCTGTTTGTATGGGCGATGTACGCCACGAGCCTGATTCAGGTGCTGGGCACGCCCGTCGTCGCGATTACCCTGCTGCTGGTGGCGGTCGAGCGCAGCTTCAAAATCGGCATCTTCGACCCGAACCTCGGCGGCGACCCGATCCTGTACCAGCATCTCTTCTGGTTCTACTCGCACCCGGCGGTCTACATCATGATTCTGCCTGCGATGGGCGTAATCAGCGAGGTCATCTCGGCGTTCAGCAAGCGCCGCGTGTTCGGCTACCACTTCGTGGCGTTCTCCAGTCTCGCGATTGCGATTATCGGCTTCCTTGTGTGGGGACACCACATGTTCAGCACAGGGCAGTCGATGTACGCGGGCATCGTGTTCTCGTTCCTGACCTGGATTGTCGCGATTCCATCGGCGATTAAGACCTTCAACTGGATGGCGACCATCTGGAAAGGGCGCGTCCACTGGGATACGCCGATGCTCTACGCCCTCGGCTTTATGGGGCTGTTCGTGATTGGCGGTCTGACGGGGCTGCACCTGGCGGCGATGGCGACGAATGTGCATCTGACCGACACCTACTTCATCGTGGCGCACTTCCACTATGTGATGGTGGGCGGCGGGATTATGGGCTATCTGGCGGCGTTGCATTTCTGGTGGCCCAAGATGACAGGGCGCATGTACCCTGAGGGCTGGGGCAAGCTCGCGGCGATGCTCGTGTTCGTGGGCTTCAACCTGACCTTCTTCCCGCAGTTCATTCTGGGCTATATGGGCATGCCGCGCCGCTACCACAGCTACCCTGAGGAGTGGGCGGTGCTGAATGTGCTGTCTACCGCTGGCTCCTCCGTGCTGGGGCTGGGCTACCTGCTACCGTTGATTTATCTCACCTGGTCGCTGAAGTATGGCAAGGTAGTTACCGAGCGCAACCCTTGGGGCGCGCGCGGGCTGGAATGGGAGCTTGTGGACACCCCGCCTGACCCGCACAACTTCGAGCGCACGCCGATTGTCACGCGCCCTGCCTACGACTACAACCATCCTGAGGAGCCGACAGCGTTTATTCCCAAGCCGCGCCCCGTGGTCGTCGGAGGCAAGGATGGTTAAGAAAACCTTCGGTACGACGGCGTCCTCGCCGTCGTACCTTGTTATGATATTGGAGGCGAGGTTGCACGCGACGGCGGGGACGCCGTCGTACCAACTGAGGTACACTATCTAAAGGCGGAGGAGGCTAACCGACTGTGAGCGTGAAGGAACTGGAGAAGACCGCAACGCTGGAACATGCCAGCGACGGACATTTTCACGGCGACGGCATCTTAGGCGAGCAGTTTGAAACGCTGGAACAGCAGAACACATCCTATCTGATTGGGATGTGGGCGTTCATCGTGCAAGAGGTGCTGTTCTTCGGCGCGATTTTCACCGCCTACGCCATCTATCGCTTCAAATATGTGCTGGAGTTTACCCTCGCGCACCACGAACTGAGCGTGCCCATCGGAACGCTCAACACCTTCGTGCTGTTGTTCAGTAGTTATACGATGGCGCGCGCCGTCCGCGCCGCGATGCAGAACCGCCACAAAAAGCAGGCGTTTTATCTGTTCCTCACCTTCCTGTTCGCGGGCGTGTTTATGGTGAACAAGTACTTCGAGTACGGCGCAAAGTTCGAGCATCACCTCTTCCCCGGCGGCGATTACGATGCCCACGCTGTCGTCGAACATGCCGAGAAGAAGGGTGAACTGCGCATCGTGGAAGAAAACGGTAAGGAACTCTACGAGTTAGGCAAAACCCGCAACGGCGAGTTCACTGCCTTCAAGCAGGTCACGCCCGAAGAGTTCGAGCAACGCACGCGCCTCTTCTTCGGCTTCTACTTCGTGATGACAGGCTTGCACGGCTTGCATGTGCTGGTGGGGATGATTATCATCGCCATCCTGATTGGGCGCGCGTGGATCGATCATCTGAAAAATAAGCCCATCGCCGACTATATGCCCGTGGAGATGACAGGACTCTACTGGCACCTGGTGGACATCGTGTGGATTTTCCTGTTCCCGCTGCTGTATCTCATCGGGAGGTAAGACGAAATGGCAGGTCATGGCGAGTCGCATGTGCATCCTGTGTCGCTGTATACGCGCACGCTGTGGTGGCTGATGGTGTTGCTGGTGGCGACGGTTGCTGCAGGCTATATTCCGAACATTCCGAACTGGCTGGGCGTGGTGATTGCGCTCACAATTGCCGTGTGGAAGGCGACGATTGTGATTATGAACTTCATGCATGTGCGTTTTAGCGGCAAGCTGGCGTGGCTGTTCGCGGGCGCGGGCTTCTTCTGGCTGGTGATTATGCTCGCGTTTGCGTTTGCCGACTATGTGAGCCGTCCGTGGGAGCCTTTCCACGGCTGGCCAGAGTGAACGCCTCGCGCAAGGAATGATAGAGCGATTCCTCGCTTCGCTCGGAATGACAAAGCGCGGTCGCCTAAAACTTGCTGTCATTCGAGCGAAGCGAGGAATCTCTTCTCGGTATACGGGAAGCACTTAAAATCCCACCCACAATCAGCCCCGCGCCAATCCAGATGGTGGGGTGCAACTGCTCTTTGAGCAGGAAGTAGCCGATGAACGCTGCGGCGGGTGTCTGCGCGAAAATTGTCACGCCCATCGCCCCGACAGGCGCGCGCTCCATCAAGTAAAACCACACTGAGAACGCGAACACGGTGCAGACCACCGTCAGGTAGAACCACATCCAGAAGTCAGAAGGCGTCCAGTTCAGGTTCGGCGCGCCTGCAAACAGCAACGAGACCGTCGTGAGCGCAATCGCCGCGAAGCTCGCCTCAATCGTCAGTAGCGCGACCCCTGAGTAGCGCATCGCCAGCGACTTGGCGACTACTACATTCACGCTCTCCGTTAGCACGCCCGCCAGCACCAGCAGGTTGCCCAGCGTCGCGCCCGAAAACTCGCGCAGCAGCAACCCCTTGTTCACAATCACCCAGACGCCAATTACGCCCAGCAGGATGCCCAGCGTCTTCTCGCGTGGGAACCGCTCGCCCAAAAACAGCCGAGCCAGAATCGCGTAGAAAATCGGCGAGCTGGAGACCAGGAGCGTGGCTTCCGTCGCGGTGCCCAGCTTCGTGCCCCAGAAATAGCAGATGTAGGCGGTGGGCACGCCGAAAAAACCGATTCCCGCTGCGAGCAGGAAGTGGGGCAGGGTTCGAGGAAACTGCGAGGCAAGCGCGCGGCGTACCTGAGGCAGGGTAAGCAGCATCCAGAGCAACGCCGCCGCGCCGATGAACCGAAACGCCGCGACCCACTCGGGGCGATGATGGCGCATCATCATCAGCGCGGCGGGGTTCGCCCCCGCCCAGAGGATGTTCAGCAGTGTCAGCACTACCACGGCGCCCACGCCTGCCGAGCCGTACTGCTCGCGCACGGGCGGCGCTTTAGCCAACTTCGCCCCCCCACGCGCGTTTCGCGTGCTGGAGGAACGCCTGAACCTTCTGGAGGTCTTTGCGCCCAGGCTGCGCCTCCACTCCCGAACTCACATCGACGCCCGCAGGACGCACCTGACGCACGGCGTCCGCCACATTTTCTGGGGTCAGGCCGCCCGCTAATATGACCGGTTTTGGCGCATGCGCACACAGCGCGGCGGCGCGTTCCCAGTCGTGCGTCGCGCCTGTACCCCCCAGCTGCTGGGGATGGTAGGTATCCAGTACGAACTGCTCCACATAAGGCGACCACTGCTCCAGAGTTGCCAGCGCGTCTTGTGCTGAAACCTCAGGCGGGAAGCGCAGCGCCGCCCAGAGCGGTAAATCGGGCAGCCAGCGCAGCGCGTCTGCAGTAGGCGAGACGCCGTCGGGAATCACCCACTGGAGGGCGTCAAAAATTTGCCAGTTAGAGGGCAACTCGTCGGGCTTCGTGATGACCGAAACGAGGCGCGGGGATTCCTCGCCGCGCTCGGAATGACAAGAGATGCTGGAATCGGACGAGCCTGTCATTCCGAGCGCAGCGAGGAATCTCTCTGAGAATCCCCCTAACCACTCTCCCCAGTCAGGGCTATGCTGCGGCAAATAACGCGGACTGCTTCGCACGAAAATAAACCCCAGCGCGTCCGCGCCCGCCTCGACCGCCGCCTGCGCGTCCTGCAGGTTCGTCAGCCCGCAAATCTTGACCCACATCGCTCAGCCCAGTCGGTTCAGACGCACACGATAGACCGTCGGCTGTCCGTCGCGAGGCGCGCCGCTGCGCGTGAAGGCGTAGTGAATCTGGTCTTGCGGGCTGCAGTTCGGCGCAGGCGGCGCAAGCACGCTGCACCTGCCCTGCCACTCCACCAGCAAGCCGTCCTGACGCGGGTCCACCTGCTCAAGGTTCGTGAGCGGTTCGTAAGACTCCACAAGATAGACCACATATTTGAGCGTGGGCAACTCACTGGCATCGATGGGCGGATGGTATGGGTCTAACAGCGCGGCGCGCGTGGCGTGATAGATAATCTCGTGAGCGCGAGTAGGCTGCTGCGCATGCAAGCTGCCCATCAGCCCGCGCAGCTGGTCGCCCTGATAGAGTGCGACGAACACGCTGCCTGGCTCACGGAGCAAACTGGGCAAGTGTCTCAGGTCGGGTTCAATCCGTGCGCCGTCCAGCACCATGCGTTCGACGGCGGACTGCGCCAGCCGAAGGCACTCCTGTTCGAGGTTGGGGCGCGTATTGCGGAACTGGAGCTTCGGCTCCACGCCATGCAGAATCCGCCAGAGGTTGGAGCGATGTTTCCAGATGACAATCGCCGCCGCCGCCGCGAGGATGCCCACTGCAGGCAGCGAATGTCCCCAGAAATACGCCGCGACAGGAACCGTCGCCGCCGCCAGCACTGAGCCGAGCGAGACCCAGCGCGTCAGCAGGAAAGCGACCAGCCACACGGGGAACGCCACTGCCACCGTGAGCGGGGACGCCGCCAGCAGCGCGCCTAGCCCCGTCGCAATGCCCTTGCCCCCCCTGAAACCGACCAGCGGCGAGAAGGTATGCCCCAGAATCGCCGCCACGCCTACCAGAATCGCCGCCACATCGTCCGCGCCTGCGCGAATCGCTATCCAAGTTGGCAGAAACCCTTTCAGCGCATCGAGCAGCAGCACGGTAATCCCGACTTTCGCACCCAGCACACGAAACACATTCGTCGCGCCGATGTTGCCGCTGCCCACCTTACGGATATCAATCCCGCGCAGTCGCGCCGCCCAGTAGCCGAATGGCAGTGCGCCCACCCAAAACGCGGCAATCACAGCAACCAGCAGAACCTCGAACGCCATCGCAAGGAGAATTATACCGCTTCCCCCCAATCAGGTATACTTCCTCCCGCAATAAGGAGGGCAGTCATGCGCAGGATAGCGGCGATGCTATTGCTGGGTCTCTCTATATTGAACGGCTCTACGCAGACGAAGTTGACCATCACGCCCATCGTGGCAACCACCAATCCCAATCTCCTTCGAAACGCAAGTTTTGAAACGGTAGAGAATAATCTTCCTGTTGGCTGGGTGTGGGATAAGCGCAATACCGACTCCACAGTGCAGGTTGTCGCGGAGGCGGGCGCGACGGGGCAGGTATGTCTCAAGTTCACCAACACGACGCCCTTCGGCGCAGAGGTGTACGGTCTGCTGCGCTATGACGGGGGCGTCCCGGTGCAGCCTGGCGCGGTCTATACGCTCAGCTGCCGCTATAAAACGCGCGAGGGGTATGTAGGCTTCATCGGCGGGGGCGAGGGCTGGCGCGTACGCCTGCCCCTTGAGGACACAGGCGGGCAGTGGCGACGCGCCGAGATCACTTTCGCTACGAAAGAGAACGAAACAAGCTTCGACCTCGTGATTGTGATTGAAGCTCCAACGGACGGCGTGTGGATTGACGCCGTGAAGCTGGAGGCGGGCAACCGCGCCACGCTGTTTGTGCCTGCAGAAACGCCCGAACGTCCCATCCTGATGCTGGACGACCTCGGCGAGCAGGTCTATCTGAACGAGGCGCGCGGGCGAATCGGCTTTGAGATCTACACGGCGCAGCCCCTGCGCAATGCCGAAATTGAGGCGCAACTCGGCGAGCAGCGCGCCCGCCAGCGGGTCAACCTGAACGCGGGCTACAGCCGCGCCGAGTTCGAGTTCAACGCGCCCAACGCCCCAGAACAGACGCTGCGCCTCCAGATTCGACAGGGCAGACAGACGCTGGTTGAGACCGAACGCCCCCTGCGCTTTTTCACCCGCACGCTCGCTGAGAAACGACTCCAAGACCTGCGCGCCCAGCTGCCCAACTGGGAAGCCCAGATGAACCGCGTGCGCGAGAGCGGACAGGACATCGCCTACCCCCAAGCGAGCCTCACGATTCTGCAGGAGTTTGTGCGCTATGTGGGTGAAGACCTGCAGAAAGAGCAGCTGCAACGCGCCTATCAGCAGCTCGACGAGATGGAGCGTGTGGCAGCGCGGCTGAACCAGAGGCTCGCCGAAGCGGAAAGTGGCGCGAAGCCCCTGCCCACCGTGCCCCGCTATGTGACCTCGCCCGTCGAGATTCAGGGCGCGTCGCTGATTGCCGAGACCGAGAACCCCATCACAGGCGAACGCCAGCGTCGCCCTGTGTTTTTCGTGGGATTCGGGCACTTCGGGCAGGTGCGCGCCGACATCGAGAAGTTCCCTAAAATGGGCTTCAACCTGATCCAGATCGAGCGCGGGGTGTGGGATGTGCTGCCAGAGCCGGGCAAGGTGAGCCTGCAGGCGTTTGAGGACGATGTGCTGCCCGCGCTGCGTCGCGCCGCCGCCGCGAATGTGAAGGTGGACTACCTCATCAGCCCACACTATATGCCCGAATGGGTCTACCAGCAGTACCCCCACCTGCGTCAGCAGCGAGACGGGTTCATCCAATACAGTCTCTTCGCGCCTGAGAGCCTCACCGTACTGCGCCAGTATATTGACGCCTTCGCCCCCCTGCTCAAAGACCAGCCCGCGCTGCTGAGTATCTGCCTCTCGAACGAGCCGATTAATGTGGAGTCGCCCGAATCGCCCCCGCACCTGCAGGCGTGGCGCGCATGGCTCCAGAATCGACACAAGAACCTGATCACGCTCAACACCCGCTGGAAGACGAACTACCAGAGCTGGGACGAAATTCCCGTCCCAACGGAAGATGCAGGCGTCATTTATGCCGAGTGGCAGGAGTTCAACGCCGAGACGCTTGCCAACTGGCATCGTGAACTGGCAAAAGCGATCGAACAACACCTGCCGGGCGTCCCGAAACACGCGAAACTGATGAGCTGGAGCTTCACCAACGACCGCGAGCTGCCGCGTGGGGTGGATCCCGAACGCTTCGCCGAGTTCTGCGAGCTGAACGGCAACGACGCCTCCACTTACCCGAACTGGGATAAAGATTCGCCTTGGGCGTTCGGGTGGGTGACCACGATGCTGGCGCACGAGTTGCAACGCTCGTTGCGCGATGCGCCCGTGTTCAACTCGGAGAACCATATCATTCGCGACCGCGAGACGCGCTATGTACCGCCGCAGCACGCCCGCGCTGTGCTGTGGGAAGAAGCGATTCGCGGGCTGTCGGCGACCACTTTCTGGGTCTGGGAGCGCACCGACGACCCGAAAAGCGACTTCGCGGGCAGCCTGCTACACCGCCCCGAGATTGTAGAGGCTCTGGCGCATACAACGCTGGATTTGAACCGCCTTGCACCCTATATTGCCGCGCTGCAGAACCAGAAGCCCGATGTGTATATCCTCTACTCGCAGTTCGATATGATGATGCAGGGCGTGGACGCGACCGTGCCGCGCGACAGCCTCTACATCGCGCTCACGATGCTGGGCGTGCGCGTCGGGTTCATTACAGAGCGCCAACTGGCGGAGCGTCGCCTGCCTGAGGGCGTCTCGCGCATCATTATCGCGAACACGCAATATATCTCCGACGAGGCGTTTGCAGGGCTAGACGCGCTCCGTCAACAGCGCGGAATACAGGTGCTGGGCTTCGGAGAGCCGTCGCTGCAGTTCGACCGCTACGGGCGGCGGCGCGTCTCGCGTCCGGGCGTGACGACCTTTGAACGCAACCCCCTGACCGATGCGCGTAGGCTGTTCATTCGCCTACAGCCGCTGCTCGGTACCTGGCGTATCGAGCAACCGTTGCGCCTTTTGGGCGAAAACGATCAACCCGTGTGGGGCGTGAGCTATCGCGTCGCGCCTTACGAGAACGGCTTCGTCGCCAGCCTGTGCAACTACACGCGCACGCCCATTACCGTGCGCCTTGTGAACGCCGAGAACCAGCCCATCAAGGGAACGAACCTTATCAACGGCGAGGCGCTTGACGGGACGCTCATCCTCCAGCCACTGGAGCCGGTGCTGGTGCGGTGGTGAAGCTGGGACGCATTTCTCAGCTCACCTCGCCCTTCGTGATTTGCATGAACACATCCTCAAGGTCAAGCGACTCCTCGCGGAACGCGGCGATGCGATAGCCATCGTGGATGAGCGACGCGAGCAAATCCGCCTGCTCTTCTAGCCCGCCCGCGAAATGCACATAGAGGCTGCCGTTGCGCGTTTCGACTCCATGCACATGCGCCTCGCGCTCCAGACGCTTTATCAGCGGCTCAGGCTCGCCCAGCGGCTTAATTTCCAGAATGCGGTTTGCCTGCATCTGCTGCACAATCTCGTCCACCACGCCCCAGACGAGCAGCTCGCCCTTTTCGATGATGCCGATCTTGTTGCAGAAGTCCGCCAGTTCGGGCAGGATGTGCGAGGAGACCAGCACGATTTTGCCCATCGCGCCGAGTTCGCGAATCAGTTCCTTGATTTCGATGCGGGCGCGCGGGTCTAAGCCCGACGCCGGCTCGTCCAGCAGCAGCAGAATCGGGTCATGCACAAGGCTCTTGGCGAGGCACAACCGCTGCTGCATCCCGCGCGAGAGCGTCTCCACATAGGCGTCTTTTTTGACCGTGAGGTCGGTTAGCTCCAGCACATTCTCAATAATCGCGGCGCGTTGCGCGCGTGGAATCCGATACGCCGCCGCGAAAAACTCTAGATACTCGGTCACGGTGATCCCTTCGTACAGTCCGAAGAAGTCGGGCATGTACCCCAGCAAGGGGCGCACCTCTTCGGGTTGACGCACGATATCGATGCCATTCAGCGTCGCCGTGCCCGCCGTCGGCTCCAGCAGCGTGGCGAGCATCTTAATCGTCGTGGTTTTCCCCGCACCGTTCGGTCCGATAAAGCCGAACACATCGCCCGGGTGTAGCTGGAAATAGAGGTCGCGCACGGCGACCAGCTCCCCATACTCTTTGCGTAGTCCCTTGACATCCAGCATAAAGCGACACCCCTATTTGCGCCATGCATGTTTCAGCCCGCGATGAGTGAGTCCTGCAAAAAGCAGCGCGAGCGCGAGGTAGGTGATGCTCTGGGAAAAGCCCCAGTTCAGGTAAATCAGCCCTTCGCTGTAGGTATAGCTTCCCCCACCGTCCCGCCAGGTGTAGCTCGACGGGAGGACGGCGTTTAGCTCGTTCGCCGCCCAGAACGGATTGAGGTAGAGAATGACCCGCGCGGTGAACAGGGAAGCAATCCACCAGACGAAGCCTTCCCAGTAGCTCGTGATTGCGCCGATGAATTCGTTTCCCGTTTCCCCTGTGCTGAAGGTTAGGTAGAGCATCGGCATCAGCGCGAGCGCGAACACCTGCCCCGCGTAGAGCGTGGACGCCGTGCTGAGCGTGCGCTTGAGATAGAACGAAAGCCACATCCCCAGCGCGACAATCAGCGCGCCCCAGCTAAACAGCAGCGACATGCCCGCCGTCAGCACATACAGATTCGTGGTCGACTCCAGTACAGTCGGGATTCTGCCGCTGCGGGAATCGAAGATATAGATATCCAGCTCAACAGTGGTAAGCAGGATTGGGAGTGCAAGCAAGGTAAGAATTCCCACGCGCGCCAGCGCCGCGCCCAATT
Source organism: uncultured Fimbriimonadales bacterium (assembly GCA_937992175.1). Lineage (GTDB taxonomy): Bacteria > Armatimonadota > Fimbriimonadia > Fimbriimonadales > GBS-DC > GBS-DC. Next base: position 18,085 of record CALKLF010000027.1, on the reverse strand, counting down.
TGCCCCAGAGAATCTCGCGAGCAGTCAGGCGCGTGAGCGCGAGCGACTCCCAGGTCTGCTTCTCGTACTCCAGCGAGAAGAGGTTGTACGCCATCAGCGGCGCGACCAGACACATCACCAACAGACATAGATTGAGCGCAGCGGCGAAGGGGATTTGATTGAAGGCGACCAGCTGGTACACCAGCAGGTAGGTCAGCCCGACGCCGCCCGCGATCACGCCATAGAGCAACGGCTGACGCTTCCAGCGATTGACCGTGAAGCCGAACAGCTGATAGCGCAGCAGGGGGTTCTCCATCCAGCGTTTCATGGCGTCGCGTCCTCCAGCGGGAAACTAATCAGGTAAGTGACCTGCGCCGCCTGCTCCGCCGCAGCGTCCACTTCAGGGGGCAGCACTGGCTCCGAAGCCTGCGCCGTCAGCACTGCGCACCCCTTATACTCGCGCCGCTGCAGCAGGAAACTGGCGAGCGCCTCAGGCGACATCGAGGGCGTTTGGCGCCAGCTCCAGTCGGTGTAACCATAACGGATTGGGATCAGCGGTTGCGGCGCTTCGCCCGAGAGCGTGGTCGAGCCGCGCGCGGGCAGGTCGCCCACCTGAACCTTGCCGAACGGGGTCAGAATCTGCACATTCTCTAGATTGTAAGGCAGGCGGTTGCGCAGTACGCCCGACAGGCGCGCCTGCCCTCCGCGCTGCTCTACTTTCAACACCCCCTCGACCTGCCCCTTGAGTTGCACCGTGCGCGTGTAGCGGAACCACTGAAAACTCAGGTTCGACACGCGATAGCCCTCCACTCGCTTGGGTTCACCCTCGACTGTGCGCACGGTGGGAACCTGCGTCCCGCCCGCGCCAAATTCCTGTCCTGTGCCTGCCTCCACCATATCGCTCTGGTCAAACCGCAGGTCGAACAGCCCTGCGCGGGGGAAGAAGAAGAGCGCACTGTTAATCGCGTAGGCGTTAGGGTTGCCCGCCTGCGCCACAATCACCGTCTGCACCTTGCTGGAGAGCGACTTACGATACAAATCACCCGCTAGCCGCCAGAGAATCCCGACGAACGCCAGCGCGATAAGCGGCGTAATCACCCACGCCCAGTCCAGCGCGCGCAGCCGCTTCAGCGTCCAGTAGTTCACCGGCACCACGAGCAGGAAATAGAGGCTCAGCAGCACGACAATTAGCGCGACGCTCGGCGGTTTCAGTTCGATATCGGTTGTGATTTGCGCCTGCCCCCACTGGTCGTAGCCGCCCTGACCCTGATGAAGTGCGGCGATAGAGAAGCTGGGGGCGAAGCTGGGTGTCTGGTTCAGCAAGCGCTGCCAGAATCGGGCGCGGGCGTTGTAGTCGCGCAGGGGCGCATCGAGCGGGTTGAACGCCAGAAAGACCACCGCGCCCAGCCCATAGGGACGAATCGCAATCATCGGCAGCCCATCCTGCTGGAGCAGCGCTGCGCCCGTTTTCAGGCGCGCCTGCGTAATCGTCGCGCCGCCGCTGGGGGGGCGTGCGCCCGTCCAGTCGCCAATCGACCGCAGCTGGCTCACGGTCTGCGTGCCCTGCGTTTGCACGGGCAACATCGCCTGCAGTGCGGGATTCTGCAGATAGACCGCGCCCGCCCCGCCGGGCGCAATCAGCACGCCGCCCAGCATCACCCACAGGCGCAGCGCATCCCACTGCTCCTGTCGCAGCCGTTCCGAACCAGGTCCCAGCACAATCGCCAGCGCGCCGCTCAGCGCAATCGCCTGCTCAGGGAACAGTTCGGGACGGCAGTAGGCGACTTGGTACTTGCCGCGCCTCGGACGACCCGTGCTGTAATCGATTTCCAGCGGGTTCTCCGTCGTCTGCACCTGCTCCAGCACGCCCAGCCCGCCAATCAGGTCGCCCACCAGCACGGCGAGCTGATCCGTCTCCAGCACGCGCTCAATGGGCTGCTTCACTTCGACGCTAACGCCGCGCGCCGTGAAGCGCACCGTCGCCTGGTCGCCAAATCGGCTCACAATCGGCGTGGCGACCACCACCTTGCGCGAGCCAGCAGGCAGGTCGATGGGATACTGATATTCGCGCCGGTAGCCGAAGCCTCCGACCGTCACGCTCAAGACGCCCTGGTAGTTGCCCGAACGCGATTCGAGTTGCACGGCGAGCGGGAACGCGCCGTTCGCTGCCGGCGAGGTTCCCAGCAGCGGCTGTACCTTCAGCTCCACAGGCGCTTGCCCCCATGATGCAAGGAGCAACGCCCCCCCAAACCCCAAGCAGAACACCCGACGCAGCATGGCGGTAATTCTATACCCGATGGAAAAGGGGATTCCTGCTGATTTCAGGACTGCTTATCGGCGTGCGCAAGGTCTGGGCGCACGAAGGAGGTACGGAGGGCGTTCGCCTCTGCCAGAACTTTTTGCGCCGTCGCCTCGTCGCCTTCGGCGACCTTGAGTCTTGCCAGCAGTTCGAGGCAGAGCGCCTCGGACAGTCTGCGTCCGAGCGCGCGATTGCGTTGCAGCGATTCGGCAAGCGCGCCACGCGCCGCCACCAAGTTGCCGCGAGCCAGCTCGATCTCCGCAAGGTAGAGGTATGTCGTCGCCATCCACGGGCTGTTGTTCTGCTCGCGCCAGTAGCTGAGGCACGCCTGCAGCTCGTCGATCGCGTCGGGGTCACCTAAAAGACCGCTTGCGTGCGCCCGATGAGTGCGTGCGAAATGGAGGCGGAACGGGTCGCCTTCGGCGATGCGCCGCTGCAGCGCGGGGTCATTGGCATCGAAAGTACACGCCCTCGCCATCGCGCCCCACTGATGAATGAACTCCTGGTTGCTCAGCACAATCGCCGCATGGAAGGCATGGTACAGCGCCCATGCGTACAGGTCGCTCTCGGGGGCGCAAAGGGCGAGCACCTGCAAGGCGTAGGCGTTGCGCGCTGCGACCCTGTGGGCGAACTCCAGCGCGAGGCGCGTTTTGCCGAAGCCGCCCAGCCCCGTGAGCGTGACGAGGCGCGCCTCGCCCTCGATGAGCCATTTCGCCGCGATAAAGCTCCACTGCCCGCCGCAGCCACACAGTGCGCTGCCCTGCGTCCGACTCCGCACGGCTCGCCAGCGCCAACGCCTGCTCGAACTGCATCACATCGGTCGTGAAGTGTTCCGAGTTGAGCGCGACGAAAGTACGGTTCGCTGCTGATACGACGCGCCGTAGACCGCCTTCGCATCAGGCGCAGGCTCCCGATAGATCTCCAGCATGCGCTGCTTGAGGTTCAGAATCCAGTGTTCAGGGATGTTCGCGCTGGCGTAGAGGCTGCCTCTCGTATCGCGGTCAGTGCGGAGGCACGCCCGATTCCATCAGCGCCTCGAACTCGGCGCAGGTAATCCAGCGTTTGAGCGGCAGGTTCGGGCGACGGCGCACCTTCGGCGTGTTGAGCATGCGACTCATAGCCCGATTATACCTTCGTGTCGGAAACGGGTATACTCTACGCCATCACATACCGCGCCCGACGCGCCAGGGTGTCTCAGTAGCACGGACATTCTTGTCCGTGCAAACTTCGCAGGAACGGGCACGGACAGGAATGTCCGTGCGGCGAAGGCTGAGATCGTAAGCGCGGAAGACGGCGCGGGAGGAACGAACCCGGAGGAGACCTATGGCAGAACTGAGTATGCGCGACCTGCTGGAAGCGGGCGTCCATTTCGGGCATCCTACCCGTAAATGGCACCCCCATATGCGCCGCTATATCTACGGTGCACGCAGCGGAATCCACATCATCGACCTGCATAAGACCGTCGAGATGTTCGACAAGGCGCAGAAAGCGGTCAAGGAGATTGTCAACAGCGGCGGGCATGTGCTGTTCGTCGGTACGAAGAAACAGGCGCGGGACGCCATCAAGGAAGCCGCCATCCGCAGCCGCCAGTATCACATCACCCACCGCTGGCTCGGCGGCACGCTCACGAACTACCGCACCATCCAGTCGCGCGTGAAGCGACTCAAGGAACTGGAGCGCATGATTCAGGAGGGCGAGCTGGACCGCATCCCTAAAAAGGAAGCCTCGCGCCTGCGCAAAGAACACGAGAAACTGGAGCGCAACCTGGGCGGCATCAAAGACATGCCCGGACTGCCCTCCGCGCTGTTCGTCGTCGACCTCAAGGAGGAACACACCGCCGTCGCGGAAGCGCGCCGACTCGGCATCCCGACGATTGCGATTGTGGACACCAACTGCGACCCCGACGAAGTAGACTATCCCATCCCTGGCAACGACGATGCGATTCGCGCCATTCGCCTGATTGCGGGGCGCATCGCCGACGCGATTATCGAAGAGAAACAACTCGAGTGGCAGGGCGCGGAGGTCGTGCCGACGGAAGAGATGCCTGTAGTGGAAGAAGAAGCCCCGCTCTCGCCAGAACAGGTGGCGGAATACGGTAAGATGTTCGGCGAGGAAATCGCCCCCGAACACCGCCCCTCCGACGACGAGATTATGGGCAAAGAGTGGGAATTGATGAAACGACACCGCTTGGAAGACTTGGAGGAGGAATACCGATGAGCATTAGCCCACAGCTAATTAAGTCCCTGCGCGACGAAACGGGCGCAGGCTTTATGGATTGTAAAAACGCGCTGGAGCAGGCAGGCGGCGACATGGAGAAAGCGCGCCTGATCCTGCGTGAAAAAGGCGCAATCATCGCCAGCAAACGCGCCAGCAAGGAAGTTAATCAGGGGGTCATCGCGGGCGCTCTCAGCGAGGACGGACGCACGGGCGCGCTGATCGACCTGCGCTGTGAGACCGACTTCGTGGCGCGCAACGAGGAGTTCCTGAACCTCGCCAACGAGCTGCTCCAGCATGTGCTTGCCGTTGGTGAGGAGGGCAGAATGGACACCGTCCTGCAGCGACCCTCGTTCTCCGACAGCAGTATCACGGTCGAGAAGCAGATCGAAATCGCCATCGGCAAGACCGGCGAACGCATCGCGTTCCAGAACTACGCAATCGCCCGCGTGCCCGACGGCGAGAACGGCGTGGTGGACATCTACATCCATCACAACAAGCTCGTCGGCGTGATGGTCGTGCTGACCGGCAGCGCGGACAAAGAGACGCTGCAAAACATGGCGCACGAAATTGCGATTCAAATCGCCTGGAGCGCGCCGCAGTACCTCTCCAAAGACGAGATTCCTGCCGAGGCGCTGCAGCAGGAGCTGGAGATTGAGAAGCAGCGCGCCATCAACGAGGGCAAGCCCGAAAATGTCGCCGAGAACATCGCGCGCGGGCGCGTGAACAAGGGCTTCGTGCAAAAAGTCGCCCTGCTGGAGCAGCCCTTCTACAAGGACGAGTCGAAGACCATCGGCGACATGCTCAAAGCCGTAGGCAGCGACCTGAAAGTCGTGCGCTTCGTGCGCCTTGAAGTCGGGGCGTCGTAGTAGGAGTCGGCGTTCTCAGTGTTGTCGGCGGGGGCACCGACGCTACGCGAGGTGCGCGTAGTGTCGGCGCCCCGCGACAATTTGCGCCTCCCGAACCCCCGACAGTACTGTCAAGGTTTGTAGGGTAGAATTCGGGACATCTGGAGGGGAGACTATGCAACTGCGTAATCAGGTTTGCGGCAGTATGGCGTGGTCAACTGGGGCTGGGGCGAACTGCTCAGCCACACCCTGTTGCTCTGGGGGATGACCGCTGTCGGCGGCTGGCTGTTCTGGCAGGGCTACAAGGAGCAGAAAGAAGACGAACCGCGCCAGCGTGAACGCCGTCTAATTGCGCACGCCCTGCAAAATGGCGGCGCGATCACTCCGCAGAAGCTTGCCGAAGGCGTGAGTATACGGAAGGGCTGGTCAAGCAAGGACTGGCGCAACGCGAGGAACGGGATGGCCTCACACGCTACCGATTGCAGCCGCCGGGCGACTCGAACGCCTTGTAGGCGCACGCCGAGCCGCGCGGTCTCCATCAGCATCAGTCGGCGTGGCTGCCTAAGTGCGCACCATGCAGCGATACGAGGGTACTTAATGTCTCCTTAACCTCATCTCAGATACAATCATGGTGATGCGACGACTTTACGGTTGGCTGCTCGGCGCGGTAGTCGGGCTGACGATTGCGGTGGTTTATCTTCCTGTCCCAAGAGTCGCTACACAGAGCGTCTTGTCGCTCACGCCGCACGCGAAAGTGGGTCATCAGCCCATCGATGAGATGAGTGGCATCGCGCGTAGCCGCGCCTATGAAGGCGTCTACTGGGTGCATAACGATAGTGGCGATCGGGCGCGTATTTTCCCCGTCCGACTGGACGGCAGCGTGGTTGTTCCCCCCTTTGTGTCTCGACGCGATTCTTCCGACCGCGCTGAAGACCCCTCGGTCGTTTACGAAGGCGTCCAGATTGAGGGCGCGGTGAACATCGACTGGGAAGATATCGCTATCGACGGAGATACGCTTTACATCGCCGATATCGGCAACAACAGCAACGCGCGGCGCGATTTGGCGGTGTATGTGGTGAAAGAGCCGAACCCTGAAGCCACGCTGCAGGCGCACACGCTCAAACGCATCCCCGTCGCTTATCCCGACCAGAAAGCGTTTCCGGGCGATGAGTGGCACTTCGATTGCGAGGCGGTGTTCGTATTTCAGGGCAGGCTCTATTTTCTGACCAAGCATCGCGCGCCGCGCGAACTTAGCACACCCGAGAATGGAACCAAGCTCTATCGGCTCAACACGCAGCATACCGATCGGGTGAACATGCTTACACTGGTCGACTCCCACAGCGATCTGGGTGGCTGGGTCACGGCAGCGGCGATGTCACCCGACGAGCGCACGCTGGCGGTACTCTGTCAGGCGCCGCAGCAGTCCATCTGGCTGTTCGAGCGCCCGACGCGCGGCGATAAGTTCCTCACGCAAGGCAAAGCACGGCGCATTCCGATTCAAAATGGCAAGCAGTGTGAGGCGATAGAGTGGATTGACAGTGGACGGCTCGTGGTCACGAACGAGCAGCGCGAGATATTCATCGTAGAAGTCAAGCCCGCTCGCTAAAGCGATTTCGGTCAGCGCGAGGAGTCTTCAGGCTGGGTCTGCAGTTTTCCGTTGTCCAGCCCTGCGATACGGCGGGCGCGCTGCAGCTCAGCGCGGTCGTAACTGTCTAAATCGCCGGCGTGTAGATACGCGCGTTCTGCCTCCTGCGGTTCGTTCAACAGAGTATAGACATCGCCCAGCAGGGTCATGTAGAGCGCACGCTGGGGTTTCAAACTCAGGGCGCGCTGGAAACACTCAATCGCTTGCGGAAGCAGGTTGTTCTCTATGCACAACAGCCCGCAGCGGAAGTGGTAGTAGTCGTCTTCGGGGTTCAGCAGGGTCGCGATTTCCATTTCCTGCATTGCCTCTTCGACATCGCCGATTTGCTCCAGCAGGTCGGCGAGCCAGAATCGGTAGAAGCCGTTGCTCGGCTCGTGGTTCACGGCGGCGCGTCCCGCCTCGACCGCTTTGGCGTACTGCTGACTGAGCGCGAGTACCTCGGCGTATTTGAACTGCACGAAGGCGTTGTTCGCGCCATATTCGATGGCGCGTTTGAAGTGGGCGATGGCGGCATCGTAGCGTCCGTAGCGGCGGTAGATTTCACCCAGCGCGAAGTAGGTTTCGGGGTCGCGCGGGTTCATCTTGCGAGCGCGCTGGTAGTAGGCTAAGGCGCGGGCGGGCTGGTCGGCATATGCATAGGCGTCGCCGAGCTGCATATAGCGCGCGCTGTTGTCACCATCCATCTGGATTGCGAGCTTGTAATATCGAAACGCCTCTTCGAACTCGCCCTGTCGGAGCGCGGCGTCGCCGCGCCGCCGCGCGTCCTCTGCCGTTGCGGGCTGACGCGCCGCCTCAACGCACGCGTCGTTCGGCTCCGCCTCTGAACCCTCCCGAATGAACGAGTACGAATCGCCCATCGCCATCACAGGTATTATACCACAGGGGGTTGACCGTTCCCTGCGAGCAACTCCCCTAGCACGGACAGTCCTGCCCGTGCAGGACTTGGACAGGACCGTCCCAGCCATAGGAGACACACGATGGCGCGTAAAATCGAACGCATCGTCTGGCATACTGCCGCGCACGGACGTGACGGGCAGGCGTTTGACACGACCGCTGCCCAGATCGACCAGTGGCATCGCGAGCGCGGCTGGAGCGAAATCGGCTACAATGTGGTGATTCGCTTCGACGGAACCATCGAGAAAGGACGCGACCCACGCAAAATCCCCGCAGGCGTGCTGGGTATCAACGAAACGACCTACCACATCTGCTTCTCAGGGCACGGCGACATCGCTCCCCTTACTCCCCAGCAGTTAGAAAGCGGCATCCAGCACACGATTGAGATGCTCCAGAAGTATGGCTTAACTGATTGGTTCCTGAACGAGCCTGACGGGCTGATTGTGATGGGGCATCGCGAGGTGAACGAGCTGGTTCGGCGTGGCTTGGCTCCCACACCTACCCGTAAAACCTGCCCCGGCAGGCTGGTGGACATGGAGCAGGTTCGCCTGCTGATTCGCCAGCGACTGACTGCGCCGCCCGCCCCTATCCTCGAGTACGACTCGCAGGCGGCGGGCGAGCTGTTGCAGGGACTGAGACAGGTCTACAGCGCGGCGGCAAGGCTTAAACTGCCTGAAGAGGCGATGCGCTCCCTGAACCAGTTCCGCAAGCAGCCCGAAGTGGACTCCGTCCTCGAGCGGTGGCGACGGGAAGGCGGGAATCGTTGAGCGGGCGGGACAGTGTCGCCCCACAGACAACCTTTCGCGGAGGGAGACCCATCAGCTTAGGGTAAACTTATGGGCGAATCTGACAACCCTGTCAGGAGGTGCATTATCGCAAACGAGAAGATTATTCGGGAGATCTTAGTGAATGTCTCGCCCCGAGAGACACGGATTGCGGTGTTAGAAAACGGGCAACTGATGGAATTGCGCTTTGAGCGGGGCGAGCGTGTGGTGGGCAACATCTACAAAGGCGTCGTGCAGAATGTGTTGCCCGGGATGGACGCGGCGTTCGTGAACATCGGATTGGAGCGCAACGCTTTCCTCTATGTGGGCGACATCTTGCCCGAAACGACCGACGCCGACGAGATGCCCCAATCCCTCAAGCGCTCCGAGCTGCGCAAACGCAACATCAGCGACCTGGTCAAAATCGGGCAGGAGATTCTGGTACAGGTAGTCAAAGCCCCGCGCGGCGCGAAAGGCGCGCGCGTCACGACGCGCATCACACTGCCAGGGCGCTATGTGGTGCTCATGCCCGACGGCGGCGCGCTCGGTGTGTCGCGCAAAATCGAAGATCGCAACGAACGCGAACGCCTGCGCCAAATCGGACAAAAACTGCATCCCCACGGGTTCGGACTCATCCTACGCACGGAATCGGAAGGCAAAACCGAGAAAGAAATCGGGCAGGACATCGAGTACTTGACGCAGCTGTGGGAGCAGATTCGTGCGAACATCGCCAACGCTCAAGCCCCCGCGCTCGTGCATCGCGACGCCACGCTGCTCTATCGCGTGCTGCGCGATGTGTTCTCGTCCGAAGTCGACCGCCTCTGGATCGACGACCCCGAAGAGTACGAAAAGGTGCATGAAGTGTTGAAAGTGATTGCCCCCAATCTGCGCAGCCGTGTGATGCTCTACGACAAGCCGACGCCGATGTTCGAGCATTTCAATATCGAGAAGGAGATGGAACGCCTCATGCGGCGCAAGGTGTGGCTCAAATCGGGCGGCTATCTCACCATCGACGAGACCGAAGCTTTTACTGCTATTGATGTGAACACGGGCAAGTTCACAGGCAAGACCTCGCTGGCGGAGACCATCCTGAAAACGAACCTGGAGGCGGTGGAGGAGGTGTGTCGGCAGCTGCGCCTGCGCGACATCGGCGGGATTATCGTGATCGATTTTATCGATATGGGGCGCAAAAGCGACCATCGTCAGGTAATGCAGGCGTTGCAGCGCACGCTCAAGCGCGATCGGGCACGATTCCGCATCGGGCGCATCAGTTCGCTGGGGCTGGTGGAGCTGACGCGCAAGCGCACGGGCGAATCGGTCACCGAGAGCCTCACGCGCCCCTGCCCCGTGTGCCACGGACGCGGGCGCATTCCCGCTCCCGACACCGTGAGCCTCTGGATTGAGCGCGATCTCGAGTCGCGTGCCCGCAAAGAGCAGGTCGAGGCGTACCTCATCGAGGCGCACCCCAGCGTTATTGAACACCTCGTGGGCGAGGACGGCGTGAATATCGACCTGCTGGAGCATAATCTGGAGGTGGGGCTGTTCGCTCGCGCCCGCCCCGAAATGCCCATCGACGAGTATCGCATTCAGGGCGGTGCGCTGGAGACTTTCAAGCGCCAGTACCTGCCTTACAAACTACTTCAGGTCGTGGAGTGCCAGATGGCGCCCTCCGCCATCGACGAGGAGAGTAAGGTCGCCTTCACCAAAGAGGGCTATCTCATTCTCTGGGAGAGCGAACCACCCAGACAGCCCATCACGAAGGTGACCATCAGTGAGGTGCGGCGCTCGTTTGCCTTCGCCGAGCCTGTGTACGAGGGCAAACTGAAGAAAGCAGAAGTGATGTAATGCGCACCTCTCAGGCGCATCCTGTCGAGAGGCGCGACGGCGTCCTCGCCGTCGCGTCAATCGAAGATATCAAACAGATCCTCCAGCCAGTCGCGCTTCTTGCGGCGTTTGCGGCGGCGGTCGTCGTAGTAGTAATCATCGTCGTCTTCGTAGGAGCGGCGTGGAGGCTCAGCGCGATAAGTGGCAGCAGGCGGTGGCTCAGGAGTATAGGGGGGCGGCGCGCCGCGCGTAAGGCTCTGCGTCTCCTGCCCATGGCGTTCGATCAACTTGTCCAGCTCGCCCCGATCCAGCCATACCCCCCGACAGTTCGGGCAGTAGTCAATCTCGATGCCTGCCCGCGTTGCGATCTGCAGCTCGATGTTGCACACAGGACACTTCATAGTAGTGGGATTGTACCCTAAACCTCGCTCAGATAGCGCGCGGCGTCTTCGGGAGCCGTGATGTTAATCCCGACCCCTGACCCCAGTTCGAACCCCGCGTCGATACTCAGGCGCGGGGCAATACGCAGATGCATCCAGAACTCATCGGCATAGCCGTTGGGCGCAGTGAACAGCATGTAGTTGTAGGGCGGATCGCTTAGCACGGCGTGCAGGCGGCGCAGCGCGTCCTGAAGCAGTTGCGCGAACTCCTGAAGCGTCTCGTCGGGGAGTTGTTCAAAGCGCCCAATTGGCTCCAGCGGCAAGATAGCCAGTTCGTAGGGCGCGCGGGAGGCGAACGGCGCGTAGAGCAGGAATCGCTCCGTCTGACGCACCACACGCACGCCCTCCCGCAACTCCTGTTCCAGAATCGCTTCGAAGGGATGTCGTCCGTACCGACTGCGATAGCGATGAACTCCCTCGATGTGGCGCTGGAGTACAGGCGGCACGAAAGTCAAGCCCACAAGCTGAGAGTGCGGATGCTCCAGCGACGCCCCCGCTGCCCTGCCCTCGTTGCGGAAGATCAGAACTGTTTTCAAACGCACATCCTGCGCGAGGGCGTGCAACCGACGCTGGTACATCCGCATTGCTTCGATCCACTGCTGCATAGACACAGCGACGGGCGTCTCGTTATGTCGGGGGGTTTCGATGAGGACTTCGTGGACGCCGACGCCGTCGGAGAGGGTGTAAATCCCCGCCGAACGAGGAGCAGGGTCGCCCTCCGACGCGAGCGCGGGGAACTTATTGGGCACAACCCGCACCCACCAGCCGGGCGCGTCGGGCTGCGTCCCCGTCGTGCGGAAAGCGTCCACTTCGGGTGGGGTGAGCGACTCGTTGCCCACACAGAAAGGGCAGCTCGCCACGAAGTCGGGTTTCGGCTCCGCGGGTGCATCGGTTTTCTTGAAGTCGTGGGGGCGACGGCTACGCTCCGTCGCAATAATGACGCGCTCTTCCGTAATAATGTCCCAGCGAATTTCTGGCATAGACCTATATTATGGCAGACGCCTGCTGGAAAGCGAGGCAGCTGTTACCCCCGTGCCTGCGCCAAACATCCCCACCCTAGTCGCTGGTAAGGGTACATCGCGTTGCCTCAACTAGGGAGACACGGTGGTGATTTCCCACGCCTGCTCAACCTCCCCCCACCCCCCTTCCTGACAAGGGTACAACGCCTGGGTTCAACACCGCTGTGTGCGCCCACCTTTTTGCCCTCACCCCATGCCCCTCTCCCACCGCGTGGGAGACGGGGGGCGCGAGTGCTTGCTGCGCTGTTGGTTCCCCATCTCCCACGCCGTGAAAGAGGGGGGGTAGCTGATGAGGGTACGCCGCGTCGCCTCAACTTGGGCAGACGCGTTTGGAACTTCCGACGCTTTTTCAAACTCTCACCCCAGCCTCCTCTCCGTAAACGGAGAGGAGGAGCAGTGCGAGCACGCGGCGGTGCTTGCCCCCTCTCCGTCTCCGAGAAGGGGGTCAAGGGGGTAAGGTTAGAGAAAATGGAGGATGGCGCATAGCGTTTGAACCCAAGTTTGTACCCCTATCAGCTCCCGACCTCCCCCGTTCACGGGGGAGGCGTCGTCGCTGCCCGCGTGTGCACCCCCTCCCCGCAAGCGGGGAGGGTTGGGGTGGGGGTGGCGGCTTCGGCAGGCGTCAAGGCAAAAAGGGATCAATCTTTGAGGGGCTTAACCACCTGCGCCGAAGTTGAACAGCACAATCAGCAAATCGGCGTCGTCCACGGTACCGTCGTTGTTCAGGTCGGCGGCGGAGTCGTTCGAGCCGAAGGCGAACAGCACACTCAGCAGGTCGGCATCGTCGATTACGCCGTCGCCGTTCACATCGCCCAGTGTCTGGAAGTGCAGGCTCAGATACGCGAAGCCCTGCGCCGCGACCGAAACATTCGTCAGGGTAATCGGCACATATTTCTCGGCGCGCGCTCGCACGGTGTAGGTTCCGGGCGCGTCCACACGCTCGGAGAACCTGCTGTAGGCGTCGAGCGTTGTGCTAATCGTCTGTACCGTGTTCCCGCCCTGAATCAGCTCCAGCGTGAGCGGAACGCCCAACGGCAGCCCCTGCCTGCCGTCGAGCCGCGTCTGCCCCTGCAGAATCGCAGGCGGGTTCACCGGGCGGATGCGATAGATGCGATTGGCGAACATACTCACTACATAGAGGTAGCCGTCGGGCCCCATCCGCAGGTCGGTCACCACGCCCCAGTTCGTACCGACGCGCGAGAGGTTGCGCTCGGATACGCTGTCCGCCACGCGATCGACTAACGCGCCCGTCAGCACGAAGTCGTCGCGATTGGCGTTCAACGTGAACTGATACAACCCGCCGTTGTTGCTCTCGCCCACCAGCGCGGTATCGCGCACGCCCGCGTCGTATCGCGCCGAGCGCAGGAACGCGATGCTCGTCACGCCAATCGGCTGCAGCCACGAAAACACAGGGTCGGCGTAGTACGAATTCGGCAGGTAAATCAGATTGCTCGCGTCATACGCCTGATTGCCGTTTTCCTGATAGGTCGCGTTGCGCGAGTCGGGCCCCATGATTTTCAGCCAGCCGCTGTTGAACCCGCGCTCCACGATATTAATCTCGTCGTACACATTCGGTCCGTTCTCGGTCATCCACAGGCGCGCCGTGAGGCTGTCGAACATCATGCCGAAGCTGTTGCGAATTCCATACGCCCAGAGTCTTCGGATACGCACATCCGAATGACTGACAAACGGGTTGTCGGGCGGGATAGAGCCGTCGGGGTTGAGCCGAAAAATACCGCCTACGCCTGCGACTGCCGTCACGCTGGTGTTCTGCTCGATGCGCGGGTTGTCCAGAAAGCCGCGATTCAGGTCGCCCGTGACGCCATAGAGTTTCCCGTCGGGTCCGAACAAGATCACGCCGCCGTCATGGTTGGGACCGTTGTTCTGGGTCGTGTCGCGCGGGAACGCGACAATCAGCGTCGGCTCCACCAGCGCGGAGCCGTTCCAGCGGTAGCGTTCCACGCGGTTGTCAGTCCACGCGGATTGCGTGCTGGTGTCGCCGCCTGTGCTGGAGCGGGTGTAGTAAAGGTACACAAAACCGTTCGCAGCGAACTGGGGGTGCAGCGCGATGCCTAGCAAACCGCGCTCGCTGGCGTTGTTCACGGGCAGGTCTAACACGGTGCTGGACACCACGCCGTTCTGCACGAGTTTCACACGCCCGCTGTTTTTCTCAATCACGAAAAAGCGCGACGGGTCGGCAGGGTCTAAGAACTCAATCGCGATGGGGAACGCCAACCCGCTGCTGACGACCGTGTCATAAGTAAGATTCGTATCGGTGAGCGTCTGAGCGTACAAACTGCCTGCCAGTGCGAACCATGTAAGCCAGACTCCGGAGCGTATGCGCATGCCTTTATTATAGCCCAGATTCCACAGTGGGCGCTTCTCACGAAAAAAAGATACGGGAACGCGGCGGGAGCAGTTGAGGTTCCTCGCTTCGCTCGGAATGACAACCGTTGTCATTCCGAGCGAAGCGAGGAACCTCTCTCGGTACTATTTCTCGAAGGAAGTGCCTAATACCGCCTGCGCCTGTAGTAAAGTAATTGACTCGGTCCGCCTAACGCTTTAATCGTTAGAAACCCTGCCACGAACCCGCCGATGTGCGCCAGGTACGCCACGCCCGGATTATAGACCAGAAACTGCGACACGAACCAGAAGACCAGGAAGAAGATGGCGGGCACTTCCACGAAGGTGATAATCACGAAGAACAGCACGCAGTCGATGCGGGCGTGTGGGTAGAGCAGCAGGTACGCGCCCATCACGCCAGCAATCGCTCCGCTCGCTCCCACCACAGGAATCGGCGATGCCCAATTGAACAGGATATGCGACAGCGCTGCCGCGACGCCCCAGAATAGATAGAGCAGCAGATACCGAAAATGCCCCAGCGCGTCCTCCACATTGTTGCCGAAAATCCACAATGACCACATATTGCCGATGATATGCAGATACCCGCCGTGCAGGAACATACTGGTGAAAATCGTCAGCCAGGGGTTCACCACTGGCTCAGCACGGATACCGTGGCGCTGCTCCAGCATGAAGCGCGTGAGCGGATCGATATACGCGCCCGTAATCTCGGCGGGGATGGCAGCATAAACATAGGTGATACGCGGATCGAGCCGTTGCATGATGAACACAATCACATTCACCACGATTAGCCCGACCGTCACGACGGGAAACCGCTCCGACGGGTTGTGGTCGCGAATCGGTAATAGCATGGCAGGCGAGTTCGACACAGATGCGCGATGTCCTTCAAGCAGGAAGCTACCTCGTGGGGGAGTATAGTGGCGTGTATGCGCTGGGTGAACGGGTTCATCATTGCGGGCGCTGCTCCCCGTGCTGATTTTCAAGCCATCGCCGTTCTATTTTCTGAACAGCCGATACTCTTACCTGGCGTCGGCGTTCGCGGCGGTAGGGGGCGGCGCACTGCTGGTACGGCTGGGGACGAGCAGCGGCTGGGCGCGGGGCGCAGTGGCTTTGTTATTTGCGGCGTACATTCTGGGGACGCTGCGTCAGGTGGATGCATGGCGCATAGCGGGCGAGATTGCGCACAGCAGCGTCCTGTCGCTCCGAGACGCACCCGCTGAGCAGCCCCTGTGATTCTGAGTGTTCCCGACCATTTCCACGGCGCGTATATCTGGCGCTCGGGCTTGCACGAAGGCGTCGCGCTGTGGCTGCCTGAACGCGCGAATCAGCCCCTCTATGTCGCCAGCCGATTCACGATGCGCCTGCGTGCCAACACCCGCGAAGAGTACACGAACGGCGTGGCGACGCTCTCCAGCCCGAACGACATCTTCTTACCCCCCGAAAGCGTGTGCACGCCGCTGGGGGATGAACCGATTGTGTTGCCCGATAAAATCGTAGTTCACTGGTCGCTCATCGAGCGGCATCAATTACTTGGCTATGAGGCGGGACGATTTGTGGCGCGTGAGTGATACTTTCCGAGAACGCCCTCATTCAGGTACAATCCTCGCGTGCGTGGCGAGATCGAGCAGAGTCTGGCGCAGACCTACCGACGACTGACTTATGCCAGCGCATTGGTGATGGCAGTCGGCTGGGTATGGCATCTGATTCGCGGCGATGAACGAAACTGGTTGATTGACGCGGGGTTGGGTCTGCTGCTGCTCACCCCGCTGCTCGCGCTGGCGCATCTGGCGTGGCTGGCGAAGGAGCGCGACAAGCTTGCGGCGCGCTACAGCTGGATTGCGCTGGCGCTGCTCGGCGTCGCCGTGCTGATTGGACTGCTGATACAGCGACTACGATGAACCTCTCCGAATCGCTGCGACAGGAACTGGAGCAGATTGCAGGCGCGGACGGGGTGATTACCGACCCCGTGCAGCTGCTTGCTTACGACTGCGACGCCTACACCATCGAAAAAGCCTTACCGACAGTGGTCGTGTTGCCCCAAACTACGGAACAGGTCGCCGCGCTTGTGAAGCTGGCGAATCGCGAGGGGCTGCCAATCACGCCACGCGGCGCGGGCACAGGGCTTTCGGGCGGCGCGCTCGCCGTGAACGGTGGGCTGGTAATCGGATTCAGCCGCATGCATCGGATTCTCTGGGTGGATGTGCGCAACCGTCGCCTGCGGGCGCAGGCAGGCGCGGTGAACTATCAGCTCAGCAAAGCCGTACAATCTGAGAACCTCCACTTCGCCCCTGACCCCTCCTCGCAGGGCGCTTGCACGATTGGAGGGAATGTCGCGGAGAACTCCGGCGGACCTCATACGCTCAAGTACGGGGTCACGGTGAACCACATCACGGGGCTGCAGGTCGTGCTGCCCGACGGCGAGGTCGTGGAGCTGGGCGGTGTGGAAGACGAGCCATTCGGCTACGACTTGGTGGGGCTGCTGACGGGCAGCGAGGGCACGCTTGCGATTGTGACGGAGGTAACGGCGCGATTGACGCCGAACCCGCAAGGTGTGCGCACGCTGCTGGCGGTATTCAACACCCTTGAGGACGCCAGCCAGACCGTGTCGGACATTATCGCGGGCGGGATTGTGCCCGCCGCGCTGGAGCTGATGGACGCGCTGACTCTGCAGGCGGTGGAGGCGGCGTTCGGCTACGGGTTCCCGCTCGATGCGGAAGCCGTGCTGCTGATTGAGCTGGACGGTCTGGAGGCGGAGCTGGACGGTGAGCAGGCGGCGGTGATCGAGATTTGTCAGCGCAACTGCGCTCGCGAGGTGCGCCGCGCCACCACCCCCCAAGAACGCGCCCGACTCTGGGCCGCGCGGAAGAAAGCCATCGGCGCACTCGGCAGGCTTGCACCCTCATGCGTGACCCAGGACGGCGTGATCCCTCGCTCAAAACTCCCTCAGGTGCTGCGCGAGGCAGCACTGATTGCCACGAAATATCAACTCCAGCTCGCGAATGTGTTCCATGCGGGCGATGGCAACCTGCATCCCGTGCTGCTGTTAGATGATTCCGACCCTGAGCAGGTGGCGCGTGTGGTGGAGGCAGGGGATGAAATCCTCGCGCTCTGTCTGCGGGAAGGCGGCAGCCTCACGGGCGAGCATGGAATCGGCGTGGAGAAGTGCGCCATGATGCATCAGATGTTCACAGCGCACGATTTAGACACGATGAAGCGGGTGAAAGCCGTGTTCAACCCGCACGACCGCCTCAACCCTGAAAAGCTGTTCCCCGACACGCGCTACTGCTACGAGAGCAAGCGCGCGTTGCGGCGGGGCGCGGTGGGGGTGTAGCGTGTTCCCCCAACAGTGAGTTTTGGGGCGCAGGTATAATACCGCCCGATGGAACGGGCGACCTTATTGCTGGAGATTGGGTGCGAGGAAATCCCTGCCGCATTTATGCGCGGTGCGCTGGCGCAGCTGCAAGAGAGACTTCGTGAACGGTTGCGCGAGTCGCGGCTGGCGCATGGCGAAATCCGCACGCTGGGCACGCCGCGCCGGCTCATCGCCCTCGTTTCGGAAGTTGCCCTCCACCAAACGCCTGAAGAGCGCGTCGTGCGCGGCCCTGCCAAGCGCGCCTGCTTCGACGCACAGGGCAACCCGACGCAAGCGTTAATCGGTTTCGCCCGCTCGCGCGGCGTGGAACCCGACCAGGTGCAGTTCCAAGAGACTCCGCAGGGCGCATACGCCTTCGTCCGCGAGTATGACCCTGGTCAGCCTGCGCTCCAGACGCTCTCTGAAGCGCTGCCCAAAATGATCCT
>CALKLF010000026.1 GCA_937992175.1 uncultured Fimbriimonadales bacterium | reverse complement strand
ACGGCAGGAATGCCGTCGCACCTGCCGCCTGCAGCGACGGCAGGAATGCCGTCGCACCTGCCGCCTGCAGCGACGGCAGGAATGCCGTCGCACCAAGTGCCGGCTGAACT
The DNA here is from genome assembly GCA_937992175.1 of uncultured Fimbriimonadales bacterium. Classification (GTDB taxonomy): domain Bacteria; phylum Armatimonadota; class Fimbriimonadia; order Fimbriimonadales; family GBS-DC; genus GBS-DC. The sequence goes on along the minus strand of CALKLF010000026.1, from coordinate 12,280 downwards.
TAGCTACCTTCTACTGCGTTCAACGTGGGCGTTCCACTCAGGGACGCACCTGCCCCACTATCAGGCAGAAGGAGCCGTCTACTTCGTCACTTTTCGGCTCGCCGACTCGCTACCTAGATCGGCAGCGGCTAAGTATCAAGAAGAACGCAGGCAGATTGAGGAAATGCTCTGTCGCCCTGAAATAGCGTCTAACTCACTCCTGCGCCGCCGAGCATCGTGGATGCTTACAGAACGATTCGACGCACTCCTAAACGCTGGATACGGCGGTTGTATTTTGAATCTTCTGGAATGCCTTGAAGTTGTTGTGGCGGCGCTCAAGCACTTCCACCAAGAACGGTATCGCCTCTGGTGTTGGTGTGTCATGCCGAACCACGTGCATGTCCTGGTACAACCCTTCCCAGCGCATGCGCTTCACAAAATAGTTCAATCATGGAAGGGATATACTTCTTATCAATTCAACAAGATCTTGCAAACGAAGAAGCAGTGGTGGCAAAGAGATTATTTTGACCGAATTGTGCGCGACTACGAAGATTTCGAGAGGTTCTATGCCTACATTTTGCTCAATCCCGAACTTGCTGGATTGCAAGGTGTTCCTTCTCAACGCGGCTGGTGGGATTGGGCGAGCGATGATTTCAAGGAAGGTTTGCCTGATTGGCTTGCGCCGGGTCAAGTAGACACTACGCTTTCCTGCGGCTCAGAATCTGGTGCGACGCCATTCGTGGCGTCGCCTTCCAGTGACACTCCAGTCAGCCCCGGTGCGACGCCATTCGTGGCGTCGCAGGCGGACGCGGCTGACAGTCTTGGTGCGACGCCATTTGTGGCGTCGCAGGTGGACGCGGCTGACAGTCTTGGTGCGATGCCATTTGTGGCGTCGCAGGCGGACGCAGCTGACAGCCCTGGCGCGACGACAGGAATGTCGTCGCACCAAGTAGAGACGACAACGACAAGAATGCCGTTGCACCCGTTGTTGCGTCGCGCCAAAGAGTGGCAGTTCTCCGACAAGTTTCTGGCACAAATCACGGGGCTGAGCGAGGTGCAGGTGCGCGCCGGGCGCAAAGCGCTGGGCATCCTGCCCGCCTTCAAAATGGTGGATACCTGCGCAGGCGAGTTCGAGGCACGCACGCCCTACTTCTACAGCACCTACCATGGCGTCCCCGACCGACCCGCGCCCCAACATCCGCGCAAAGCCCTCGTGCTTGGCTCGGGACCCATCCGAATCGGGCAGGGGATTGAGTTCGACTACTCGGCGGTGCATGCGGTGAAGACCCTGCGTGCGCTGGGCTACTACGCGATGATTTTGAACAATAACCCCGAAACTGTCTCCACCGATTTCGACATCTCCGACGCGCTCTACTTTGACCCGATTACGACGGAAGATGTGCTGAACGTGCTGGAGTACGAGCAAGCCCTCACCCCCATCCCCTCTCCCACGGCGTGGGAGAGGGGAGCCGCTTCCCCCCTCTCCTACGGCGTGGGAGAGGGGGGCATCGGGGGTGAGGACAAAATTTCCATCCCCGTCCTCGTCCAGTTCGGCGGACAAACCGCCATTAACCTTGTGAAGTCGCTGCAGGCGTTTGGCGTTCAGTTGCTGGGCACGCCGCCGGAGTCGATTGATATTGCTGAAGACCGCCGCCAGTTCGATGCATTGGTGGAGGAGCTGGGCATCCCACGCCCGCCCGGACGCGCCGTGCTGACTTTAGAGGACGCACTGGAGACCGCCCAGCGTGTGGGCTACCCCGTGCTGGTGCGCCCCTCGTATGTGCTGGGCGGACGCGCGATGGAGATTGTGCGCACCGACGAGGAACTCAAAACCTACTGGCATTCGGCGGTGCTGGCGTTCCCCGACGCGCCCGTGCTGGTGGACAAGTACATTGAGGGCAAAGAGGCGGAGGTAGACCTCATCGGCGACGGTGAGAACTTTATCATCCCTGCGATTATGGAGCATATCGAGCGGGCAGGTGTCCATTCAGGCGACAGCATGACGGTTGTGCCTCCGCAGACCCTGAGCGAATCGGAGCAGGCGCAGATTCGAGACTACGCACTGCGCCTGGCGAAGGCACTGCGTGTGTGCGGGCTGGTGAACATGCAGTTCGTGGTGCAGGACGGCACAGTGTATGTGATTGAGGTGAACCCGCGCGCGAGCCGCACCGTGCCCTACCTCTCCAAAATCACGAATGTGCCGATGGTGAAACGGGCGGTGGCGGCACAGGTGGGAGTTGCCCTCACCCCCAGCCCCTCTCTCACGGCGTGGGAGAGGGGAGTCGCCACCCCCCTCTCCCACGCCGTGGGACAGGGGGGCTGGGGAGGTGAGGGCAAAATCGCCGTCAAAGCCCCTGTGTTCTCCAGCCTCAAACTGAAACAGGTGGAGGTCGCGCTGGGGCCCGAAATGCGCTCCACCGGCGAGGTGATGGGCATCAACCGCACCTACGCCGCTGCGCTGTATAAGGCGATGGTCGCGGCGGGGATTCGCATCCCACGCAGCGGGAATGTGTTGCTCACACTTGCTGATAAGGACAAAGCCGAGGGCGTCGCGCTGGCGCGGGCGTTCTACGAGAAAGGTTTCCGCCTGTATGCCACCGAGGGCACGGCGCGCGCCCTGCAGGATGTGGGGCTGCCCGTGCAGGTTGTGCCCAAAATCGGGCAGGGTAAGCCCGACTTAATGGACTACATTACAGGTAAGCGCGTGCAACTGCTGGTGAACACGCCCAGCCCTGACCGCCGCGCCGAGCAGCAGGGCTTGCTCATCCGTCGCGCCGCGGTAGAGACTGGCATCCCGTGCCTCACCGCGCTGGACACGGCATGGGCATTACTGCACGCGCTGGAAGCAGGCAAGTTTGAGGTCGCGCCGATTGGCTAAGCGGCGGCATGATGCCCTCTCGTTCTCGCTGATGGAATAAAACGCTACTTCGCACTCATCGGCGCAATCACCGCTCGGATCGCGTTGATTTGCGCCATCAGCTGCGTGAACGCCTCGGGGTTCAGCGACTGTACGCCGTCGGAGAGCGCGCGTTCGGGGTGGGGATGCACCTCAATGATCAGTCCGTCCGCCCCCGCCGCGACCGCCGCCAGCGCGACTGAGGGCACATAGCGTGCATGCCCAATCCCGTGGCTCGGGTCCGCGATAATCGGCAGGTGCGAATGATATTTGATAACGGGCACAGCGTTGATGTCCAGCGTGTTGCGCACATAGGCGCGGTCTAACGGGGCAATCCCGCGCTCGCAGAGCATCACCTGCTCGTTGCCGTTGGTCAGCAGGTACTCAGCGGCGGCGAGCCACTCGTCGATCGTCGCGCTGGGGGAACGCTTCAACAGCACGGGCTTGCGCGACTTGCCGACCTCTACCAGCAGCGGGAAGTTCTGCATATTCCGCGCGCCGATTTGCAAGATATCGATATACTCGGAGGCGGTCTCCACATCGCGTGGGTCGATCACTTCACTCACCGTGAGGATGTCCACCTCTTGCGCGACGGCGCGCAGGATTTCCAAACCTTCGCGTTGCAGCCCCTGAAATGAGTAGGGCGAGGTGCGGGGCTTGTAGGCGCCTGCACGGAGAATCTGTGCGCCCGCGGCTTTCACGGCGCGCGCGGCTTCTAAAGTCTGTTCGTAGCTCTCCACGGCGCAGGGACCCGCCATCACGGCGAATCGCCCGCCACCAATCTCCACGCGCCCGACGCGCACCACTGTATCGTGCGGGTGAAAGTCGCGCGAGGCGCGCTTGTAGGGGCGTGTGATGTGAATCACCTGATCCACGCCGTCCATCGCCGACAGGTGCTGATCCAGCACAGGGCGCAGCTCAGGCGGAATCGCGCTGGGGATGCCCACCGCTACGCGCTGACCACCAGGCAACACCAGCGACTCCATGCCGTGTTCGTGAATCGCCTCACAAACAGCTCGAATCTGCTCTTCCGTCGCTTCGCGCTTCATCAGAATCATCATAGGAGACGCTCCCTTAGCCGATCAGCCCCCTCGCCGAACGCCGAATCATCCCGCAAGCAACACTGCTTGAACCGAATTATACCTCGATTGGGGGCAGGTATACTTTTCGCGCGATGAGCAAGTTCCACATTTTAGACCATACGGCGGACAAGGGGCTGGAGGTGGAGGCAAGCAGTTTGCCCGACCTGTTCGAGACGGCGGCGCGTGGGCTATTCCGTCTGATGATCGACCCCGACCGCTATCCGCCGACGGAGCAGACCGAGATTGAGATAACCGCCCCCGATCTGGAAATGCTCATGGTCAGGTGGCTCAACGAGCTGGTGTATCAGTTCGAGGTGCATCATCGGCTGTTCAGCCGATATAGTGCGGTAGAGGTGAGCGAGGGTGAGGGTCGCTGGCGGCTGCGCGCGCAAGCGCACTACCGCCCGATTGACCCGCAGCAGCTGGAATGGGACGGCGCGCCCGTGAAGTCGGTCACCTATCACGGGCTGCGCCTGGAACGCGACTCAGAAGTCTGGCGGCTCCGTTACTTCGTCGATATATGACGGCTTGCCGTTCGAGGCAATGCTGATATTCTCCTCGCCAGGCATAATGCGCACCAGCACGCCCCCTTCCGCGAGCTGGGTCAGCTCCACGCCCGTTTTGACCATCTGCGGTACGAGCCACAGCAGCGTGCGCAGGTGGCTGGTGGCGCGATGGGTCGTCCATGCGCTCGCGCCGCTGGCAAACAGCGCGGGCAGAATCAGTTGGTCAGACAGGAAGTAGTCAACCGCCGTGCGCGTTTTCGCCCAGGCGGTGAACTCGTTCCACGCCTCTTCGACGACCTGTTCGATGGCGACGCCGCGCCGTCCGAGCCGAATGAAGCCCGCATAGCCGTGTTCCGCTTCCGCTGTGAGCGTCACCGAAAGCCCGAACCCGCGCGAGGGCAGCACGCGATGCACGAACTCTGGCTGTAGCCCCATCAGTCCAATCAGCGTTTCCGCCGCCTGATCGCCGCGGCGCAGGATGCTTTCAGGCAGGTTCGAAAGCGTGAAAATGAGGCGCACACGCTTGAGCCGTCCCCGCTCGCGCCAGTCGATGGGCTTGAGGGGCAGGCTCGCGGGTTGCACATACAGCACGGCGCGTCCCCCGCCGCGCGGGTAGAAGCCCGCTTCCAGCGTCTCGATACGCGCCTCGACCCCAAAATGGCGCAACGCGGGCAGGTAGACATACTCGATGTAGTCCGTGCCCGGACTCCAGCCGACATGCGTGCCGCCGAACAGCGTAATCTTCGCCGACTGACCTTTCAGCGCGAGGGGCAACAACGCCGTCTGCGCCACCAGCGCCAGCGCGCCCGCCGAGCCTTGACCCGCGATGTCCTCGATATCGAACATGAACTCCCCGCCGACGACCTCGCCTGGTTCAAAGCGCAACTCGGTGGAGCCAATCATCGCGCCTTCCACCCGCGCGTTGCTAATCGTCGCGGCGGCGTGAATCGCGGTCAAGTGCTGCGGTTGCAAGCCCGGATTGGGGCGCTTCACACGCAGATTGTAAAACTCCACTGGTTGACCCGTAATCATCGATAAGGCTAACGCTGTCCTCAGTATCTGCCCGCCGCCTTCACCATAAGAGCCGTCAATTTTGAGAATATCTCCCACATTTGAGTGCGTTTTCATCTTGGTTTCTATTATACCCCATGTCTGAGGTACACTCCCTGCGTTATGAGCCTGTTGCTCAGTCGGGAGATAAGTTTTTATCTGAACCGCCTGCGTCAGTTGCATTTACGCCTGCGCGACCATCTGTATCGGCATCTGCGTTCTCAGAACCCTGCCGTTCTGGCGCAGGTGAGCCACGACGCGGGCGGCGATACGCAGTACGCCATCGACGCGCACCTCGAGACGCTGCTGATTGACCTCTGTCGCGAATGGGCGCAGGAGTCGCCGTTCGTGCTGATTGCGGAGGGGATAGGCGACGACGGCTGGTATCCGCTGCCCGAAGGGACACCCGCCCGTGAGGCGGAGTTCCTGCTGATAGTCGACCCCATCGACGGCACGCGCCCGCTGATGTACGATAAGCGCAGCGCGTGGCTGCTGAGCGCGATTGCTCCCAACTTCGGGCGCGAGACGACGCTGGAGCATACGCTGCTCGCGATGCAGACCGAGCTGCCCACCACGCGCCAGTATCTGGCGTATCATCTGTGGGCAATCCGCGGCAAGGGGGCGCACGCAGAGCTGCACAACATGCTCACAGGCGAGATTCAGCCCACGCCGCTTTCCCCGAGCCGCGCCGAGACGCTCGAACACGGCTTCGCCTCGTTCGTCAAACTGTTCCCCGAAGGCAAGCTCAAAATCGCCGAGCTGGAGTCGGAGTTCTGGGCACGTGCGCTGGGCGAGAGCGTCAACCCGCTGGCGTTTGAAGACCAGTACGCCTCCACAGGGGGTCAGCTGTTTGAGCTGATGAGCGGGCGCGACCGCCTGATTGCCGACCTGCGTCCGTGGGCATTCACGCGGATGGGACTGCCTGTCTCGCCGCTGACTTGCCATCCCTACGACATCTGCACCGCGCTCATCGCGCAGGAGTTGGGCGTGCAGGTGACGGATTTGCGGGGCGAGCCGTTGCGCGCGCCGCTGGACATTCGCGCCCCTGTCGGCTGGATTGGCTACGCCAACACCGACCTGCGTCGCCGCTATGAGCCGCTGTTGATGGAATTGTTATGGAGGTAAAAGGTACGACGGCAGGAACGCCGTCGTACCCTGATTCGCGTTAGCACCCGCTGCCGAAGTTGAACAGCACCAGCAGCAGATCCGCGTCGTCCACCATGCCGTCGCCGTTCAGGTCAACAGCGGGGTTATTGGAGCCGAAACTAAACAGCACCTGCAACAGGTCGGCATCGTCCACACAGCCGTTGCCGTCGATGTCGCCGACAGGGCGCGAGGTGGTCTGCACCGTGATGCGATAGCGCTGCACATTATCGGTGGAGCCAGGACCCGAGAACACTCGTGCATAGAAGGTTCCGCCAGCTGGGGGCGGCACGAAGTTCGCGATTTGCTCTGCTTGCCCCACGCCGTTCGAGGTCGCCGAAGCCAAGATTGTTGTGCCTGTGCTGTTGCGCAGCTCCAGCTGCAAGTTCTGAATCGCCCGCGTGTCTACTGTCGAAGTCGTACCGCCCTGCGGACCGACTTCGTAAGTAGCACCAATCGGCGTGACGGTAATCGTCAGGCGGCGAAACGCCGGGATTTGGAGACGATACCAGTCCACATCCGCGGTGCGGTCTAAACTGGCGAATTCCAGCGTGGTATTGTTGGTGTTGGTCATATCAATCAGGGTCGCTTGAGACACGCTGTTGTTCAGCTCATAAGGGTCGCCGTAGAAGCGATGCGTGCCACGAATGTCGTCATCCTGAGGACCGTCAAAGTTCGTGTTCAAGTAAGGCTCCATCAGCTTGGTCTGGTTTGTGGGAACCACATGTCCAAAGCCCAGCCCGTGTCCGTGTTCGTGCATCACGGTATTGCGCAGGAAGCGGTAGGTCGCGAAGCTGGATTGCCAGCTCTCGCTGCTGTCCAGCACCATGTCGCCTATGTTAGGGAGGTAGTTGAACGCCAGCACATTGCCTGCACCATCGAGAGGGCGTGCGCCGATGCGCACATCGCCGCGTGGGGCAGTCGCCGAGCCGCCGCTATTGGGGAACGCCGCGCCGTCGTCGCTGACCTCCTCATAGCGCACGCCTGCTACCTGCTGCCAGCGAGCGAAACTGTTGCGGAACTGGTTCTGCCAAAGCGTAGTGTTGCCGCCGAACTTGCTGTTCATACTGCTGAACAGGTTGCTGGGTTGCGTACCGCTGTTCAGTCCGGGCAGCTGCACCCCGTCGGGCACGAAACTCCAGCGCAAGCGGATGGGGTTGCCGCGGCTGCCCGTGCTGCCGTAGGAAGTAGATGACCAGCGCGTGCTCGCATCGTAAGCGGGCATAAAATCGCCAAATATCAGACGCGAGATGTACTCTACATATTCAGGGGGCGTACCTGGCGCAAAGCACAGGTGCAGCGCGTAGCCGTCGTGCGTCACGCCCTCCGCACAGCACGCCCCAACACCCTGCACGCCCGTCAACGACTCAATCGCGCGATGCTGAAACTCGAACGAATGGGGCTGCTCCCAATCCCACAGCGGCGCCCACGCGGGAGTAATCGGCTTGTTAACCAGCAACGGCGTTCGGGGAGAAGGTGAATCGGCAAAGGTGAAACCCAATAACAACAACCCCGCGAGACTGCCTAACACTTGATAGCGTTTCTCCATATCTGACCTCCTGTGTGATTGAAGACAATCACAGGGCGGGCGCATCCGCACGCCCCCTGCTTATTATAGCACATTTTGTGCCATTTGGGGTATCCTTTCTCTAATGCGCCGTGTATTAATCCTCGGCTCCACAGGCTCCATCGGCAAGCAGACGCTGGATGTCATTCGCAGGTTGCCTGAACGGTTGCAGGTGGTGGGGCTGGCGACCTATCGCGACCACAAGACCTTGCTGGCTCAGGCAGCGGAGTTCGGCGTGCGCCTGACAGGGCTAATCGAACCGCCCCACGCTTCCCCGTCGGAGCATATCCCGTTCGTGGGGGTAGAGGGACTGTGCGCGATGGTGCAATGCGCGGAGGTCGATGTGGTCGTCGTCGCGTTGGGCGGCGCGATTGCGCTCAAGCCAACGCTCGCCGCGCTGGAGGCGGGCAAAACGGTCGCGCTCGCCACCAAAGAGGTGCTGGTAGCGGCAGGCGAGGTGGTGATGCGCGTCTCCGAGCAGTTCAACGCGCCTTTGCTGCCCATCGACAGTGAGCATTCGGGCGCGTTCCAGGCGATGCTCGCGGGCAGGCGTGAGCATGTCGCCCGCCTGATCCTTACTGCCTCAGGGGGACCGTTCCGCGCCCGTCCGCTGGAGACTTTCGACGCGATTACCGTGCAGGAAGCCCTCCAGCACCCCAACTGGGACATGGGCGCGAAAATCACCGTCGATTCCGCCACGATGATGAACAAGGGGCTGGAGGTCATCGAGGCGCAACATCTGTTCGGCTTGAAACTGGAGCAGGTGGAAGTGCTGATCCACTCGCAGAGCATCGTGCATGCGCTGGTGGAGTTCGTAGACGGCTCGGTAATCGGGCAACTCAGCCTGCCTGATATGCGCCTGCCGATTCAGTATGCGCTGTTGTATCCTGAGCGCGTAGACACGGAGCTGCCGCGCCTGCGCTTAGAGCAGATTGGGCAGCTGACCTTTGAAACGCCTGATCCCGCGCGCTACCCTTGTCTGGAGCTAGCATACGAGGCGGCGCGGATTGGCGGCACGATGCCCACCGTGCTAAACGCTGCCAACGAGGTCGCCGTGCGCGCGTTCCTGCAAGGGCGTATCCGCTTCACGGACATCGCGCGCATGGTGGAGCAGGCGATGACAGCGCATCAGCCCCTGCCTGCGACACTGGAGCATGTAATGCAAGCCGATGGCTGGGCAAGGGCACTCCTGCAGGAGCAGAAGCCTATTTAGTTAAGGGAAGGAAGAGACTGCATAATAAGCGCCTCAATCGTCCCTTTTTGTCTTACGCCTGCCGAAGCCGCCGCCCCCACCCCAACCCTCCCCGCAAGCGGGAAGGGAACGCACGCGTGGTACGCTGTGATTTCTTTTGGAGCCTGAGGTGAATTTCGGCGTCTTGAGAATGGCGTTTTACTGCGGATTTGCCTGTTTGGGGCGCAAAGATATACCTGCGCATGCACTCGATATGCCATAATATAAACCAAGTTGCTGCCTATCGGTTTTGAGCGAGCGAGATTCCTCGTTCCGCTCGGAATGACAAAGTGGTTCGCTCAGAAATGAACTTGTCATTCCGAGCCGAAGGCGAGGAATCTTTGAATGAGTACAACTTGTGTCTGGATGCGACGTTTCTGGTGTGAGGCGATTGATGCATTCAGGGACTACGAACTGAGGATACAAACGATGTGGCTGACGATTCTTTACTTAGTGGGGATTTTCACGCTGCTGGTGGCGGCGCATGAGCTGGGGCACATGTGGGTCGCCAAGCGGTTCAAGATGAAAGTCGAAGAGTTCGCCATCGGAATTGGTCCTATCCTGCTGCGCCTGTGGCGCGGGCGCGGTGGCACGCTGTATACCATTCGCGCGTTCCCGGTGGGCGGGTTCGTCAAAATCCCGGGCATGATGCCCGACGAGGAACATCTCGAGGGCAGTTTCCAGTCCAAGCCGCTCCATGCGCGCTTTTTGACCGTGCTGGCGGGTCCTGTGGCGAGCGTGCTGTTCGGGTTTATTCTGTTCGTAATTATCGGGATGACGGCGGGGCTGCCCTCGCTGGACGATCGGACGCCGCAGGTACGGATGGTGATGCCCGATTCGCCCGCTCAGGAGGCAGGATTGCGCACGGGCGATGTGCTGCTTGCCATCAACGGGGAGCCTGTTGAGACCACTGAGCAAGCAGGCGAAATCATCCGCGCCAACGCAAACAAGCCCCTCCAGCTCACGATGGAGCGCGAAGGCGAAACCTTCACGATTACAATCACGCCGCGCGAAGTGGACGCCGAGATCGACGGGCAGCCCCGCAAAATCGGGCAAATCGGCGTGATGTGGCATGTGATGCGCAAAAAAGAGCCGTTCCATCAGGTACTCGTGCATGCGGGGCTGATGACCGTCGGGATGAGCGTGGCGATTGTGGATGGGCTGCGTCGAATGATTTTCGGGCAGGGCAATATCCACGAGGTGGGCAGCGTGATTTCCATCGCCAGCGTCACCAACGCCACGGCGCGGCTGGGACTGGTGGAAGTCGCCGACTTCGCCGCCAAGTTCAGCGTGATGCTGGGCATTATCAACCTGTTGCCGATTCCTGTGCTGGACGGCGGCTACCTGCTGATTTTCACCATCGAGGCGCTGCGCCGCCGCAAACTCAGCCCCGAAGCGATGGCGCGGGTGCAAATGGCGGGACTTGTCATCGTGCTGATGATTTTCCTCACGGTGTTCTCGCTGGATATTTATAAACTGATTACGGGGAAATTGATTCGCTAATGCGAGCCGTCTACTTAGACCATGCGGCGACCACCCCGTTAGACCTGCGCGTGCGCAGGGCGATGGAGCCGTACCTGAAAAGTGAGTTCGGCAATCCGTCGAGCCTGCACCGCTGGGGCAGACGCGCGCGAATGGCGATTGACGCCGCGCGAGAGACGCTTGCCGCTGCGCTGCACGCCGACCCCGCCGAAATCTGCTTTGTCTCGTCGGGCACGGAATCGTGCAACCTTGCAGTGATTGGCTGCGCGCTGAAAGCCCCCGCGAACCGCAGGCACATCCTGGTCTCGGCAGTGGAACACCACTGCGTACTGCACGCCGCCGAGTGGCTCCGACCCTTTGGCTATGAGGTGGAACACATCCCCGTCGACCGCTACGGGCAGGTAGACCCCGACGCCATGCGCGAGCGAATTCGGGACGAGACCTGGCTGGTGTCCGTGATGCACGCCAATAACGAAATCGGAACCCTGCAGCCCGTGGAGGCAATCGCGCGGATTTGCAAAGAGCGGGGCGTGTGGTTCCATGTGGACGCCGTGCAGACCTTCGGGCTGTTGCCCGTGGATGTGGAGGCAATTGGCTGCGACCTGCTGAGCGTGTCGGCGCATAAGATCTACGGACCCAAAGGCGCAGGCGCGCTCTATGTGCGTGCGCTCACCCCGCTGCAGCCGCTGATGGTGGGCGGTGGGCAGGAGCGCGACCGTCGCGCAGGCACGGAAAATGTGGCGGGTATCGTGGGCTTTGCGGAAGCCGTGAAACTCGCCGAAGCCACGCGCGAAACGGAGGCGCAACGCCTGACCCAGCTGCGCGACCGGTTCATTCAAACCGTGCGGGAGACCATCCCCAACGCAATTCTCACGGGGCATCCGACCGAGCGGCTACCTGGCAACGCGCATTTTCGGTTCGTGGGCGTCCCCGCCGATAGCCTGCTGATTGCGCTCGACAGGGCGGGAATCGGCGCAAGCAGCGGCGCGGCGTGCAGCGCAGGCTCGCTGGAACCTTCGCATGTGCTGCTCGCGCTCGGCTGGGACGAAACCGCCGCGCAGGAAGGCGTCCGCTTCACGCTCGGACACGACACCACCTGGGATGACCTGCAGTATGTGGTGGATGTGCTCTGTCGCGAGGTGAGGCGAATACGGGACAAGTCAACCGTGTGAGAGGGTGTTCGAAAAACGCTTCGAGTTGGTGGAGATTCCTCGCCTTCGGCTCGGAATGACAGGGGTTGCGCTCCGAGTGCCCCTTGTCATGCCGAGCGGAGCGAGGCATCTCAAACACTGACGCCCCTGATTTTTCGAACACCCTCACCATGTGAATCCGAAATTAGAGTGT
>CALKLF010000025.1 GCA_937992175.1 uncultured Fimbriimonadales bacterium | reverse complement strand
TGAGGATACCCAGGCGACACGACGGCAAGAATGCCGTCGCACCAAAAGAGGGCGTTTTCACATTAGAGGAGCTTAAGTGCCTCAAAGATTAAGTCGCCCCTCTTTGCCTCCTATTCTCTTCTCTCCTCCCACCCCCCTGTGAACGGGGGAGGAGTGTGGTTGCCCGCGCGTGCGCTCCCTCCCCGCTTGCGGGGAGGGTTAGGGTGGAGGCGGCGGCTTCGGCGGGCATCAAGGCAAAAAGGGACGCTTTAACCTTTGAGGGACTTACTTCTTGAGCGGATAGGACGCCCCATTATCTCGCTCGCCCGTCTCCCGAAAGCCCGCCGCCTGCAGCCCACGCTGGATTGCAGGAATTTTCGCGCACACCTCCCACACATAACCCCGATTCTGATGGTTCTCCAGTGCAAGGAGCATCATGCCTAAGTCGATGCCAATCACCTCACGCCCCCACCAGTCTCGATCCACATTAAAGGCGTTGCCGAAGCCGTAGCGCCCCCAGAGTTTGGCGTGATGGCGATCGTAGATGGTCTTAATCGCCCGAATGCTCTCGCTCGGCGTGAAGATGACGGAGGTGATGGAGGCAGTAGGAGCCACTGTGCCGTCGTGGTCGACCCAGCCAGGCGCGCCGTAGGCTCGATAGCCGTCGGGTCCGTCGGACGCGGTCAATCCCCACACATCGGCGTCGTAGGTCTTGAAGCGACTGGCATGCTCGATACAGAACGCGCGTTGCGCCAGCGTCGCGTTGCGCGAGGAGCCCCAGTAGTTGTAGCCCAGTCGGTCGCGCCTGCCCTTGAAATCGATATAGGCGTGGCTCATCTGATGAATAAACAGCGGGCCGCCCAGCAACAGCTCGTACTCTTTGTATTTCACAATCGGGCGTCGCCATGCGTCCCAGCACTCGGCGGGGATGGGTTCGGGCGCGCCCAGCGCCAACAGGTACAAAAACATATGCTCGGCGTACTCGCTCCAGCGGTTTTTCAGGAACCCCGTTTCAGGCTTCCAGCCGTGCCCTAAGGTTTTCTCGTCGGGTTTCGCGCCGCCGTCGGTAAGCATCCACTGGAAGTCCATCCGTTCGAAGAACTGGTTCACCTTATGCAGCAGCGCGGTGTCGTTGAGGGCATGCGCCGCAAACAGCGCGCCCATCACGAACAGCCCCGTGTCAATGGACGAGATCTCGCTCTGCCACATCCGCTTGCCCGTTTCCCAGTGGATGAAGTGATAGAGCCACCCGCGTTGATGTTCGAGCTGCAGATGTCCGTCCATCATCGTGCGAGCGCGGCGCAGGGCGTTCGCGCGAGAGACCCAACCCCGACGCACGGCGATGGGCAGGCTTGCCAGTGCGTACCCGCTCGCCGCGATGCTGGACACATCGAACGAGTCGCGCTCGTAGTTGTTCGCGCGGTCTTTCGTGAAGCCCGTGTCAGGATGCGTCTCGTTCCAGAAAAAATCGAACGCGCGTCGGGCTAATTGCTCAAGTAAGGTTTTGGCGTCCATAAGAAGTCCTTCCAGCAGGGAGTGTTATCGGGCGAGATTCCTCGCTTCGCTCGGAATGACAGACTTGGCATTCTGAAGGCTCTCTTGTCATTCCGAGCGAAGCGAGGAATCTCGAGTGTTCCGATAGAGTGTTTTATACCGATCGAGGTTTCAAGCAGCGAAAAACCTACCCTGGAGTCTCGCCCGCGCGTTTTTGCCCTCACCCCCAACCCATTTCCCACAACGCCTAGGTTAAATACCTCTGCGCCGTCCCCCGATTTGACCAACCTCACCCCCCTATCCCCCCTCTCCGTAAACGGAGAGGGGGGTATGCCTGCCCCACACACGCTCGGCTCCCCCTCTCCGTTTACGGAGAGGAGGCTGGGGGGTGAGGTGGAAACAGCGTGGGAAACCGCAGGAGTGTCTCCCCAAGTTGAGGCGACACTGTGTACCCTTGTCAGGCTGGAGGGTGAGGGCGAAATTGCAACACCTGAAACCACGATTGGTATTAGTAGCATTTTGGCATGCATACCCTTATCATCATTTATGATTGTAGGAGTAGATTGTGTCCGCAGCCCTCTGGGACGCAATCTACTCCTGCGAGACTGGTTATGGGCATGGCACCCGATTCATCAGCGTATAGCAGAAAGTATTCAACCAGTTGATGTTCGGGTTGCCGTTCGTGATGTCGCTGGGGTTGCACGGGTTGTATTGCCACATGTTCAGGTTCGTACCGCCCGCACGGATACAGGTTGTCTCATACGCCATATATTTCGCGTGTCCGTCGGCGAAGATGATTGTGCTGTGTTTGTCGCTGCCGCGGTGTCTCGCGCCCCAGTTCGAGCCGACGCTGCGGCTCCAGTTCGCGTAGAACGACATCCAGGGACCATAGTCGGGGTAGACATCTTTGTTCTCGGCGACGAGGAGCGACTGCGCTGGATACTCGATGTTGCGCAGTCCATAGCCGCGTCCTGCCCACCATTCGGGACTGCCTGGCGCGCCGCCTACGCGGAAGAAGGCGTGATAGTAGAAGTAGCCCCGCATGAAGCGCGGTTCAGGCGTGTTCTGACAGCTCGCCTGTTCGTCGGCGACGCGCGAGGCGGGGTTCGTCGGGCAGACGAAGATGTCCGTGTTTCGGATGTAGGCGTTCACGAGGTGCTTCCAGTTGCGCCGATAAACCGTCCATGTGTCGTACTGTCCTGACGGCATCCAGATTTGCGCCTGACATGTAGGAGCCGACTCATCGCGGCGCGGAGGAAGCGTTTCGTCATAGTCGTCGGCGTACATCAGCATCGCAGTGGCAATCTGTTTGGCGTTGCTGGTACACGCGGTCAGCCGTGCGCTCTCGCGCGCTTGCGCAAAGACCGGGAACAGTATCGCAGCTAAAATGGCGATAATCGCAATTACGACCAGCAGTTCGATGAGTGTAAAGCCCTTGTTTCGCATCATGCCCTCCTATTGCCCCGCAGGGGTCTGCGGGTTGGTTTCCCATGGCGGGGGCGGGGTTCCGGGCGGCAGCTCGCCCGGTCGCATGGGCTTGCCCATACCCGCCTGTTCCGCCGTCAGTTCGCCCGACGGCGTGCGGAAAAAGAAATAGTAGCCCAGTGCCACAATCGCCACAATCAGCGCAATCGCGCCCCAGGCGATTTTCGGATCCAGTTCCTGTTTCATGGTCGCGCCTCCATTTGCGCTCCGCACGAACCGCGAATATTCAGCGTCGGCTCGAAGACGCGCGTGCACGCCTCCAGCGGCTCGTTGCGGATGAGTTTGACCAGCATCTCCAGCGCGGTCGCCGCCATGTCGTAAATCGGCTGGCGCACGCTGGTCAGCGGTGGGTCGGTGTATTCGCAGGTCTGCGTGGAGTCGAAACCGACCACTGCCACATCGTCAGGCACTTGTAGCCCTAACTCTTTACAGAGGTTCATCGCGCGGATGGCGACCTCGTCGCTCCACGCGAAGATTGCGTTTGGGCGTTTCGGCTGCAGCAAGAGTTTTGCCAGCGGGGTCAGGTCTGCGCCGCTGTAGTGGGCGGGAATTATCCACTCGGCAGAGACGCTCAGCCCGTGTCGTTCCATAGTGTCGCGATAGCCCTGCAGACGGTCTAACGCGCTGCACGCACTGGGCGGTCCTGCAAGGTGCGCGATTCGCGTGCGCCCCAGAGTTAGCAGATGCTCCACCGCCAGTTGCGCGCCTTTGTAATTGTCGCAATCGACCCAGCACACATCAGCGCGCGGGCTGCGCGTAAAGAACAGCCCATGCGGAAAATCACGCTCCGCCAGAATGGAAGAGAGCGGGTCGTCGTAGTCGCGCAGCAGCAGCGCGCCGTCCACGCGCCCGTCCATCAGCGACTGCGCTTCCAGCTCCACGCTCGGCTGCGCGCAGGTGTGCAGCAGGATGTCGTAGCCCAGCTCGATTGCTTTATCCGACACGCCGTGCATTAGCTCGTTCGTGAAGCCCGACCAGCCCTGAAAGATGGCAGGAAACTGAAGGACAATCGCGATGGTATCCGTGCGCTGGCGGGCTAAGGCGCGCGCAACGGCATTCGGGTAGTAGCCCAGCTCCTGCACGACCGCCAGCACGCGCTGCCGAGTCGTCTCGCTAATCGGCACAGCGGTCGGGCGGTTATTCAAGATGTTCGAAACCGTCACTTTCGACACGCCTGCGCGTTTGGCAACATCCTCCAAAGTCACGCGTCGCTTGGTCATCGCCGTAAAACGCCCCATCTCCCGCACGCGAGAGATGGGGCAAAGGATGAGGGCTAATTGCCGCAGCCCGTACCGAAGTTGAACAGCACGGTCAGCAGATCCGAATCGTCGATGCAGCCGTCGCGATTCACATCTCCCGAATCTGGTCCGAGAATGGTCTTGCCGTTTAGTTTGATGGCGCACCACTGCGCGACGCCGCCCTGCGTGTTGCCCTGATTGATGCCGTTAATTTGCAGGTAGCCGCCCAGTTGAAAGTATCGCAGCCCGTGCGGTCCGTTGTTGTAGGTACTGGCGGAGTCGCCTGGCGCGAGCCATGGGCTAGTCGCGGTCGTGTTATTATAGCGCACTTCGTACTGCACGCGCTTGGTCTGCCCGTCGTAGCGGAACACGAGGGTAATCGGGCCGCCCTGATAGCGCACGCCGCCGCCTCCCCAGAACGGCATTCGCCCGCCGAACGCGGCAATCTCGCCGCCGCTGCCGTCAGCAGACTCGTTCGCCACCATCAACACGCCGTCTGCCCACCAGTTGCCTTGATCGTTCACACTGCGTGGATAACGGGGGAACGGACGCTCCACCAAGAACAGCCCTGCTTCCACAGTGCGACCCGCCTGCATTACGGGGGTCAGGTTGAAAGTCACTTCCAGCTCCAAGACGCTGCCGTCCGAGTCGGGGTCAAAAAACGCGGGGCTAATCCCATCTAACGAGAGCAACCAGTGGTGGCGGTTGCCCCAACCACACTGGGAGTACCATTCGGGGGAGTTGCCTTGACAGTCGGTCGAGGTGTCCGACAGAGTCAGACAGCCGTTTGCAAACGAGGCGGAGAAGTCAGACGAGGCGTCGTCGTGCCACACATAGGGGCGCACGAGGATACTCTGCGCGCTCGCCAGCGTAGCCAGCGCGCCACATGCTACAAGAACCATCAGCACTCGCTTCATCGCTGTACCTCCGTTCGTTGGATTGTCAGTGCATCGGCGCGATAAGGCTAAACGCCTACCGTTAACCGATTAGCGTCTCTATTATAGCACATTTTGCGCCGTTTGTCAAGGGGGGACAGACAGAAAGGGTACAATATCCGTCGAAACAGGGAGGTTCTATGCAGAAGCTACGCGCAGCGATGGTGACCGATGTTGGTGGGATTGGCGACGAGTCGTTCAACGCTTCGGCGTGGCGCGGGCTGCAACGCGCTCAGAAAGAACTCGACGCGGAAGTACGCTATCTGGAGTCCCGCACCGCCGCCGATTATGTGCGCAACCTGATGACGCTCGCACGGCAGGGCTTCAATGTGGTGTTTGCCGTCGGCTTTTTGATGGAGGACGCCTTAGCCAGAGTCGCGCCGCGTTTCCCCAAAGTCTATTTTGGCATCGTGGACGGCAAAGCGCCGAACCTGCCGAACTGCGTCTCGCTGATTTTCAACGAGCAGGAAGGCTCGTTTCTGGTGGGCGCGTTAGCAGGCGCGATGACGAAAACCAACAAGGTCGGCTTCATCGGCGGGATGAATGTGCCCCTGATTAAGAAGTTCGAGTACGGCTATCGGGCGGGGGTCAAGACGACCAATCCCCGTGCGCAGGTGCTGGTGGGCTACACAGGCAACTGGGACGATGTGAACAAGGGGCGTGAACTGGCGCTGACGCAGTTCAATCAGGGCGCGGACATTATCTATCACGCGGCGGGGCGTTGCGGCGTGGGTGTGATTCGCGCCGCGCAGCAGAAGGGCAAGGGCTTCTACGCGATTGGCGTCGACAGCGACCAGGACCACCTCGCGCCGGGGCGCGTGCTGACCAGCATGATGAAGCGCGTGGACAACGCCGTGTTCGATGTGTGTCAGCGCGTCGCCAAAGGGCAGTTCCGCAGCGGGACGATTGTCTACGGCGTGCGCGAGAAGGGCGTAGGACTCAGCCCGATGCGCTTCACGCGCAAGGATGTGCCCGCCCGCGTGATGAACACCATCCGACGACTGGAGCAGATGATTGCGCAGGGCAAGCTCAGACCGCCCTTTGATGAGGCGACCTTCAACCGCTTCCAGCCGCCGAAGGTGTGATTATCCCCGCTCGAACGCTGCGTCGAACGCCACGCGCGACGGCTCGAAGTCGAGATGGCGCACGAACGCGCACGCCTCGCGCGCCCCATGCTCGCGATCCATCCCGCTGTCTTCCCATTCCACCGACAGCGGTCCCTGATAGCCAATCTCGTTCAGCGCGCGGATAATCTCCTCAAAGTCAATCGAGCCGCGCCCGGGCGAGCGGAAGTCCCAGTAGCGGCGCGAGTCGCCGAAGTTCAGATGCCCGCCGAACACACCCGACAGACGCGGCGTATCCGACCACCAGACATCCTTCACATGCATATGGAAAATGCGGTCGCGGAAGCGGCGGATGAACGCCACATAGTCCACACCCTGATAGCCTAGATGGCTGGGGTCATAGTTAAAGCCGAAGCGCGGGTGTCCGCCGACCGCCTCAATCGCGCGCTCAGCGGTCACGATATCGAACGCGATTTCTGTCGGATGCACCTCCAGCGCGAAATAGACATCCTCTTGCTCGAACACCTCCAGAATCGGCTTCCAGCGCGTGGCGAAGTTGGCGAAGCCTTTCTCGACCAAATCGGGCGGGTTGGGCGGGAACGAATAGAGGTAGGGCCAGATGCTGCTGCCCGTGAAGCCGTTCACTACCACGCGGGTCAGTTGTTGCTTCACCGAGTCGGGGGCGCAGTTGAACAGTTTGCGCGCGGCGCGGGCGGTGTGTTTCATCTCCTCGGCGGCGCGCTGGCGCACCCCTTCGGGGTTCCCGTCGCCCCATACGCGCGGGGGCAGAATTGCCCTATGTCGCTCGTCGATCTGGTCGCACACTGCCTGCCCCACGAGGTGATTGCTAATCGCGAAGCATTTCAGCCCGTACCTGCCCAGAATCTCCCAGCGCGATTCGCAGTACCCGTCCTGCGTGAGGGCTTTCTCCACATCGAAGTGGTCGCCCCAGCAGGCGAGTTCCAATCCGTCATAGCCGAACTCCTTCGCTTTCTGCGCCATCGTCTCAAGGGGCAGGTCTGCCCACTGTCCCGTAAACAGAGTCACTGGTCGCGCCATCGTCATAGAACCTCCGATAGAGGGTTCGAGCGCGGGGCGCAGTTTCCTGCTTGCGCCTGCTGTGGATTGGGTTGTGGGTGGGGGTATTGACTGGCGTTCGGGCATCCTGACAAGGGTACATCGCGTTGCCTCAACTTGGGGAGACGCGCTTGCAATTTCCCACGCTTTCTCACCCTCACCCCCTGTCCCCCTCTCCGTCAACGGAGAGGGGGTACGCCCGCCCTGTGCACTTGTGGCTCCCCCTTCCGTTGGACGATTAGCGATTCAGGAGCGCGCCAACATAGCGCAGAATCTCGTTCGCGCTTTCGGGCGTGTAGCCGCCGTGCGCGACCATGCGGTCAATCACATCGTTAATCTTGCGCAGCTGCTCAGGGTCGGGCGTGCGCGCAGAGGTGGTGATTTTGACCACATCTTTCAGGTCGGCGAAGAGTTTGCGCTCAATCGCTTCGCGCAGGCGTTCGTCGCTGCCGATTTCGAAGCGCACGCCGCGCCGCGCCAGCGACGCCACCGACCGCATAATCCCCTCGCGAAACTCGCGCTTCGCGTTCTCCGACACCCCAATCTGCTCCTCGATGCTACGCATCAGCTTCTCGTCGGGATCGACTTCCTCGCCCGTAATCGGGTCGCGCACCTTCGTCTTGTTGCAGTAGGCGTCCACATTGTCCAGATAGTTCTCCAGCAGAGTGTGCGCGGCTTCCTCGTAGCTGTAGACGAAGAACCGCTGCACTTCCTTCTTGATCTGCTCGTCGTACTCCTTGCGCACATCGTCGAGCAGGGTGAGCAGTTTCTTGCGCTCTTCCTCGTTGCTGGTGTATTCGGTGAGACCGTCTCGAATGGAACGCAGCACATCGATGGGCGTGATGTAGCCTTTGTCGCCGCGCACCATCGCCGCCGAGAGGCGGTTCAGGATGAAGCGCGGCGAGACGCCGTTCAAGCCTTCGTCGGTGTACTCCTCGCGCAGCTCTTTCACATGGCGCTGATCCCAGTCGCCGACCTGTCGCTCGCCATCGTAGAGCTTCATTTTGGTCATCAGCGACATCCCGCTCTTCTTCGGGGGCTTGAGGCGGCTCAGCACGGCGAACATCGCCGCCACGCGCAGCGAGTGCGGCGCAATATGCACTTTGGACAGATCCTGTGTCTCGTCGCTCCACTGCGACTGCTGAATCAGTTTCTCGTAGATGCGCACCTCCTGCGAGACCTGCAGGTTGTAGGGCACTTTGACCACGAACATGCGGTCGATCATCGCCTCGTTCTCCTTGTTGGAGAAGTAGGCGTTGTATTCGTACTCGTTGGTGTGGGCAATCACGACGACATCGGTGTAGATGAGTGCGAAGCGTCCGATTTTTATCATCTGCTCGCCCGCGACGGTGTTGAGTTCATACAGGAACCGCTTATCGGCTTTGAGCATCTCGATGAACTCCATCACGCCGCGGTTGGCTTTGTTCAGTTCGCCGTCGAAGTTATAAACGCGCGGGTCGGACTCGACGCCAATCTGGGTCAGCAGGTTCAGGTTCACGCTGCCCGTGAGTTCGGACACATCCTGCGATTTCGGGTCGGACGGTTTGAAGGTGCCGATGCCCGTGCGCTCGCGCTCGGAGAATCGGATGCGCACGACGGGCACATCCTGAATGTTCTCGCCCCATTCGTGGCGCAGTTTCCACTGGCACACAGGGCACAGGTCGCCCTCGATATGCACACCGAACTGGCGTTTGAAGTCGGCGCGCAACTCTTCGGGCACGAGGTGGAGCGGCTCTTCGTGCATGGGGCAGTCCTTGATGGCGTAGACCGCGCCTTCTTCGGTGCGCGAGTAGCGCTCGAGCCCGCGCTTGAGCATGGTCACCAGCGTCGACTTACCGCCGCCGACGGGGCCCACCAGCAGCAGGATGCGCTTGCGCACATCGAGCCGTTTCGCAGCGGGGGCGAAGTATTCCTCCACCAGCTGCTGCAAGGTGCGCTCCATGCCGAAAAGCTCGGAGGTGAAAAACTTATATTCGCGCGGCTGTCCATCGCCATGCTCCTCGACGCCCGCGCTGATGATCATGTCATAGACTCGCGCATGCGCGAGGTTCGCCACCTTCGGGTTCTTCTGGACAATCTCCAGGTAGTCCCGAAAAGTGCCTTCCCACATAATCTGTTTTTCCAGCCGTCGCTGTTCCTCGATCTGGCGCAAGAAGTCGGATGCGCTCATGCTCTTAGACCCCCTTGTGTGTTCGACGGGCAGTCGGGTCGCGTGTTCCCGCGACGGGCGTTCGGTTCGCCTCATATGTCACCCCATGTCTAAGGATACAGGGTCGCCCCAACGACGCCGTTTTAAGCATTATCGGTTAGACGCGATTGGAATCGCAGGGGTTTCTGACCCGTGAAGGAAATATTCCATACACGCCGTGTAAACCGCGCATACTTCTGAGGCGAAGAGTCCGAACGCCAGTTCTGAAAGGATACTGCCCGCTGCGGCAGGAGGGATTTTCCTGCCATGCAATTATACTACGATTCGCGCGGGATTTAGGTTCCTGAACGCGGGGGATGGCGGGATGACAATTGGGTATAATACGCCCTGTCACAGGACCCTTCTGGCTTCGCGACGCGAAGCCCCGAAACTCTATGGTCCACAGGAGGGTAAACATGGAGCATCCACGCTACTACGAAACGATGGCGATCCTCCCAGCCTCGCTGGAGGAGGAGCAGGTAAACGCGATTATCGACCGCGCGCGCAGCGTGCTGGAGAACCTCGGCGCGACTGTCCATACCGCGCGCGTGTGGGATAAGCGCAAGCTGGCGTATGAGATTAAAAAACACAAGGAGGGCGTCTACCTCCTGTTCCGCTACGAAGGGCAACCGAAAGCCGCCGAGGAGCTGAACCGCATCCTCAAAATCAACGAGGATGTGATTCGCTACCGCACCTTCCGCCTGGAGCCGGAGGAGTTCGCCAAATCCTCGTAAGGGGAGGGTGCTATGTACTACAACCGAATCGTACTGGTAGGGCGATTGACGCGCGATCCCGAGCTGCGCGCAACACCCGATGGCGTGTCGGTCGTGCGCTTCACGCTCGCTGTGGATCGCGGGACGCGCGCGGGCGAAGAGAAGGTGACCGACTTTTTCGATATCGTCGCATTCCGTCAGCTCGCCGACACCGTCGCGAACTATATGACGAAAGGCAAGCTGGTGCTGGTGGAAGGGAAGCTACAGACGCGCAAATACACCGACCGCGAGGGCAATCCGCGCAAGGCGTATGAGATTCTGGCGGATACCGTGCGCTTCTTAGAGCGACGCGATGTGGAGACGGAGCCTGAATCCAGCGCCGCGGAGTATCCTGCTGCGGCGGCGCCGCGCACTTATGAGCGCGCCGCGCCTGCGCCCCCCGCGATGGAGACCGCGCCTGATAATGACTACGATATCGACCTCGACACGGGCGACTTCGACGATGTCGCCGACGACCCATTCCGATAAGGAGGAAAGCTTATGGCTACCGAACGCCTGGATCTGGCAAAGAAGGACGAAGACGAACTGGAGTTAGGCAAGCGGCGTGTGGCGCGCCGCCGCCGCCGCAATGTGTGCCCTGCGGACGGCTATTTCGATTACAAGGATGTGGCGACCCTGCGTCGTTACACCACGCCGGAGCGGGGCAAGATTCTCCCCCGCCGTCAGACGCACCTGTGCGCGAAGTGCCAACGCCGATTAGCGATGGCAATCAAGCGAGCGCGCGAACTCGCGTTGCTGCCCTATGTGGCGTCGTAAAGGAGCGGGGCAATGCACCAACTCGATGAACACGGGCTGCTAACCCGGTTAGACCCGCATGGAATGATGGCGCTCACGCTGGACTTTCCCGCCCAGTGTGAGCGCGCGAGTCAGCTTGCCAGCGACGCGCCCCTACCCAGCCTGCCCCGCACGCCGCGTCAGGTCATCGTGTGTGGCATGGGCGGCTCGGCAATCGGTGGCGACTACCTGCGCGCCCTGTTCGAGGAGCACGGCGAGCTGCCCGTGCAGGTCGTCCGCGATTACCACCTGCCGAACAGCGTCGACGCGCACACGCTCGTATTCGCCGTAAGCTATTCGGGCAACACGGAGGAGACGCTCGCATGCTATCATCAGGCGCGCGAGCGCGGTGCGATGATTCTCGCCGTCTCCAGCGGCGGCGAACTGCAACAGCGCGCCCATGCCGACGGCGTGCCCCATGTGCAGGTTCCAGGGGGGCAGCCCCCGCGCACTGCGCTGGGATACCTCTTCATCCCGCTGATGCGCCTGTCGGAGCGGCTCGGGTTGCTGCCCGATCTGAGCCAACCCTATGCGCAGATGCTAACCCGCCTCGTGCAGACCCGCGACGCGCTGCAAATGGAGGTTCCCTGTGAGCGGAACCCTGCTAAGCAGCTCGCGCAGGCGTTGCACGGGCGCATCCCGCTGATTTACGGCTCCGGCGGCGCACGCGCTACGGTAGCCATGCGCTGGAAAGGGCAAATCAACGAGAACGCCAAACAACACGCCTTCGCCTATACCTTCCCCGAACTGAACCACAACGAGATTCTCGGCTGGGTAAAGGCGTCGAAACAGGCGCAAAACTGGAGCGTGGTCGTGCTGCGCGACCCCGATGAGAGCGCGAAAATCTGCACGCGCATCGAGGTCACGCGCCGACTGGTGGGCGAGCGCGCCAACTGGCACGAGCTCACCGCCCAAGGCGCAACTCAGCTCGAACGCCTGATGCACCTGACCTACTTCGGCGACTTCGTGAGCCTCTACCTCGCTTTCCTGAACGATGTAGACCCTGAGAACATCGATTACATCAACATCCTGAAGGCGGAACTGGCGCGGGTTAGCAACTGAGGCAAGGGCGCGGGTGCGCCCGTGCTCATCTTGCTCGCGAACCTGCCGAACCCGACCAACACCTGCAGGGGGTATCCTATATGCTATGGCAGACCCTGCAGCGCGTTCGAAGCGATCGTTTAAGCAACTGCTAACGCGCCCACTAAAATTCCTGGCGCGGAGCCTAAGCTACCGTCAGTACGACTCCTCAGCGTACTGGCGGGCGCGCGAGGGCGGTGGGCAAACCCGCGTGCTGTAACGAACAGTACAACACCCTCGTGCGTCAGCGGCAGCGTCCCTACTCAGCGTTTCCTTTCGCTGACGCTGGCTGCCCTGCTGCGCGAAGACTTAACGCTCGCCATAACCGTCTTTTCAGTCAGCAGCGCGCTGGCGTGGGCAGGTCTGCTGGTCTGGGCGATGCGGACAACGGGCAACTCCCTCGGCACTGTCCTCATCCCACTGCGACGGCTCAGGTGGTGGCTGGGAATAGGAGGCTTGATGATGGTCGTTAAGTATTTTCCCAATCCCTTCACGATAGGAGGCGCATTTTTTGCGGACGTCGCTTTGCTCACGGGCTACTTTCGCGCTGCCGCCCGATCTGAAGCCCTTTCCATTCGTGCGCGTTCAGAGGCAGGGTATCCTTAAATCGCGATGGGAACCAACCTGACCGATCCGAAATGGTGGTCGACAGCGTGGCAAACGCATCACCAACGCTATGTATCTCGACCGAGTTATCAGGCGTATTATTTAGATTGCATTCTGCCCAAAGGCGTGAAGCAGTTGCTGGAGCTGGGCGCGGGCAGCTTCCGCGACACAGCCCAACTCAACAAATGGGGCTACGAGTGTACAGGAACCGATTTCTCGCCCGAAGCGGTCGCACTGGCGCAGCGCACCTATCCCCGATGGGCAGACCGATTCCACACCGCCGACGCCACAACGCTCCCATTCGAATCCAGAAGCTTTGACATCAGCTTCCACAGCGGGCTTTTCGCTTGTTTTGACGACGACGCGATGATCCACGCTGTACTTCAGGAACAGGCGCGCGTCTCACGGGTCGCCATCGTGTGTACAGTGCATAACGCCCTCAACGCAACCCTGAAGGAACAGTTCCGTCGGCAAGCTGAGTCGGATCCGCTGTACCAGATACGCTTTTTCGCCCCCGAAGAGATAACACAGTTGATGCGCCCATACAGCGCGCGTCTGTCGCTCTATCCTTTCGGCGCACTGTGGTGCAATCGGCTCATCAAGTACGGGCGAAATCGCCTGCTGACCCGTTGGTATTATCGTCTTACTCACAAGCGGTGGCGTTGGGAAAGCTGCGAGCGCATTATGGCGGTAGGATGGTTCTCGTGAGTTCGCGTTCCCTTTTGATACTAGGCGACTACATCAACGCCTGGTCGCTGCAGCAGGGACTGAAACGGCTGGGCTACTGGGCGCGAACTTTGCCTCGTGAGCAGTATAACGCCATCAAGTGGGAAACCATCGTGGGCGGCGCGCTCTTCTTCACTGACGAGGCAGGCTGGATACTCGCCGCCCAGCAGCAGCCCCCTACCCACTTTTTACCCAGAGCGTACAACCCCGCGCTCATAGATAAGCTGTTGTTTGCCGAGCATCTCTGCGCCATCGGGGAGACGCCTGTTCCTTTCGCCTCTCTAAATGCGCTGCAAGCGGGGGCGTTCCGAACACCGTTCATCCTCAAGCCGCGCCTGTCGTGGGTAGGGACGCGCAAGCTCCCACGGGGCGTCATCTGCTTTACGGAAGCAGAAAGTGCGTCAGCGTTGGCGCAACTGCAGGCGCAGGGCGTAGACCGAGAGCTGCTCTTTGTTCAACAATTCATGCCAAACGCCGAGAATATTTCGGTTTCAGGGTTTTACCACCCCCAGCGGCCTGAACGCCGATTTTTCATCGCGTCGCGCAAAGTGTTGGGCGACGGCGGCGCGCTCAGCACGGGCGTACTGGTCGCGACCGTCCCGCCGCCTCCGGGGCTGGGCGCGCGGGTTGCGCATATGCTGGACACGCTGAACTATCACGGACCGTTTGAAATGGAGTTTTTACACGACGCCGCCACGAACGAATACCTCGTGCTGGAGCTGAACCCGCGCTTCTGGATGCAGCACGGACTGTTTATTTCGGGCTACGAGAATATCCTAATCCGCGCTTATCTCGACGAGTCGTTCAAGCCTTCTGCGCTCACCGATTCGGACTATATGCTGCCCTGCAAGCCGTTGCTCTGGGTGGATCGGTGTTTCCCGTATGTTGCGCTTGCGAGCGGTGCGCGGGCGGCGTTGCGAGCGTATTTCCAGCAGATTCGGGAGGCGCGGAGGCGCGGGTATTGCGTGTATGGCTTCCCGGAGGTGGGTCGCGCGGCGCGGTTCGCTATGCGCCAGTTGTTGCGTCGTCTTTCCCGTTCAAAAAAGCGGGGGACTTCTCGCTCCGCTTGGAATGACAAAGAATTTCGGGCAGCCAACGCCTGTCATTCCGGGCGAAGCAAGGAATCCAAGGGATCTTGAGAAGGGTTCTGACAGGTATGGAAACGCCCCTGATACGAGTCTCCGTACCCGAAACCTACCTGCCTGAGCGTCGTTATATTATACAGACCCTGCTGGGTGAGTTTCTCGGTCTCCCGACGATGATCGAGCCGCGCCCAGCAACGGAGACCGTGCTGGAAGTCGCTGGGCATCCCGCGCGGCTTACAGTCGCTGATGGGCTATTCGCACTGCCGGAAGATTTGTGGCTCCAGCCCGAATCTCTACCGCGCCTGCCTCTACGCGAGTGGCGCGTGCAGGCGGAGCTGCCCGAAGCGCGGTTGTGCGCGGAATCGTTGCCCATCCTCTACAGCGACGCCGAACCCGACCAGCCGTTGCTCCAGTTCAGAGACCATGCTGCCTGCCTCCGCCTCGATGTGTTCGGGAGTTGCTTTTTTATGCTTACCCGCTACGAGGAGTGCGTAGTGCCCGACCGCGACTCGCACAACCGATTCCCCGCTCACGCTTCACTGGCGTATCGGGGAGGCTTTCTCACTCGTCCCATCGTGAACGAGTATCTGGAAGTTCTCTGGGCGGTGATGCAACGGCTCTGGGGGGTCCTCAAGCGTCGGGAGTATACCTATCGCGTTGTCCCCACCCACGATGTGGACTGGCCCGCCGTGGGCTATCGCGTTCCGTGGGGATTGGCGCTGCGCGGCGCGCTCGGCGATGTGTTCAAACGGCGCGCCTTCGGTTCGGGAATCGGGCGCGTCAGCGCAAAGCTGCTCTCCAGGTTCGATAGCGACCCTGCGAACACCTTCGACTGGCTGATGCGCACCAGTGAAGCGTACAGATTGCAGAGCGAGTTCTATTTTATTGCCGACCACACGGCAGGAATCCGCGACGGCGTCTATACGCTGAAAGACGATTACATCCGAAATCTACTTCGAAGTATTCACGAACGGGGGCACATCGTCGGGCTGCACCCCAGCTACGAAACTTACCGTCGTCCTGAGCAGGTTCGGCGCGAGTTCGAGCAGTTGCGCGTCGCAGCGCACGCGCTGGGAATCCAGCAACCCCGCTGGGGCGGACGGCAGCACTACCTCCGCTGGGAGAATCCCACTACATGGCAAGCGTGGGACGACGCGGGGCTGGACTACGACAGTACGCTCAGCTACGCCGACCATGCAGGTTTCCGTTGCGGAGTATGCTATGAGTACCCTGTTTTCAACTTGCAGAAGCGCCAGACACTGAGGCTGCGCGAGCGTCCTTTGATTGTGATGGAAGGCACGCTGTTTGACTATATGGGGCTGTCGTATGAGGACGCGCTGCAGCTGCTCTCATGGCTGGGGCGGCGATGTCGGCTGTATGGCGGGGAACTGGTGTTGCTTTGGCATAACTCGTACCTGCTCACCCGTCGGCACAAGGAGGTCTACCTGCAGTCGCTACTCGCTCTTTTGGGCGACGCGGTATAATTGCGAGCAAGGCGCACCATGCATCCTGAATCTGAGAGGCGACTGGCGTATCTCTGCCTGCAGGCGACGCGTGAGGGGCAGGCTTCGTATGCTCATGTCCACGAGATTATTGCGGGGCTTCGTAAGCGCGGCTGGCAGGTGGATTTGTTCGAACCAGCCTATGCCCGAGCGGCACAGGAGGTATCGCTGGGGCGGAAGCTAAGTCAGTTTGTTCGCGTGCAGCTTCGGCTAATTCGCGCGCTGCGCCAGACTCGCTACGACGCCATCTATATACGCCATCACCCCTTTGACCCAATCAGCGTATTCGCGACGCGCCGCATGAAAATCCCGATGGTACTGGAGGTGAATGGACCTTACCAGGACCTGTATGTTGCGTTTCCTTGGCTACGCCCGCTGCGCTGGCTCTGGACGCCGCTGATGCGCTACGGCTTGCGCGCCGCCGACGCTGTTGTCACAGTTACCCAGCCGCTGGTCGAGTGGGCGAAACGCGAAGCGAAGCACGGGCGTGTGGTTCTCATTTCGAACGGCGCGAATACCGACCTGTTTCACCCCGACGCAGAGGGCGAGCCGCCCAAGACAATACCGATTCCCTACGCGCTTTTTTTTGGGGTGTTAGCCCCCTGGCAGGGAGTTGACACGCTCCTTGAGGCAGCACGCCGCCCAGAGTGGCCCGAGGCGCTCCACCTGGTGATTGTAGGCGACGGCGCGCTGCGTGGGCAGGTGGAGCGGGCGGCGCAAGAGTCGGAGCGAGTCGTCGCTGTGGGGAAAGTCCCCTATCGCCAGATGCCCACCCTGATTCGGCATAGCGTCTGTGGTCTGGCGCCGATGAAAGCGATTGAGCGCAATCAGACGGGCGTGATGCCGCTCAAAGTGTTCGAGACGCTCGCCTGCGCAACGCCCGTCGTCGTCTCCGATTTGCCCGGCATGGCGGATCTGGTGCGTCAGGGTGAGTGTGGGATTGTTATCCCTCCCGACGATCCCGCCACGCTTGCCAACGCCGTGCGTCATTTGTATGAGCGCCCCGAACTGCGTGCGGAGATGGGCAAACGCGGGCGGGAGTTGATTATGCGCGAGCATTCGTGGGACGCGCGGGCGGAAGCGACCCACCGCTTGCTGACGCAGATGATTGCCCCATGATAGACCTTGTTCTGATTCTGTCCCTGAGTGTGATGGGGAGCGCAATAGGGTTCGCCTGGCTCCGCTGGAGGCAGACCTGCGTGATTACGCCGCTGGGCGGCTTTCTCATCGCCTCTGTGCTCTTCGTGCAGCTGGGGTTTCTTTACTTTTATTTCGTGTATGAGCGGGCCTGGTTTGCCCAGCAAGCGTTGCTGACGCTCTCGCTCGGGATACTTGCCGTGCTTCTGGGCGGCTGGCTCGGCTTGACCTTGCTGGAGCCGCGCTCTCGAATTTATCAGGTTCCCCTGCACAAGGTGCGGTGGCAATACCCAATGCGGGTCTATGGAATGGTCACGCTCTTAGTCATGGGATTGACCGCGCTTTACTTCGCGCTGCTGGGCTATGTCCCGCTCTTTATGGGGCTGGAGACACTTTTGACGGAGGGGTTTGTGCCGCGCCTCCTGCAGAAACCGCGCACGATGCGCAACATCTACATCAATCCTGATGCGGCGTATATCCCGATGCAGGGACTGCTGGAGGCGTTCCGTTTCGTGGGGCTGAGTATGGTCGGGGTCTGGTTCATCCACAGTTATCGCGTGAGGAGACATCGCGCGCTCTCCGCAGCGATTGTGGCACTGTGCATCTTCTGGCTCATCTCGACGGGGCAACGCTGGCCCTTGCTCCACTTCCTGCTGGTTATTCTGGTCTATTTTTCGTACACCACGCCGCCGCGCGAACTGCGCCGCGTGCTGACTCGAGTGGGCGTGGTCGGCGCGATTTTCGGCGTCGTCATCTCGGCGCTTCAGGCGCGCGCCAGCGACATCTCCGATCACCTGCCCGACCTCCTGTCTTTCGGCGTGGTCAACCTAGCGGGGCGCATCCTGTACGGCAACGCGATTGCGCCTGTGTTGAGCTTCGATGTCTTCCCGCGCGAATACGACTGGTTGTACGGGCAATCCTATGTTCAGAATCTGTTCAGCTACCTGCCCGGTCCGTTTGCCAGCTTCCCCGTCACCTTCAACTACATGGTCATGAAGGAACGGGTCGGTTTCACGGCGCCACCTGACTTCTACACCGAAGCGTATGTAAACTTTGGGATCATAGGAGTGATTGTGATGTCGTTTTTTGTTGGGGTCGGACTGGCAGGGCTGGATGTGTGGCTCAGGCAGTACCGCAACAGCGTGCTGGGTTTATCCGTCATCTCGGTACTGACGACTTACGCGCTTTTAGTGTGTACGACGAGCATCACCTTTAGTCTCAGACCGCTCTTAGTGACGGGAATTGTGCTGACCATGTTCTTTGCTCTTCGAGCCGTCGGGAGCGCGTTCTGGGGCGGTTCGGTGCGTCGGATGCGCACGCCACCGACGGCTCACTCACCTGAGGCGCAGTTATGAAGACACGCTCACTGCCTGCAACGGGTTTGACAGACTTGCCAGTTGGCGCGAGCCAACGAATTGCGTTAATCTCACCCTACGCGCACACGATTATGCTATTTCGCGGCGCGCTGATTCGCGACCTGACTTCTCAGGGGCACACTGTGTATGTGCTCGCACCTGACTACACGCCCGCTATCCGTGAGGCGGTGAGCGCGGTGGGCGCAATCCCACTTGACTACCCGCTCGATCGCACAGGGAGCAATCCTCTGCGCGATGTGCATACCCTAATGAGCCTCTGGCGCATTTTTCGTCGCCTGCGCCCCGACATTATCCTACCCTACAACATAAAGCCCGTGATTTATGGTAGCCTCGCGGCGTGGCTGGCGCGTGTACCACGCCGAATCGCTTGGATCACAGGGCTGGGCTATACTTTTATGGAGACCGAATCGCCCAGCTTCAGACGCCGTGCCCTGCAGCAGCTCGCGCAACGCCTTTATCGAATCGCCCTGAACACTTGCCATGCAGTTTGCTTCCAGAACGCGGACGATCAGCAGGAAATGATTGCTCGTCATATCGCGCCTGCCGAGAAAACCGCTCTGGTCGGCGCATCGGGGGTCGACCTCGCGGAATGGCAACCTGCCCCGCCTGTAATGAACCCCATCACTTTCACCTTAGCCGCCCGCCTGCTGCGCGAAAAAGGCGTCGTGGAGTTCGCCGAAGCCGCCCGCGTCATAAAACAACGCCACCCTAACATTCGCTTCTTGCTACTGGGCGGACTGGACACGAACCCCGGCGCACTGACCGAAGCCGAAGTGCAACAGTGGGTGCAGGCAGGCATTCTGGAATGGCACGGGCATGTGCCCGATGTACGCCCCTACTTTGAACAGACCAGCGTCTATGTGTTGCCCTCTTACTATCGCGAAGGGGTGCCGCGCAGCACGCAGGAAGCGATGGCGATGGCGCGCCCCATAATCACTACCAACGCGCCCGGCTGTCGGGAAACCGTGATTGATGGCGTCAACGGCTACCTCGTGCCCCCGCGCGATGTGGCAGCGCTGGTGCAGGCGATGGAGCGGTTTATCGGGCAACCGGAGTTGATTCACACGATGGGGCAGGCAAGCCGTAAGTTAGCGGAGGAGCGATTCGATGCGCGTAAAATCAATCAACGCTTGCTGGAGGTGATGGGCATCGCGCCGTGACGCTGATTCGCGCCGCCTGTCCCGACGACCTGAACGCCGTCGTGCGCGTGCATCAGCAGGCGTTTGAGGGCTTTCTCATGACGCTGCTGGGACCGCGCTTCCTGCGGGGCTACTACAAATGCGTGCTGGAGTACCCTCAGCCAATCTTTCTCATAGCAGAGCGCGAGGGGCAAGTCATCGGCTTCGCGGCGGGCTTTGTGAACCCGCCGCGCTTCTACGCGCAGCTGCGCCAGCGCAAGATTCCTCTCGCCCTCGCCGCTGCAAGCCATTTAGTCTGGCGTCCGCACCTGTGGCGACGCACTCTGAGCAGCCTGCGCCGCGCAGAGACGCTTTCCAGCAGTGAAGGCGAACCCGCACTTGCCGAGCTTGCCTCTATCGGCGTTTCAACCACTGCACAAGGTGCAGGCGCTGGCACACAACTCGTCCAAGCGTTCCTTCAACAAGCGCAACAATATGGCGCTCAGGAAGTCGTCCTTACCACCGACGCGCACAATAACGACGCCGTGAACGCTTTCTATCAAAGACTGGGCTTCACCTGCATGCGCCAGTTCTACCATACCCCCGAACGCCTGATGAACGAGTATCGTATCCGACTCGAGCAGGTAGAATCTCTCCATCAGGAGCCGACTCGATGAGAACACGCCCTGACTTTCTGCCCTACGCCCTGCCGTATTTAGACGAATCGGAAGAGCAAGCCGTGCTGGAGGTGTTGCGCAGCGGCTGGCTCACCACTGGACAACGCGCCCGCCAGCTGGAACAGGATTTTTGCGCCTACACGGGGGCAAAGCACGCCGTCGCGGTGAACTCCTGCACCGCTGCGATGCACATCGTGCTGGCGGCGTGGGAAATCGGCAAAGGTGATGAAGTCATCACCACCCCGCTCACCTTCTGCGCCACCATCGAGGCGATTGAGTATGTCGGCGCGACGCCCGTGCTGGTAGACATCGACCCCGAAACCGCCAATATCGACCCCGCCCAGATTGAACAGGCGATTACGCCCCGCACCCGCGCGATTATGCCCGTTCACTACGGGGGCTTGCCCTGCGAAATGGACGCGATTCTGGACATCGCCGCGCGACACAACCTGCTCGTGCTGGAAGACGCCGCGCACGCGGCGGGCGCAACCTACAAGGGACGCAAAATCGGCTCGATAGGGCACGCCACCGCGTTCTCCTTCTACGCGAACAAGAACATGACCACCGGCGAAGGGGGCATGATGACCACCAACGACGCCGACCTCGCCGACAAATGCCGAATTCTCAGCCTGCACGGCATCAGCCGCGACGCTTGGAAACGCTACACCGCAACCGGCAGCTGGTACTACGAGGTGCAGGCGTTGGGGTTCAAGTATAACATGCCCGATGTGCTGGCGGCGATTGGCGTGTGTCAGCTGCGCAAGCTGGACGCGATGAACGCCCGACGCCAGCAGATTGCCGCGCAGTATCATCGGGCGTTTGGCGAGATGGACTTCTTGACGCCGTTCCCGCCCACGCTGCCCAGCGACCGCACGCATGTGTGGCACCTCTACACAATCTTGCTGAACTTAGACGCGCTGCGCATTGGGCGTGATGCGTTTATTGAGGAACTCAAGGTGCGGCAGATTGGCGTGAGTGTGCATTACATTCCGATTCACTACCACCCGCACTATCGGCGCTACGGCTGGCGACGGGGCGATTTTCCCCACACAGAGGCGTACTACGCACGCACGATTTCGCTGCCGCTCTATCCGAGCATGACGGATGCCGATGTCGCCGATGTGGTCGAGGCGGTGGCGGATCTGGGCAAGGCGCACCGCCGCTAAGCGCGCTGCCAATCACTCAACTGTGGGTTCTGTGGGAGCCCTCGTTGCTTGATTCGTCGCCGCCGCTCGTTAGGCGGCTGCCCAGAACGCTGATGACGCCCCAAGTAGCGGGCGAACTCGTACGACGCTTCCAGAACGCGCAATCGCTGAGCGTGGGACATCACTTTATGCCATCCCACGACGCACTTGGGATTCCTCGTCTTCGGCTCGGAATGACAAGGGTAGCGGCTCGGAATGACAGGCTTATTTGGGGTTAGCGACTGCTGTCATGCCGAGCGGAGCGAGGCATCTCCAAGCCCGCCCCCGATTTCCCGAACACCTGCTGCTCGATTGAGCGTTTGTTCGCAAAATTTGCTATAATAGGGATAGCAGCGCCCTGCGCCGTACACA
Source organism: uncultured Fimbriimonadales bacterium (assembly GCA_937992175.1). Lineage (GTDB taxonomy): Bacteria > Armatimonadota > Fimbriimonadia > Fimbriimonadales > GBS-DC > GBS-DC. The sequence goes on along the minus strand of CALKLF010000025.1, from coordinate 1,802 downwards.
CGAACTCTGTGAAGGAGGTAAAAGCAGTGCGATACATAGCGCAAAGATGGGCATTTCGGATGGCGATAGCATTAAGCATTGGGCTTGGCGCCGTGAACTCGTTGAACGCGCAGAGCTTGACCTGGCTGGGCACGCTCGGAGGCTCTTGGAGCACGGCGTATGACGTTTCTGCCGACGGCTCGGTGGTGGTCGGACGGGCAGACAACGCCAGCGGTCAAGAGCGCGCCTTTCGCTGGACGGCGTCAGGCGGGATGGAAGACCTGAACATCACCTACGCCGCTTTGCTAACCAACGGTTCGGAGTTGCATGCAGCCACTGCCATCTCGCCCGATGGACGCTACATCGCGGGCTATGGCTACAACGCGGCGACGGAGCGCACGGAAGGGTTCCTGCTGGATACCGTTCCTGAACCTGCCTCGCTCTTTGCGCTGGGCGCAGGGCTGGCAGGGCTGGTGGGGCTGAAGCGTCGCAAACGCTAAGCCCTCACCCGATGAGCCCTCACCCCCTTGCCCCCCTCTCCCACTGCGTGGGAGAGGGGGCTTCTTGCGTCCTGGGAGAGGGTCAGGGAGGGAGGCTAACCCGCCACCGTCGCCTGCGCCGGGTCGCTCCACGCGCCACGCGCACGCCCTCGGTTTTCCTGCCCAACTCCCCCGATGGAACCGTCTACAGACTCGGTGTCGGAGTCTGCAGACTCGGTGCCGGAGTCTGCAGACTCGAGGTTGGAGTCTGTAGACTCGATGTTGGAGTCTGCAGACTCGGCGTCGGAGTCTGTAGACTCGGCGATGGGTGTGGTGCGGGCGAGGCAACAGGTACAATCCTGCCCAGCGATGTTCGCCTACGAAGGGATGAAGCGCATAGTGGATGGTCTCGTCGCGTTGGTGGGGCTGCTGGCGCTGGCGCCGCTGTTTGCGCTGATTGCGTTGCTGATACGGCTCGATTCGCCGGGCGGGGTGTTCTTTGCGCACGAGCGCGTGGGGCGATACGGGCGCAAGTTCAAGGTGCTCAAGTTCCGCACGATGGTACAGGACGCCCCCCAGCGCGGCGCGGCGATTACCGCAGGATGCGACCCCCGCATCACGCGCGTGGGCAGAATCCTGCGCACAACGAAGCTGGATGAGCTGCCCCAGCTCTGGAATGTGCTCAAGGGCGAGATGAGCTTGGTGGGGCCGCGCCCTGAGGTGGAAAAGTATGTGCAACTCTGGGAGCCTGCCCTGCGCGAGGTGGTGCTGAGCGTGCGCCCAGGCATCACGGGGCTGACGCAAATCCGCTATCGGCACGAGGAGCGGCTGCTCGCGCAGCACGCCGACCCCGAAAAGTATTATCGCGAGACGCTGCTGCCGTTGAAGTTGCAGTCGGATGTGGAGTATGTACAGCGGCGGAGTGTGTGGTTCGATGCGTGGTTGCTGGCGCGGACGCTTTATGCGCTGTTCGAGCGCGAGCAGGAGCAATCAGACAGTACGGCAAATCCGAAGGAAGATTCCTCACTTCGCTCGGAATGACAAAGTTTTGTTCAGAACGGGCTCTTGTCATTCCCCGCTTCGCCGAAATGGCAAAGTTTTGTTCATGACGAACTCTTGTCATTCCGAGCGAAGCGAGGAATCTGGGCTGCGACGGTACTGTCATTTCGATTGCTCCCCGCTTTTTCCACCTCACCCCCCAGTCTCCTCTCCGTTTACGGAGAGGGGGCTGGCTGACAAGGCTACAATCGCTGGGTTCAACCACGCGGCGTGCGCCCTTGATTGCCCTCACCCCCGGCCCCTCTCCCACCGCGTGGGAGAGGGGAGTGGAGCGCGTGCGCCGCA
>CALKLF010000024.1 GCA_937992175.1 uncultured Fimbriimonadales bacterium | reverse complement strand
TATGCATACCAACGAGCCAAACGGTACAAGCAGCCCTACAAGGCGAGCGAGATACCTTCAGATGCTCCGCGAGACGCTTGATGAGCTTGGAGACTACTGGAGGCATTCGCGGTTGTGCGATGAACCCGAAGTTGCTGAGTTTCTGCTGTTGCTGGAGGATGTATATGCCAAGCTCAGCGACTATTACGACTTTCTTGAGGCACTCTTCGCGCTTGGGGAGGAATACTAAAGGTGGCTTTCCGCCGATCGTTTACGATTCTCGTGGGGGTGCGCCACCTGCCTCCCTATCCCCTCTCCCCCCCCTACTTTGTAAACCTTCCTGTAAATTTTTTTTCTACATTTCAGACGCCGTCCCAGAGCAGCACATCGTTCGCGTTCAGCGCAGCAGGCACGGCGTCTCGGCTGGAGCCTAACACGCTCGCCGTGAGGTTCGTCGAGCCGCGAAAGATGTCTAACTGGTTGCCGTTGCCTGAACCTGAGCCGTACCAGACCGGCTGCCCCGCGGAAGTGAACCCAAAACCGAACGCGATGCGCCCTGTGCCCAGCACGGACGCGCTGATGTTCGTCGTCTCTACAAACACATCGGCGTTGCCTGAACCGAGTGCGGAGCCGCTGCCTTCCCACATCAAGCCCGCCGTGGGATGATAGGCGACAGGGTCAGCAATCCGACTCGTACCGAGCAGGGCAGCAGTGAAGTTGTTGTTGCCCGTGATTTTGAACACATCGAGGTTGCCTGTGGTCGCCTCCGCGGACCAGAAGGGCAGCCCGCTCTCGGTCAGAATACCTGTTCCTATCTGCGTAAAGTTCTCTCCCAGTTTCTGATGCACGAATGCCTGCCCGTAGACGCCAATCGTCAAAGCCAAAACGCCCAAAACTCCGCTAATGGTTCGCATAAGTGAAACTCCTTTCGGGTATGCCCTCTTTATTATAGCACATGTGTGGCTGATGGGGTATCCTTGCTATGGCATGGAGAGCGTGTTGGGTGCGCGGGAGGCGGCGTTGCAGGAGGCGCGGATATTGGGCGTGCGCGTGCATCGGGTGCGGATGGCGGAGGCGTTGGAGCAGATTGAGCAGTGCATTCGGGGGCGCGAGCCGAGTTTGGTGATTACCGCCGACGCGAACGCCGTTCTGATTGCGCTGGAAGACGCTGAGTTCCGTGCGCTTTTGGAGCGGGCGTCGCTGATTACGGCGGACGGCGCGGGGCTACTTTGGGCGGGGCGCGACTGGGGCAGCCGTTCCCCGAGCGCGTGTCGGGCGTGGACTTGGTGGAGCAGCTGACGCGCCTGAGCCACGAGAAGGGCTATCGGCTCTATTTTCTGGGCGCAGCGCCAGGCGTGGCGGAACGCGCAGCGCAGAATCTGCTCGTGAAATACCCCCACGCGCAGATAGTGGGCGTGCAGCATGGCTATTTTCAAGCCGCCGACGAGCCTGCGATTGCAGCGCAGATTGCCGCGTCGCGCCCCGATGTGCTGCTAATCGGCATGGGCATGCCGCGTCAGGAGAAGTGGGCGTGGGCGCACCGCGACGCGCTCGGCGTGCCCGTGATGATTGGCGTGGGCGGCAGCTTCGATGTGTATGCTGGCGTGGTCAAACGCGCGCCGCGCTGGATGCAGCGCACAGGCTGCGAGTGGCTCTGGCGGTTGATTCAAGACCCGCGCAAGATTAGAAAAGTGCGCAACCTACCCCGCTTCGCGTGGCGTGTCTGGCGCGCCTCGCTGGGGTAACTACATAACGCCTGTTGGCGTGGACACTGTGAACGCAGTCCACGCCTCCGCCCGCCACTTACTCGCCCGACACGATGGGTAGCCCCTCACGACGCCAAGCGAGCATCCCGCCTTGCATGTTGTAGGTGTTCTCGTATCCAGCCTGTTGCGCAATCCGCTGCGCCTGCCCACTGCGGTTGCCACTGCGACACACAAAGTAAATCTTCTTATCCTTGGGCAACTCCTTCACCCACTGCTGAATCTGATCCAGCGGTTTATTTTGCGCCTCCTTAATCCGCTCCATACGGAACTCGGCAGGCGTGCGCACATCGATGATTACTACATCCTCGTTCTCGCGCTGTTCGTACACCTCGCGAGGCGTGACCGTGTTCTCCGCGCTCTGATCGCTGAGCGTCTCACACGCCGCGAGCGAAACGCCCATCAAAGCTCCTATCAACGCCTTGAAAACGCGCATCGTTTCCTCCTGTCGCTATCGTTAGAGGCGTGCAGTCGGTTGGAGGATTCATCGCTGCACGATTTGAGTTCGCGCGGTGTGTGTAGGAGTGCGACGACATTCCTGTCGTCGCAAAGTTCGTCGGCAGGGACGCCGACGGTACGGGGGTGCGTAGCGTCAGCGTCTCGCTGACACAACCGAACGACAGGGTGATGCGTCGGCGCGGACGCCGACGGTACGGATGGGTGTGCTTCGTCAGCAGAGGCACTGACAGTCCATCCGCGACGACAAGAATCTCCTCGCACCGCGCCGCGTGAACTCAAAGTTTGTATCCTTGTCGGCAGGAGATGAGGGCAACACGCCACGCCATCCCCCACAGGGGGTCTCACTCCATTTCCTGTACAGCCTCTCCAGAAGAGCCACTCGTCGCCTTAAGAATGTCGCAAATTTTCTCATACGCTTTTTTGGCTTCGTCTTGCAAGATACCCGCTTCAACACGGTTCTTTCGGAAGCCGCAGTGCGCGATGTCGTTGCGATGATTGCTCAGCTCTATCCACACCTGTACAACGAGCGACTCATCGTTCGTGCTGGCGCGCTTGTTGAGAGCCGCACGTACCTGCTCGCGCTGATTGACATCCATCTTGTCGCCGCCGCTTTGCTCCAGCTCGTAGCTGACGAGCCACTCGCGCGCCAGCGTGATGGCGTGAACTGCGTGTCCGTGGTGGGCGTACCATTCAATCAACTTCGCCTGAGCCTCAAGAGTATCCTCTGCGAACGGAGCGTAGCTCGCCTTGACCTGATCCAGCAGAGGCACCAAAGGCGGCAGCCACTGTCGGATCTCCTGCTGCGTTTGAGCGTCGTCCAGCACTTCCACAAGTTTGCGCACAGCAGGGGGGATTTCAGGCACGCGATTCGTGAGCAGGTTTTCAGAAACGGCTTTGACGGCTTTGCTTAGCCCTTCCAGCTGTTCTGGCAGCTGGGGCTGGTTCGTGTTGCACGCCTCGTCTTGCGCTCGGCACATCAGGTCGGCGAGTTCGCTCCCGTTGCCTGTCGCCATAAAGATTTTCGCCGCCGCGAGCCAGTCCAGCAAGCTCACGAAAGGCGTGAGGTCGAACACGGGAACGATGGCGTCCTGGTCTCTCGCTTCGTAGGCGCCATACAGGATTGCCTGAAGTTTCACGCCCTTCACCTGACGCAGGTAGGCAATCGCTAACAGGGCGAGCATCGGCAACGAGCGGAAGCCGTGCGTGATATCAATGATTAGTTCGTCGCCCTCGTTGACTACGCTGGTAATCGCCTCGAAGATTTGCCACAGCTCCGCCTCGTTCTTGCCGTCGGGGATGGACACTTCGTGGATGTGGTCTGCTGGCAGGTGCTTCAACAGCTCTTGTTTACAGTTTTGCCAGTTCGCGTGATTTTGGGCGGTGCTTGTCAACAGCACATAGACAGACTGGGGCTTGAACCACTGAGCGACAGCTACGGGGAAATATGCCGTCCTGATGTCAAACGACGATGGATTCAGCCGATATAACGCTTCCGAGTAGTTGCCTGTACCGATTGTTGTGATGAGTTTCATGGTCGTCTCCTATTCTACAGGGGTGAAGCGCAGGGTAAGGAGAAGTTCGCATGCTCCTCCCCATTTCCTGCCGTTTGCTGTTGCGAGTTGGTGCAACACAGCAAAAAGCGCAGCGGGGCGTCTCGACCCCGCTGGGCAGGGTTTACCAGTCAAAGTCGTAGTAATCGCGCTCGATGTCGTCGTAGTACTCCCACTCGCCATCGTTGTACACATAGTCCCACTCGGCGTCTCGTCGCAAGTCCTCGTAGTCGGCTTCGGGTCGGAACGGACTGTCGCACTCACAGATATCGTCTAGATCATCGAAATATTCTGGATCGTAGTACCTCATAGTTACCCTTATGCTCTGTGTGAATTTCGAGGCTCGGATGGCTTCCCTATAAGCCTCTACCGCCTCACAGTGTTCACTAACGTACTGTGCTATGATTATACCCAATACACTATCCAAAAGTCAAGAGCTTTACGGGGGTTTTCGGAAAAATCGGAGTAGCCCTACAAAAAGACACAAAACCACCCAATCGCCCCCCACCTGCACCAGCCCTACCAAGTTCCACAACACCAACATCCCCCACACCTGACTGCATCCGACACACGCGCCACAGGCAACCAACCCGCCTGCTCCAACGCCCCCAACAGCCGCACACGATACCCATACAACTCGTCCCCCACCAACAGAGTGCCCCAAGCCAACCCCCCACGCTCATACGCCGCCACCCACGCCCCCAACAACCGACCCTCATCCGCATACGCCTGCCCCAACGCCGCCCCCACCACCCACACCCGCCCCCCCTGCCAGTACCCCACCACCACCGCTTTCCCATGCGAACGCAACCGCCGTATCGCCGCTCCCCGACGAAACGGCGCGTAGAACGGCGTCGCATAGCCGACCCCTGTGCCGTCTACCATCGCATAGGGCGTCTGGGTCGTTGGCGTCTCCAGCGACAGCCCCTGCTGAGCCAGCCATCTCAAGAGTTGATGCCAGCCGTAAGGGATGGTGTGGATGCGATAGACCAGCGTACTCAAAGCGGGCAGGGGGTGGTTGGGAAGTGTCTCAGGGGCGCGGGCGTCGGTGAAACGAGGCGCGGTCGCGCACTCGCAGGAGGGCGCGGGTGCGGATGAGCGCTTCGGGGTAGATAGGCGGGCGTCCGCGTTTTGGGGGGAGTGGATGGAGTTGGCAGAAGCGTTGCATCCAGAAGAGGATAATGGAGACAGGCAGAGTGGTGAGGGTGG
>CALKLF010000023.1 GCA_937992175.1 uncultured Fimbriimonadales bacterium | reverse complement strand
GCGGGAGAGGGGGGTAGGGGGTGAGGGCAGAAGCGCGGAGCCTTTGTGCTACTTGAAATCCCAATCGGTATAATAGGTTCCCCTAATGTGAAATCGTCGCGTAATGCAGTTGCACCTTTGAGGAACCTAAGTGCCTCAAACACTAAATCGTCCCTTTTTGCCGATTGTTCTTTCTCCCCCCTCCCGACCTCCCCCGTGAACCGGGGAGGTGTGGCAGCGGCTCGCGCGTGCACTCCCTCCCCGCTTGCGGGGAGGGTTGGGGTGGGGGCAACTTTGGCGCAGGCATTGGAGTAAAAAGGAACGATTTCACATTGGAGGGACTTAGGTTCCCCCGACATGAAATCGTCGCAAAACGCAGCGTGTGCTTTTAGTGCGACGGCGTTCCCGCCGTCGCCTTGCCAGGGATGCTCCGCGACGACGATGGCGGGGATGCCACCGCCCCGAAACGGGGCGTTTGCGCCTTTGAGGGACTTACCAACTGGCGTTTCAAGTGCCACATGGCGACTAAAGTCGCACCCACACAAACGAAACCCCACCTTCGCGGGGTTTAAGCCTGCGTAGGCTGGCTTCGTTTGCACATGAACGGCTTCAGCCGATGGCGATAATGCGCTATTTGAAACCCCGACCGATAGAAGGCACAGAAAAAGAAACAGAGTGTACAGGATTGTGATTCGTCGGCGAGACGCCGACGCGACACGAAGCGCGTTCGTAGCGTCGGCGTCCTGACGATGAACCTGCGAAGTTTTCACTCCCACGCTTACGGCTTGTTCCACTGCTGGCTTTGCTCGCGCGCCTCTTCCCACGCCTGCTGATAGAGCCGCTCGCGCTCCACCTGACTGGGCGATTTGCCTGTGGCGTAGAACCATGCCGCAGCGCGCCCCACCGTGAGCGTGCCCGCGTAGGCAATCATGCCCTTCACGACCATACCCACGCCGCCGGGCACGAAGCCAACCAGCTGCCGCGCCACCGCGCGCCAGCCGAACGCCGCGCCCAGCACAGTCGCCAGTTCAGGCGATCGTTGCCTCCAGTCGGGGGCTTTGCCGAACGCCGCCGCCACGCGCAATACCATCAGCAGCTGGTTCTTGGTCAGCAGTACCATGTCCGCGACGGCAGCGGGCGGCGCAAGCATGCCCAGCAGCGGGAACACCGACGGCAACGCCGACATCATCGCCAGACCTGCGTTTAGCGACGCGACATCCTCAATCAGCCGATTCACTACCAGCTCCCGCGTGCCGGGCAGCACCCGCGCCAGCGCAATCAGCGGAAACTCGTGCTTCTGGAAATGGTCGACAATCGCTTCGAGCGCGTCTTGAGGCACCTCGAGCGCGTCGCACCCCAGCACGAAGTCGAACTCCTCCGTGACGGGCGCGTTGAAGCGTTTGACATACTCAGCGGCGGTTTGTAGCTGCGTCGGGCTGGCGCCCGCGGTCAGCACGCGCCACACAGTCTCCACACGGTCGGGATGCCCGACCAGCGCGATTCGGAACGGCGTCAGCAATTCGCGCTCCACCTGCTTCGGCGAAATCTCTTTCGCAATGTTCCACCAGTGCGCGAACTGGCTCAGCTTCTGTCGTATCATCGTGTCCCCCCGTAAGTCATAGCGTTATGATACCCTATGGGGTACACTTTTGGGTACGGTCGCGCTAAGCGGGGAGCTGGCGGTTCCCTGTACCTGCAATCCGCCATAGCAGGGCTGAACTCTGGCTCGAGGCGGGACGGTTTACGCGAAACGCGCGCACGCGCCCGTGTGGATCATCGGGACTTGCGCAACGGAGGGACGGCGAACCCCGCCAGGTCCGGAAGGAAGCAACGGTAAGTCGTTTCCCCGTGTGCCGTAAGCCCCCCGATAGGAGCGGGCGGCGACGCGACGCCGCGCAAAACGCCGTCGACAGCCAGTGCGCGACCGCCCCTCATTCTTCCGCACGAGGCGAGGAATCTCGGTCAAGCACACTTCGCAGCGCTGCCTCCAGCGTTGGATACCGAAAGGCGTAGCCCGCGGTTTGCAGGCGTTTGGGCAAGACACGGGAGCCTTGCAGCAAAAACTCCGCCGCTTCGCCCAGCATCAGGTGCAGCGCGAACGCAGGCGCGCGGAACATCGCAGGGCGCAGCAACACCCTGCCCAGCGTTCGGGCGAACTCGTTCATCGTGGCGGGGTTCGGCGCAGTGAAATTGAACGCGCCCGATAAATCCGCGCGATTTAGCAAAAACGCCGCTGCGCCCACCACATCGTCAAGGTGAATCCACGAGAGCCACTGCCTGCCGGAGCCGATCGAACCGCCCACACCGAGTTTGAAGGGGGTGAGCATTCGCTCTAACGCGCCGCCGCCCTCGCCCAGCACGACGCCGATGCGCATCAAGCATAAACGCACGTCGCGCTCCTGCACGGGCTGCGCCGCCGCTTCCCACGCTTTGCCCAGCTCCGCCAGGAATCCCGACCCAGGCGGACTGTCTTCGTCGGCGACCGTGTCAGGATTCTGGTCATAAATCCCGATTGCCGACGCCTGTAGCATTGTGCGTGGGGGCGTCGCGGCTTGCTGAACCGCCTGAGCCAGCAACTCGGTAGTCTTCACGCGACTGTCCCACAAGCGTTGCTTGACGGCGGGCGTCCAGCGCTGGGCAATCGGCTCGCCCGCGAGGTTAATCAGCGCATCGATGCCCTCCAGCGATTGCGTCCAATCGCCGAGCGTCGCGCCGTCCCAGCCGACCGCGCGGACGCCCTCAGGCAAACTGGGCTGCGCACGCTCAGGGTTGCGCGTCAGCACGGCGAGTTCGTGTTCCGACGCCCACGCCCGCAGCATCGCCCTGCCGATAAACCCCGTACCGCCTGCGATCAGTATCTTCATCTTCAGGAATTAATCAGCGGCGCGATTATCCCGCCGCCGAAGCATAGGAGGTGCCCTAACAAGGAAAAACCGCCCAGCACAATCGCGACGATGGCATGGGCAAGCCCGACCTGGAGCGCGCGCGCTTTGCCGATCCCCGCGATTCCGAATCCGATTGCGAACGGCGCCAGCAACGCGCCCAGACAAGGTATCAAGCTGAACACGCCGAGATAGTACCCCACCAGCGCGGGTGTGTTCCGCGTCGGCACGATTTTAGACAGCCAGTCCCCGCCTTCCCCCGTTGAAGGGGCGGAAGCCGTCGTCCCGCCCCCCGCAAACGCCGCGCATTTGGGACAGTAAAGCGTCTGTGTCTCTCCGATTTCCACGCCGCAGTTGAGACATCGCGCCATTGGTGCGCCTCCCTCGAACGGCTCCAGTATACCTCGCAGAACGGGTATCATAAACGCTACTGACTCAAGGAGGAGACGATGCGGACAGGCATAGTTCTCATTACGGCAGGATTGTTGACGGCGTGCGCATGGACTCAGATGCGCGATGTCCCGCTCGGACACTGGGCGTATCAGGCGATTCGTGAGTTAGTACGATTGCGTATCCTGGAAGGCTTCCCCGACGGCGAGTTCAAGCCGAACCGTCAGATGACCCGCGCGGAGTTCGCCCAGGCAATCGCCCGCGCCTATCGCGTGGTAGAGGAGCGCATCCGCGAGGTGGAGAATCGCTTGAATCAGCTCGCGCCATCCCCCGAGCAAACCGCTCAGCCGCTGCCTCAGGAACGGCAGACTCAGGAACTGCAACAAGCCGTGCGCGAGCTGCAACAACTACGCAGCGCGGTCGAGACCCTGCAGCGGCTCATGCAGGAGTTCGAGACTGAGCTAAGCAACCTGAATGTGAGCATGCGCGATCTACGCCGTGACATCGCGAGCCTCGAAGAGCGCATTCGCCGCGAGGAACGGCGCAAGCAACGGCTCACAGGCGATATGACCCTCGCCGTGTTCGGCACGCATAGCTACGATAAACGCAGCGCGTATACGCTCAACGGCAACGAAATTAACCGTTCAGGCATTTTCACGCAGAGTGTGAGCGTGCTGCATGAACTGGGACTGCATGTCGATATGCCTGTGAACGAACAGGTAGACGCGAAGGCGACCTTCATCATCGGCAATTACCTTCCTTACACGCGCGAGGCGACGCGCCTTGCCGACTCTCAGGGGGTGAATAGAAGCGCCTACCGTGTGGGCGCAACGGACATCGCCATCTGGGAAGCGTACATTACCGCGCCCCTAAACCTGTTTGGAACCCGCGTGCAGGCGCAGGTCGGGCGCGTACCGTTGAAGCTCACGCCCTACACTTTCCAGCGTATTGAACCCGACTACTATCTCGATTTCGAGCGCTACCGCGATCGGGCGCATCGGGTGGACGGCGCGGTGCTGAGCGCGACTTTTGGCAGCCTCAGCGCGCAGGCGTTCTTCCTGAGTAGCTACGGTGTCCGCTCCAACACCACGCGCTTTTCCCCCGTCTACTTCGCCAATCATAACGCTTCCGTGAATGCGCCCGCCGATCAGCTCGCAGGCGTGCGCCTGAATTACCCGTTCAGCGTCATGGGCTTTCCCGCGCAACTGGGCGCGACCTACTTTGCAGCAGGAGTCGGACGCAATCGCGCGTTTAATCACCTCGTGAGTAATGTGCGCACAGATGTCAATCGCGTCGATGTGTTGGGCTTCGACCTGCAGGGGCGTGTAAGCGATATCGATGTGCGCTTCGAGTACGCCCTGAGCAACCTGCAGCGCGGCGACAACCGTGTCGTGGGTAGTCGCAATAAGGCGTTCGACATCAGCGCAGGGTATCGCTTTAACCCGCGCTGGGATGCACTGATCGGCTATCGCGAGATTGAACCCTACTTCGTCGCGCCTGGCAACTGGGGGCGCATCGGCTACCTGCATAACCCCTCCGACCTGAAAGGAACCTATCTGAACACCACCTATCAGGTGCTGGACAACCTGACCCTGCGCCTGACTGCGGACTTTTACACAGGAACCGCCAAACTGCCGCCCAATCAGGGGTATCAGAGCCGCGACCGTATGCGCCGCGTGATGCTGGAGGCGAACTACCGCTACACCGCGCGCTGGCGTTTTCATGTCACCTACGAGAATGTCGGCTGGGAGATTAACAGCGCCGCGCTCAACAACCAGCGCGGGAAGCCCGAATGGAACTACCTCACGCTGCGCGCCGCCTACGACCTCGGCGAGAACATCGAGTTCAACATCCTCTATCAATACATCGACGCGAACGGCAAGGGCGTCGCGTTGCTGAGCGGCGGTCCCAGCCCCACAGGCAATCGCGCGGGCGTGTTCGCAACCAACTTAGGCTACAAGTTCTGAAGCACCCCGTATAAGGAGGACGATAACGATGCAGTATACACATCTGGGGCGTTCAGGGTTGCTGGTGAGCCGACTCTGCCTCGGCACGATGAACTTCGGTCCCAACACCAGCGAAGAAGATTCCTACAAAATCATGGATCGCGCGCTGGAGCTGGGGATAAACTTCTTCGACACGGCGAATGTGTACGGCTGGGTCAAAGGCGAAGGCGTCACGGAGCAGATTATCGGGCGCTGGTGGTCGCAGGGCGGTGGTCGGCGCGAGAAGGTGGTCATCGCTACCAAAGTCTACGGCGTCATGGGCGATTGGCCCAATGAGTCGCGTCTATCGGCGTTGCACATCAAGCGCGCCTGCGAGGATAGCCTGCGCCGCCTGAGAACCGACTACATCGACCTGTATCAGATGCACCATGTGGATCGCGAGTGCCCGTGGGAGGAGATCTGGCAGGCGATGGAGCAGCTCTATCGCGAAGGGAAGATTCTGTATGCGGGCAGCAGCAACTTCGCGGGCTGGCACATCGCGCAGGCGCAAGAGATCGCCAAGCAACGCGATTTCATGGGGCTGGTCTCCGAGCAGAGCCTGTATAACCTTAACGCGCGCATGATCGAGCTGGAGGTGATTCCCGCCTGTTTACACTACGGCGTGGGGATTATCCCGTGGAGTCCGCTGGCGAGCGGGCTGCTGGGCGGGATTTTGAAGGGCGTGCGCGAGGGACGCCGCGCCTCCGAGAGCGTGCAGCAGGCGCTGGCAAAGTATCGTGATCGCATTGAGCAGTACGAGGCGTTCTGCGAGGAACTTGGAGAAGAGCCAGCAAATGTCGCGCTCGCGTGGCTGCTCCATCAGCCTGCCGTGACCGCGCCGATTATCGGCCCACGCACGCTCGAACAGCTGGAGCGCAGCATGCGCGCGCTGGAAATCCAGCTCGACGACACTGCACTCAAACGACTGGACGAGATTTTCCCGGGTCCAGGCGGGCCTGCGCCCGAGGCGTATGCATGGTGATTGTCTCACATCGTTCGTTTGCCCAAGCGAATAAATGCGCGCCCGCATTCTCGAAAAACCCGCCTGCGCGGGTTTTAGAACCCTGTGAAGGCGGGGTTTCTCGATTGTTTGGGCGCGCATTTATTCGCTTGAAGTTCTCGCACCGTAGGGGTGATGGTCAACTATTTATTCAAAACCCATCAGCCGTCTGAGATTTGCGCTATCTGAAACCCCAGTTGGTATAACTCCTCTATGGGACGAAAACGCTTGCCAATCACGCTCACCAACGAACAAGAGACCTACCTGCCACGCACGGAATAACCCCACCCCAAAGCCCGACCCCGTCTGCGTGCCTAGGTCCTCCGACGCGCCGCCCGCGGCGAAACACGCCACCCAATCGCCCAGTATGTGCCTCTCCACTCGGGCACCATCTAACGCCTCCTCACCCGCTTCCGCAAGAAAGAACTCGCCGTGCTGGGAGACCGCCCGCATCTCGGACGCGTCCCGTTTTGCAGAACTTATAAGGGCAACCGCAAAGCAGATGCCTGCCACACTGCGCCCCACTTGGCACCTTTCCCCTGTCGTGCTGTGAAAGCAAAAGCAGGGAGCGAAGTCAAAAGCGCGAAACTTTGGAGATACTAAAACCCCGACATGCATTCACAAGGAGCCAACCGATGAAACTGCTCTACTCCTTTGAAGACGAGCGCGACCTGCAGGCGGCGACCACCAATAATACGCGCCTGAGAATCGTGGCACAGGGCGCAACGCACGGCAAACGAGCCCTGCAGGTGGAGTATCTGCCGAATGTGGATTGGCCCAACCTGATGTTTCGCGCTCCTGCGCCGTGGGACTGGCGCGGCTACGCAGGGCTGGCGTTCGATTTGTATAACCCCACGCGCGAAGCGGTTCGGTTCGGCGTGCGCGTGGACGACGACCCACGCGCCGACGGCACGAACTTCTGCCGACAGGGCGCGCACACGATTAGCCCGCGTACACGCGCCTCGTTCGTATTCCCGCTAGGGCGCAACCCGATGGACTACGGCATGCGCGGACTGCCTCCGCTGGGCAAGAACCTGACCCGCATCGGCGTTGTGAACGAGGGCAAGATTCGCTTGGAGCATATCGTGGCGTTTCAGATTTTCCTGTGGCGCGACGAGCAGCCCCGCACGCTGATTGTAGATAACATTCGCCTGATTGAAGCCGACGAGACGCTGGAGCGCATCGTGGACGAGTTCGGGCAGTTCGCACGCGCCGACTGGCAGGGCAAGATCCGCAGCCTGAGCCACCTGCGGCGCACGCTCACCTTAGAAACGCGCGAACTGGAACGCTTGCCCGCCCCCGCCAACTTCGACGAATTTGGCGCGTGGAAATCAGAACCGCAACTCAAGGCGACGGGCTACTTCCGCACCGAGAAGGTGGGCGACAAATGGTGGCTCGTCGCGCCCAACGGCAGGCTGTTCTTCTCGACGGGGATGGACTGCGTGCATTACGGCGATGCGACCTTCATCACGGGGCGCGAGAAGATGTTCACCTGGCTGCCGCGCGAGGGCGAGCCACTTGCTAAGCACTACGGGCAGGCATCGGGCGCGCTGATGGGTCCCGTCAAGGAAGGCAAAACCTACAACTTCTACGCCGCGAATCTGGAGCGCAAATATGGCGAGAACTATCAGGAACTCTGGCGGGAGCAGACCCTGCGCCGACTGCGTTCTTGGGGCTTCAACACGATTGCGAACTGGTCACTGTGGGAGTGGCATCGGAATGGGCGCGTGCCCTATGTGGCGACGGCGAGCGTGTGGGGCGACCACAAGCGCGTGCCCAGCGGCAGCGACTACTGGGGCAAAATGCACGACCCCTACGACCCGCAATTCGCCGTCAACGCCCGCGCGGGGATTGAACCCGTCGCGCAGCGCGTCAAAGATGACCCGTGGTGTCTCGGCTTCTTCGTGGACAACGAACTCAGCTGGGCAGGTCAGGGCGAGGAGGGCGGACGGTACGGCTTAGCCTACGGCGCGCTCAGTCTGAATGCCGACGACTCGCCCGCCAAACGCGCCTTTCTGGAACAGCTGCGCGGCAAGTACGGCAGCATCGAGCGGCTGAACGAGGCGTGGGGGGGCAATTATGCGAGCTGGGACGCCCTTAAGCCCCCTGTGCAACTGCTCCCAACGCCCACGCGCGAACGCCAGCGCGACTTCAGCGAGTTCGTGCGTGCTTTCGCCCGCAAATACTTCCAGACGATTCGCGACCTCCTGCGCGAACTCGCGCCGAATCACCTCTATCTGGGCTGCCGATTCGCGTGGTACTCGCTGGACGCCGTGATTGCCTGCGCGGAACTGTGCGATGTCATCAGTTTCAACATCTACGCGCCCAAACTCAATCACGGAGCGTATAGCTTTCTGCTTCCGCTGGACAAGCCCGTGATTATCGGCGAGTTCCATTTCGGGGCGCTGGATCGGGGCATGTTCCACACGGGGCTGGTCGCCGCCGCCAATCAGCGCGAACGCGCCCGCATGTACGAGGCGTATGTGAACAGCGTACTGGATCATCCGCTGTTTGTAGGCTGCCACTGGTTCCAGTATATGGATCAGCCGCTCACGGGGCGATGGTTCGACGGCGAGAACTACAACATCGGCTTCGTGACGATTACCGACGCGCCGTATCCAGAGATGGTCGCCGCCGCGCGTCGCGTGCATGGGGCGATGTATGCGCGGCGGGGACGCTGACACATAGTCTACCGCCGCCAGCTAAGCGGGCGCGGAGTCGGGCGTCCGCCGACGCCTGCAGGCGGGCGCGACGGCGTGCGCGGCACGGTCTCGACCAGCGTGCGCAGGTAGCCCTTCAGCCGATCCAGCTCCCGCACCTCCACAATCGCCAGATACTGCACGCCCTGATTGAAACGCACGCCGCTGACCCGATTCCGACGGCAGAGCTTGGACAGCTTGCCTGCGATCACCCAGTCGGCGGTCTTGTCGTTAATCTCCTCCGTCAACAGGGGACCGATGCGCCGAATCCATGTGTCAACGGGCTGGAGATAATGGTAGTCGCCAGGATCGATCTGGCTCTCCAGATCGTAGAGCGCGACCATATCACGCAGCACGAGCGCGCCGACCTTGGGACCGATGCCCTTGATGCCCGTGATTTTCTCGTAAATCGGCTCCACGCGCCCTGACTGCACAATCGCCTGCTGGATGTCCATCCAGATGTTGCCGATTTCGTCCTCGGCGTAGAGTTCCGCGGCGTAGCCCGCCAGCCCTTCGATCAGCCCGCGATTTAGCTGCTCGTTGATTTTGCGCTGGTTCTCCTGGCAGACCTCTACGAAGGCGTTCCAGAGCTGTTCAGGCGCGTTGCCCGATGCCAGAAATGCGCTGAAGTTGTTCTTATCGCCCCGCAGCACTTTGTCTAACGCCTGCAGCGCGAATCCCGAATACTCAGCGCGATCGTTGCCGCGCTTTGCGAAGGCGTAGTAGCCCAGCATCACGCGAAAGGCGTAATATGGATCCGCCAACGCCTCGCGCACCGCCTCGCTATTAGGCAATGGCAGTTTCATCGCGCGCGCCATCTGCGGATACAGCACCTCGCGCTGGAACTTGTCCGCCTTCTCGCCCGCAAGGCGGCTCAGAATCACCTCAACCTCCATCGGAGTGAATGTTGCCATCTCTATCGCCTCCTGTCCGTTTTTTGTGATAGTTGTTGCCGATAAATACGAAATAGCGCGTCCTGAATAATTCGGTTGCAATCCTTAGACGGCTCAGACCCTCTTGGGGTTGCTGCCGAAGTCCCGTGCGCGGGGCTTCCACATGATATTATACGGAATTTCACTCGAAAGTTTCACCTGATCTGCGACTTTCAGGAGGCAACTCGGCTGAGACCACAGCGCTCGTACCAATTGGCAAAGCTGGTGTGGCAAATCGTCGGTGTGGACGCCTACACTACGAATACATTTGCGTAGTATCGGCGTCCCTACCGACGATTTACGATGCTTGAAACCCTACTCGACGCGCTTTATGGACAGGAGCTCCCGAAGTTGAATAGCACAATCAGCAGGTCGGCGTCATCGACCACGCCATCGCCCTCTAATGTACAACCAGTGGACGCCGCTGCCCAGTAGACTGCGTTCCCCAGCAATTGGCGGAACTCTGCGCTGTTGAGCGAGTAGCCAGCCTGCGCCACGGCGGAGATACTCACTGTACGCGAACCGTTGCTCGACTCCCAGCCCGCCACGCCTGCGTCATAGAGGCTATCGGAGTAGAAGACCGTCGCGCCTGCCTTGGGCGTGAGGCGCGTCACGCCGTAATAGCCATCGAAGCTAAACGAGTTAGGCAGATTGCGGACGCGGTTCTGGACGAGCCGTGCGCCCCTGCACTGGGGGAGCTGACCCGTTACTCGCTGTGCAGCGCCGCTGGAGGGACGACATGCCCCTCTACAGCATGCTGGAGGCGGTGCGCGGCAGCGCAAGCTGGGCGGACGCGAAGAGGCGTTGCATGCGCGTCTGTTCACCTATTTTGAGCAGGTGGGCAAGACGGTACGACACGAGTTCAATACCGCCGCGCAGTTGCGACTAGCTCAAGGACGAACGCTGGAAGCACAGAACTTACTGGAGCAGTGTCGCCGCATCGCCCCCGCGGTGCCCGCACTGAGGCGGGCAATTGCGGAATTCGAGAGCGAATACCTCAGGGAACCCATTAGCGACTGGTCACGGGGATAGGTGATGTTGCCGGTACGACGGCGGGAACGCCGTCGTACCGTGCGCTTACGCCAGATCCGCGAACACGGGGACCGAGTCGCGCTGTTCCCAGCGGAAGCTCGGATGCCCGAAGTGACCGTTTTGGGCGGTGGGCGTATACTGCGGCTTCTGCAGGTCCAGGAACTGGATAATCCCCCGCGGACTGAGGTCAAATGACTCCTGAATGCGCTTCACAATCTTCGCGGGGTCGACTCGGTGCGTACCGAAGGTCTCCAGCAGCAGCGACACGGGCTGCGCCACGCCGATGGCGTAGGAGACCCGAATCTCCACCTTGTCCGCCAGCCCTGCTGCGACGATGTTTTTCGCCAGATAGCGCGCCATATAGGCAGCGGAGCGGTCGACTTTTGTGGGGTCTTTGCCTGAGAATGCGCCCCCGCCGTGGCGGCAGAACCCGCCATAGGTGTCCACGATGACTTTGCGCCCTGTGACTCCCGTATCTGCCTGCGGACCACCAATGACGAACACGCCCGTCGGGTTCACATAGTAATGTTTCGCGTTGATGTCGACACGCTCTGCGAAGCGCTCCAGCACGGGTTTGACGACATGTTCCAGAACGCGCTCGCGCACCTGCGCCTGGGTCAGCTCCGGGTCGTGTTGCGCTGAGATGACGACGGTGTCGATGGCTTTCGGCACGCCGTTTTCGTACAACACGGTCACCTGGGACTTGCCGTCGGGGCGGAATCCTAAATCGGGGTTCGCCTTGCGCACTTCGCTCAGCTGGCGGGTGAGCGCATGGGCGATGGTAATCGGCAGGGGCATCAGCTCCGTCGTCTCGTTGCAGGCGAAGCCGAACATCATGCCCTGATCGCCTGCGCCGCCCGTGTCCACGCCCTGCCCAATATTAGGCGACTGCTCCTGAATGGCGACCATCACGCCACAGGTGTCGCCTTCAAACCCATATTCGGTTTTGGTGTAGCCGACGGCGTTGATGGTGCTGCGGACAACATCGGGAATCTCCACATAGGCGTGGGTGGTAATCTCGCCCGCGACGACCGCCAGCCCGCGCGTCAGCAGCGTCTCCACCGCCACGCGCGACTGGGCATCCTGCCGTAAACACTCGTCTAAAATCGCATCGCTAATCTGGTCTGCCAGCTTATCAGGGTGACCTTCCGTCACACTCTCTGAAGTAAATGGTTGCAACATCTACTTGCCTCCTCTTGGTTGAGTAGGAGGATTATACCCTGTGGGGGTGTTTCTATCGGGTATACTGTGGATGGGCGGCGACGGATGAGAAAAGAGTGGGGTTCTGCCCACTCTTTTCTTTATAGCCGAAACGCCCCTAAAGGGGGTATGCGCGATGCTATGCAACGAAATTGTGGAAGTTTTGAAGCAACTGGAGCGCGAGCGTGGGATTCCCTACGCCGACCTGTTGGCGACCCTGGAAAGCGCGTTTGCGAACGCCTATCGGAAGCAGATGCACCTGCCGCAGAACGCGCGGGTGCAGGCAAAGTTCACGCCCGATAGACCGAACTGTTTTCGCATTTTCATCGAGAAGGAAGTTGTGGGCGTTGTGACGGACGAGAGCACGCAGATTGCGCTGGAGGAGGCGCAGAAGCTGAACCCCGCATTGGAAGTGGGCGACACGGTGCAGATGGAAACTTCCATCGAGGAGTTCGGACGGATTGCCGTGCAGAACGCCTTTCAGGTGCTGACGCAGCGATTGCGCGAGCTGGAACGCGAACATGCCCTGCGCGAGCTGAACGCCAGCGTTGGCGATGTGATTACCGCGCGCATCGAGCGATTTATCGGGCCCAAAGTGTTGCTCTCTTACGGTCGGATTGAGGTGGTGTTGCCTGAGAAGCATCAAAGCCCGCGCGATACCTACGAAATCGGACAGCCGCTGAAGGTGCTGGTGCTGGAAGTGAAGATGCCTCAGGCGGAGCGGGGGCGCGAGCCGCGCCTGCGCGATATGAAAGTCATCGCCTCGCGCACGGAGCCGCTGCTGGTGGCGCGGCTGCTGGCGCAGGAAGCCCCCGAAGTCGCCAGCGGCGATGTCGAAATCAAGGCGATTGCCCGCGAGCCGGGCGAGCGCACCAAAATCGCCGTCCACTCGAAAAACCCGCTTATCGACGCCGTCGGCGCGTGTCTGGGGCAGCGCGGCATGCGCGTGCAAGCCATCACGAACGAGCTGTTCGGCGAGCATATCGATATCATCGAGTGGAGCAGCGACCCGGTGCAGTTCATTCGCGACGCGCTGAACCCCGCGCGTGTGAACCGCGTGATTCTGGATAAAGCCAACAAGAGCGCGCTGGTCGTCGTGCCGAACAATCAGCTGCGGCAGGCAGTCGGGCGCGGTGGCGTGAATGTGCGCCTCGCGGAGCAGCTCACGGGCTGGAAACTCGAGGTGCGCTCGGAGGAGGAGATTGCCAAAGCCGAGAAAGAGAAGTCCGCGTAGTCCAATCCGGCGGTGCGCTGCATGTCGGCGCGCCGCCCCCAAATCCGAGTTGATTCGTTTCGCGCGCGCTCCCCACACGCTTCAAGTGCAGTTCGACCCGCAGCAGAACCTGCCCGGTCGCGGCGCGTATCTGTGTCCGAACCCCGACTGCTTTCGCCTTGCGCTAAAACGAAAGAGTCTGGAGCGTGCGCTGAAGGTGAAAGTAGACGCCAGCATATTTCAGGCAGCACAGCAGATGCTCGAGGTGCATCCCGAGTAGCCTCAGCGTCACACTGAGCGTCTGGGCAGGCTTATGCGTGCTACAAGATGGGGAACTGCTCCAGAAAGCGCAGGTCGTTCTCCAGAAACAGGCGCAGGTCGTCGACGCCGTACTGGAGCATCGGGATGCGTTCGATGCCCAGCCCGAAAGCGAAGCCGCTGTAGCGTTCCGTGTCGACGCCGTAGCGTTCCAGAATGCTGGGGTGAATCAGCCCTGCGCCACCGAGTTCGAGCCAGCCGCCTTTCCACGAGATGGCGAAGTCGACGCCCGGCTCCACGAACGGGAAGAAGTCGGGCCGGAACCGCACGCGCACATCCGCACCGAACATCAGCTGCGCGAACTGCGTCAGCACGCCTTTCAGGTGCGCCATGCTCACGCCCTCGTCCACCATGAAGGCGTCCACCTGATGGAAGGTATGTGAGTGGGTGGCGTCCACATTTTCGTAGCGGTAGCAGCGTCCGATAATTGCGATACGCAAGGGGAGCTGGCGTTCGCCGCGCTGCAGTTGCTCAAAGATTCGCCCCTGAATGCTGGTGGTCTGGGTGCGCATCAGGTAGCCCGACGAAATATGGAACGAGTTCTGCTCATCCATCGCGGGGTGGTCTTCGGGGTAGTTGAGCGCGCCGAAGTTGTAGCGGAACTCTTCGAGGTCGTAGCCGTCGACGAATTCGAAGCCCAGCCCTGTCAGCGCGGCTTTCACACGGCGCATGGTGAGCGTGAGCGGGTGCAGGCGGGCGGGGCGCAGCGGAGTTCCGGGCAGGGTGATGTCCAGTCGCTCGGCTTCGATGCGCCGCGTGATTTCGGCTTGCTCCAGTTCGACGCGCCGCTCGGCAAACCGCTGTTCGAGCTGCTCGCGCGCGGCGTTCACCAGCTGTCCGAAGGCGGGACGCTCTTCAGGAGGGAGCGCGCCGACCTGTCGCAGCAGCTGGCTGATTGCGCCCTTCTTGCCGAGATAGCGAGTCTCCACCTCCTGCAGTTCGGAGGTGGAGCTTACCTGCGCAATCGCCTGTTCCGCTTCGGCTATGAGCGTGTGGATTGGTTGCATATGCCTTGTGGCTTGGGCGTCTCGCCCAAGCAAATCGCACACGCGCGGGACGCGCGTGCTACGAGGTAGGGCGCACTGAATCCACGAGCATCTTGAAGGCTTCAGGATCGTGGATTGCCATCTCCGAAAGCTGCTTGCGGTTAATCTCAATTCCTCGCTCGCTCAGCGCGTGGATGAACTCGTTGTAGCGAATCCCGTTCAGCCGACATGCGGCGTTGATGCGCGTAATCCACAGGCGTCGGAAATCGCGTTTGCGCTGCCGTCGGTCGCGGTAAGCGTACTGCAACGACTTCATCACCTGTTCGTTCGCCTTACGGAACAGGCGGCTCTTCGCGCCGTAGTAGCCTTCCGCCTGCTTGAGTAGCTTTTTGTGACGGCGGCGGGTCACCGTTCCACCTTTCACTCGCGCCATCGTCTTCTCCTCCTTACTTGCCTGCTAAAAGGCGGTTGATGCGTTTATACTCGCCCTTGAAGAGTTCATCCTCAAGGTCGAGTCGGCGTTTGCGCGCGGGCGACTTACTCAGGAACAGGTGACTGTTCCCGGCTTTCTTGTGCATCAGCTTGCCCGTCGCTGTGCGCTTGAACCGCTTGGCTGCGGTTTTGCTCGTCTTCATTTTGCTCTTGGACATGCGTTGAACCTCCTTCGCTGGTCGGCGCAGGTTTCGGTTTCGCGGCGGGCTTTTTGGCGGGGGCGATGACCATCACCATCTGCCTGCCGTCCATGCTGGGTGGCTTCTCAATCGCGCCGTGTTCCTCCAGCGCCGTCGCGATTCTACGCAGCAGCTGTTCGGCGATCTGCGGTCGCCCGAACTCGCGACTGCGAAAGATGACCACGAATTTTACCTTATCGCCGTCTTCGAGAAACTCGATGGCGTTGCGGATCTTAGTTTCGATGTCGTGTGCGCCGATGGCGGGGCGGAGGCGAATGGTTTTTACATCCCCACCCTTCTGCTTCTTCTTGGCTTCTTTCGCCAGTTTCTCTTGCTCATAGCGGTAGCGCCCGTAGTCCAGAATGCGACACACGGGCGGGTTCGCCGTCGGCGCGACTTCAACTAAGTCCAGTCCTTTATCCTGGGCGATTTTGAGGGCGCGGCGGATATGCATCACGCCCAACTGCTTGCCGTCTACATCGATGACCCGCACTTCTTTGGCGCGGATACGATTGTTGATTCTCAGTTCCTTCTGAATGGCTCGTTCCCCCTTGCTGCTATTCGATCATTGTCTGACCGATGACTCGGAGAATGTCCTCCATCATTTCGGGGGCAAAGCCCTCCTCGGCGTAGCGAATGACGCCTTTCTTGTCCACGATATACATCGTGGGGAAGGCTTTCACGCGGGCGCGACGCTGCACCTCTTGCTCGTTCGGCGGCACGACCACGGGATAGGTCACCTTATGCTGCTCCACAAACGCGCGTACCTCGTCGGGCGTGCCCGAATCGAGCGCGACGCCCACCACCACCAGCCCGCGATCCTTATACTTGTCGTGCAGTTCCTGCAGGTAGGGAATCGCGGCGCGGCAGGGACCGCACCAGGTCGCCCAGAAGTCAATCAGATATACTTTGTCCTGTTTGCCCCCAAGTTTGACCTCGTTGCCCTTGAGGTCGACGAATCGCATTTCGGGCATCTTCTGTCCGACGCGCAGTTGCGCGCTCGACGGAATCGTCGCGAACAGGAACGCCGCAACGCCCAGCAACGCCAAAGGCAGGATATACCGTTTCATCAGTTCGCCTCCGTGCGCTATTATACCATGCGCAGCGGGGAGTCAAGGGCTACGCTGAGGTTCTGCATCCTCTGCTGCCAAAGCCGCAAGTGGGTCGCCTGTCAACATATAGCCGACCCAGCCCGACTCTTTCGGAATGGCGCCGAGCTTCTGGTAGAACTCAATCGCAGGCGTGTTCCATTCCAGCACGCTCCACTCGATGCGGTCGTACCCACGCTGGGTCGCGATGTGCGCCAGGTAGCGCATGAACGCGCGTCCGACGCCCTGTCCGCGTGCTTCTTCCACGATGTACACATCTTCCAGGTAGAGCGCAGCGCGTCCACGAAAAGTGGAGAACACTGGATAGAACAGCGCGTAGCCGACTATCTGCTCGCCCTGCCATGCCAGCGCCGCTTCTGCAACGGGATGCTCGCCAAACAAGGCGCGTTTCAGGTCGGCTTCGGTCGCCACAACCTGCCCGAGCCGACGCTCGTACTCTGCCAGCTGCCGAATCAGCGTCAGCAGGCAGGGCAGGTCAGCAGGTCGGGCAGGTTGGATGGAAATGGCTTGCATAGCGTCTGAAGCGTCGCGTGTGCTTACTCGGTTAATCGGCTGAAGCAGCGTCTTTCATGGGGCGGTGCGTCTCCAGAAAGTGATCATGTCCCACATAGTAATGCACAGAATGGTCGGCGGGCTTGAACCATACGATGCCTTTAGGCATCGCGCCGAAGAACGGCTCGACGACGCGATGTGCCGCCTCCAGTTCCACCAGCCCGCCGTCCACGCGCGTCACGCTGCAGTGGAGCAGGTCATCCTCGCCTTCAAACTGGATGATGTAGCCGTCGACTTCAGCGCGATAGCGTTCGGCGGCGTCCAGACGAATCGACAGCCCTGCCTGAAGGTCTTCAAGCAGGGCATGGAGTACGCGCCGAATCGGGTCAGGCATTGCCTCACTCCGCAGGGAACTCGGCAGTCTCCTCGCCCTTCGACGGTGCAGGCTGATTGACGGCTTGGGGGTTGGGGGCATTGATCGATTTCACCCGCAGCACCGTAATCGGTTGGCGATGTCCCCAGCGCCTGCGCTGATTCTTCTTGGGTTTATACTTAAAGCCGATAATCTTGGGCGCTTTGGTTTGCTTCACCACTTCGGCGATTACTGTTACGCCCTCCACATACGGCGCGCCCACCCTCACGCCCGCGTCCGTGCGCACCATAAGCACCTCACCGATCGCTATTTCGGCGCCAGGTTCCGCGTCGATTTTCTCGACGCTCAGCACGGTATCGGGCGCGACGCGATACTGTTTACCTCCAGTTTGAATAATCGCGTACATCGTGCTTGCCTCCTGTTCAGAAGGGTATTATACCTCAAGCGACTGCCGCTGCCACACGCTCAAACACGAACTGCCCGTCGCGATAGTCCACGCGAATCGTGTCGCCGTCCATGAACTCGCGGGCGAGCAGTTTTTGCGCCAGCGGGTTCAGCACTTCGCGCTCGATGGTGCGCCGCAACGGACGCGCTCCCAGTTGCGGGTCGTAGCCCCGAACCGCCAGCTCCTGCTTCGCCTCCTCGGTCAGCTCCAGCGTAATCTTGCGCTCGTCCAGACGCTTCTGGATGTAGCGCAGCTGCAGGTCGACAATCCGCTTGATTTGCAGGATGTCCAGCGGGTTAAACATAATAATCTCGTCGATGCGGTTCAGGAACTCTGGTCGGAAGTGCGCCCGCACCGCCTGCAGGATTTGCTCGCGAATCTCCTCTTTGTTGAACTCGGTCATCTCCTGATAGAGGATGGAACCGATGTTGCTAGTCATAATCACGAGCGTATTGCGGAAGTCGACCGTGCGCCCCTGTCCGTCGGTGAGGCGTCCATCGTCCAGCAGTTGCAATAGCACATTGAATACCTCCGGGTGTGCCTTTTCGATTTCATCGAACAGGATGACGCTGTAGGGGCGTCGGCGAATGGCTTCGGTGAGTTGCCCGCCCTCCTCGTAGCCCACATAGCCGGGCGGCGCGCCAATGAGTCGGGCTACCGAGTGGCGCTCCATATACTCGCTCATGTCGATGCGCACGAGGTTGCGCTCGTCGTCGAACAGGAACTCGGCGAGGGCTTTCGCCAGCTCGGTCTTGCCCACGCCCGTCGGTCCAAGGAAGATGAACGAGCCAATCGGGCGGTTGGGGTCGGACAGCCCTGCGCGCGAGCGGCGGATGGCGTTCGCCACAGCGACAATCGCCTCGTCCTGACCGACCACGCGCTGGTGCAGCCGCTCCTCGATGTGCAGCAGCTTCTCGCTCTCGGTCTCTTTGAGGCGTTGCACGGGGATGCCCGTCCACTTCGCCACGACCTCGGCGATGTCGTCGGCGTCCACCTCCTCTTTGAGCAGCTGCATCTCTTTCTGCACTTCGTCGAGTTGCTCCTGTAGCGACTGGAGTTGCTTCTGGAGTTCGAGCAGCACGCCGTAGCGCAGTTCGGCGGCGCGTGCGAAGTCGCCCGCGCGCTCCGCCTGCTGCTCCTCGAACCTGGTCTGCTCGATGCGCTCTTTCGTGTCGCGAATCTGGGTAATCAGCTCCTTCTCGCGCTGCCAGTGGGCGACGAGTCGGCTTTTCTCTTCGTTCAGTGCAGCCAGTTCGCGCTCCAGTCGGGCGATTTGCTCTTTGGCTTGCGGGTTCTCCTCCTCGCGTCGCAACGCCTCGCGCTCAATCTCTAGTTGACGAATGCGGCGGTCAATCTCGTCGATTTCGGTAGGCATGGAGTCGATCTCCATGCGCAGTTTCGCCGCCGCCTCGTCGATGAGGTCAATCGCCTTGTCGGGCAGGAATCGGTCGGTGATGTAGCGGTAAGAGAGTTTGGCGGCAGCCACAATCGCGCTGTCGCTGATGCGCACGCCGTGATGCACTTCGTAGCGCTCCTTCAGCCCGCGCAAGATGGCGATGGTGTCCTCCACGCTGGGTTCGCCGACATACACGGGCTGGAAGCGTCGCTCCAGCGCGGGGTCTTTCTCGATGTGTTTGCGGTACTCATCGAGGGTGGTCGCGCCGATGGTACGCAGCTCGCCCCGCGCGAGCAGGGGTTTGAGCATATTCGCAGCGTCCATCGCGCCTTCGGCTGCGCCCGCGCCCACGAGGGTATGAATCTCGTCGATGAACAGAATGATCTGCCCCTCCGCGCTGGTGACCTCCTTCAGCACGGCTTTGAGCCTTTCTTCGAACTCGCCGCGATACTTCGCGCCCGCAATCAGCGC
>CALKLF010000022.1 GCA_937992175.1 uncultured Fimbriimonadales bacterium | reverse complement strand
GCCGTCGCACCGAACGCAGGGTTTAGAACGGCGGCAGTGGAGGCGGGGCAACAATTTCGCCTGTTTCGCGTGTGTTGCCAGCGCGATCCGTGGCGCGCATGCTGACACGCGCCGTATTAGGCGGCAGCGTCGCCTGATAGCGGTTTGCGCTTGCAAGGTTCATCACTACCGTTTGCGACGCGCTGCCCACGACCGCGACGGCGACCACGCTCGCCACACCTGTTTCGGCGTCTTGTACGGTTGCGCTGATTTGGACGCCGTTGCTTACCGCCTCGATGGACAGGTTGCTAATCGTAGGCGGGGTATTGTCGGGGGGCAGGGGCGCGCCGCCTCCGCCCCCGCCACAACCTGCCAGCATTACGCTCAAGCCCAGTATCGTGTACAGTTTCCGCATTGCGTGCCTCCTTGGTTAGCGGGTCAGCACCAGCGGAATGCTGGCGCGGGCGATTTGTCCGTCTTCACTCTCGGCTTGGACGACGATTTGGTAGCTGCCTGGGGGCAGGGCGCGTCCTTGGGCGTCGCGTCCATCCCACACGGCTTGCTGCACGCCGCGGCTGCGACTGCGTCCCTGCTCCAGCGTGCGCACGACTTGCCCGCCTGCCATCACAGTAATGTTCACGCGGGCTTCATCGGACAGGGTGAACTGAAGGGTGTGTTGCCCTGTGCTGCGGCTGCTTTGCACTTGCAACCCCATGATGCGCAGCAGGCGGCTGGTGGGCACGAGGCTGATTTCGTAGCTGCGGGTCAGCCCTTCGCGCGGCACAGGGATCTGCCAACCCGCGCTGTTGCGCAGGAAGCGTCGCTCGCCTGTTTGCAGGTTGCGCAGCACGGGGTTCACGCCGTGCGGCAGGTGCGCCAGGTCGGGCGCGGTAATCAGCAAGGTGCGAGTGTGCTCCTCGTCGGTGGGCGGCGCGGTCAGCTCCAGCGTCCAGGTAGGCGCACGGCGCGAACGGGGCAGCAACTCCGCTTCCATCGGCGCGCCGTCGCGTACCAAGCGCAGTTGCACGCCTGTCAACGCGCTGCGGGTCGGCGGCGCGGGGGGCATCGCCACCTGCAGCCCCTGCTCGTTGCCCGACACGCCCAGGAGCACCTCGTCGTAGGAATTGCCCAGCTGCGCCCCGATGCGGAAGCTCCAGCCGCCGTTGCGCTCAGGACGATAGCTGCGCGTTAGCCCCGCGAACAGCGCCGCCTCATCGGGCGTTGGCAACTCCAATACGCAGGCTTGCTTCGCAAAAATCCAGTAGCCGCGCCATGGCTGCAGTGTGTTCTGAATGCCAGGCAGGAGCTGCGCGTCATAAACCAGCTGGTATCGCCCTTGCTGTGGGTTCGATTCGTTCGGCTCCCAGCCCCACAGGTAGGGTTCCACGAACTCAGTGGCGGCGCTCAAGGGGCGGGCGACGCCCTGCACGCGCACCTGTACCGCCTCGCGATGCCATACCAGCGGCTCCGTCCACGGATTGGCAATCAGGTTCCAACCCGGCTGCAGCTCGATGGCAAAGCGCTGTTCGGGGTCAGGCAGGTCGCCGACCAGATTGGGTTGCACAGTGTTCGGCAGCAGCGTCCAGAAGCCCCGCCCAATAGCGGCGGGGGCGTTCGGATATTGCACATACTGCCCTGTGCTGGGGTCGTAGGTAGCCCACCGGTTGTTCTGGAAGCCGAAGATGGGCTGTAGGTCGGTCGCTTCAGGGCGCAGCGGAATGCCCAGCAGGTGCAGCCCTGCACTGAACTGGGGGGCTTGCCCCAAGCGGACGACGGCGACAGGCTGGTCGCTTAGCGGGGCGATGTTGCCCACGCGGTCAACCGCACGGGTGAGGATGCGCGTCTCGTCGCCGAATCGGCGGGCGCGCACCGTGACTGTGCCTGTTTCGCTGCGTTCGCCCGCGGCGCGGGTCTGTCCGATGCGTCGGGCGTTCTCGCCTTCCTGCGCCCAGATCTCCACTTCCGCCACGCCCGAAGCGTCGTCGGTGGCTTGCCAATCCAACTGCGCTTTGGTCTGGAGGATACTGCTGGCAGGCGCTTGCACGATTACGGTAGGCGCCTGCTTATCAAGAGTGATACGGTGTGTGTTCGTGGAAATCGGCGGGTTGGCTTGCAGGTGCGGGTCAAAGGTAATTACTGCTTGGTTCTCAATAACTGTCCCTGACGGTACATCCGCGCGTGGGCGGATGCGGAACACGACCTTGCCCTCGCCCTGCGGCGGGTTCTGGTTGGGCGGCAGGAAGCCGTCGGCATAATAGTCGTTCGTGTTGAGGTCAATTCCGCTGAAGCGTACGGCAAGCTTACGTGTGGCAGGATCGTATTCACTGCGCACGCGCACCACCACAGGTCGCTCAGGACGCAGGTCTATTGTAGTGTCAAGTTGGGTTGTGTTCTCGGGCAGCGCGACGCGCTTCGTGCCCACCTCGACCATCATAAACTCGATTGTGCTCTCATCGAGGGCAGTGGGCAAGGCGTCTTCTACCAGCACTTCCTGAGCACCAGCCGTAGCGGCGGGCAGGTTCTCGAACAGCAGCTCGTACACGATGCTCGCAGCGCCGTCGAGGTAACCGCCTACGCCAGCAGGTCCGCGCTTCTCGTTGGGGTCCCACGAGGTGCGTACGGGTCTCGGTTCCAGCTCTAAGCGAGCATACAGATCGTTGATTCGCTCGTTGCGTCTCAAGCAGTCGGCTGCAGAGCTGAGGAAGGTGGAAAGCCCCACATTGAGTATAATCCCCAAAGTGTCGGGGGTGAAACGATCCATGTCTACGCCCTGAGGCGGCTCAAACATATCTTCAGCGATTGCATACTGGAGCAGCAGCCCGTTCATTTGAGAAACGGCGTTCTGGTAGGCTTGGATTGCTCCCTCCGCCTCTCCTGATTGCTGAATCTGTTGGTAAGCGTTATAGGCGTTAGTGAATGCATCGGCAAGTTGGTCGCGGTACTGATAGAACTCATCGCTGCCGTATGGAACATTGAACTTGCGAACGATGACCTGGGCGCTGGCAAGCGCGATTGCTTCACGCAAGATTCTGCCGCCCTCGTTGATGGCTTCACTTGTCAGCGCACTCATCATATGTTCAAATACAGATTTGTTGTCGATGGAGTAAAGGTCTAACAGGCGTTGCACATTTCGGGGGTTGTTGAGGAGCCAATCTGCCCACCGCTGAGCCTGCGCGTTGGAGATGCCCGCAGCATCCGCGATGGTGGCTGCCAGCTGAAGGTTGTACCAGCTGGCAAGCTGGCAAGTAGCATCCAGCAAGTACGCGCCGCCCACGAGCAGCCCTGCAGCCGCTAAATAGACTGCAAGCGGCACCCTCGAACGCAGCTGGGGCATTTCTTGAGCTGCGCGTCCGCGAGCAATCACCCGCACACGAAACTCCACATAGCGCGTAGTGTGGGGGCGCATCGGCGAGAGGCGAGCGATAAGCAGCGCGTTCTCGCGCGTAAGTGGACGGCGTCCTTCGTCAATCACGCGCTCAAAATATGATGGATAATGAGAGTATTCGCGTATCCGATACTCCATATCCCAAATACCAGCGGCGATGTCTTGTTCGGAGAAGGGGACGGGCAACACTACCACAGGCGCATCGGGCAGCGCCCCAACCGATACTTGCACTGTGAACGAGTCGCCAACGCCTGCACGGAAGAAACTCGGCGCCCAAAGGTTATTGACACGCACCTGACCTGCCCCAAAACGACGCCAATCGGTATACGCGGCTGTTTCAGTGTAGGGCGAGTAGACCTCATAGCGGAGGTATGCGCCGTTGCGCAATCGCCCACGGAATTCAAAGCGCGCTGTGAGGCGCCGCCGATCCTCGCTGACGCTTATCTGGGTCGCTTCAATCGTCTGGGTGTCGACAACACCTTCTGCATTCGCCACTACCGCGCGCACACGCATTTGGGGCACAAACCGATCGCCCTCGATTACGACAGTGTGGTCTGCCTGCCAGATGAGGAACGAGTTCGGCGATACGCGATAGATGGAAGGTTGTCCCCGCGTGACTCGTAGCGCATTCGGAATGGTCGCTACGCGCTCGCCTGGGTAGCGCACTTCCAAATTCCATTCGCCTCTGTCTTCCAACCGAATCGGGAAGCGTGGGTTCAACCTCGTTACGCCGACTTTCCAACCATCGGGCATGCGCTCCACCTGCGTCGGCTCAATCACACGCTCACCCTGACGCAGCACAACCGTGAGTTGAGGAGAGTCGCTGGTCACCTCTACATCGAGGACTACCGTGTTTTGCAAGTTGTCGATGCTACTGGCAAGTCCGCGCGCGGCGTAGGGGCGGTAGAAGGTGATAGGGGTCGCAGTTCTTTTACCCAACTGATGCACAACGAACTCCCATGTCTGTGCGAAGTTATCAGGCAGCAGCGACTCGGCAGGAAACACCACGCGCCAGCGATTGTTGCCCAACGACTGTACCTGAGAGGCGTCCACGCGACGCAGGTTGCCTTGCACATAGGACTCCAGATACACTCGCATCGGCTCATCTGCTACCAGGTTTTGAATCTCCACCTCCAGCGTTAGGCTCGTTGCGTCAGACGGACGCTCTACCGAACGGGGCGGATTAATCGACAGGTTCGGCGTGGTTAGCGTCAAGTCCGCCAAGTTACTCTCACGGTTGTTGGGATTGCGCACTTTGATGCGGGCGGTTGGGGAGTAAAGCAAATCGAGCGATTGGTAGGGCGTCAGGTTGAAAGTCGCGCGAATGCGGCTCTGCGAAAGGTACTCCACATTCGTTGCTGGGATGGGGACGACCGAGATGTTGTCAGGCGGCAGCAGGATTGCCTGTGCGCCAGGTGTGATGAGCGCGCCGTTGATGGTGATGGTCACGCTGGAGCGGGGTAGCGTGCTGGAGGGCGAGATGCTGGTAATCTGCGGAATGGCTTCCACAATGCTGAAACCGTTGACCAGCCGTCCCTCTTGACCGTTGGGGTTGCGCACCACCACATCCCACTGGGTGTTCACAGGTTGCCCGTTGAACTGGAAGGTGGCGTCGAGTCGCGTCGCGCTCACGAGGTGCACGCTGGCGGCGTTAATTTGCTCCGCGCCGCGCTCCAGGCGTACGGTCGCGCCTTCCTCGAAGCCCGCGCCAATCACTGTGACCAACAGTGCGCCCGCGTTCGCGCCCCGATTCGGCGAAATATTGCTCACAACTATTACAGGACCGCCCAACAGGGTGTTGCGGTACTGAATCAGCCCTTCCGCGCGCCCTGCGCCTATCACACGCGCGCCGTAAAACGAGAGCGTATGCATAACGCGGTTCAACGGCAAGAGCGTGGGCACAAGGTTAGGAAAATCCGACGCGCGAAACATGTAGACCTTCTGGTTCAACCCATCGTAGACATAGAACACATAGGCTGCGCCGTCATACGCCACACGCGGATTGGATACATTTGCCACGCTGGTCTGGGCGACCACCTGCGGATTGCTCGGATTACGGGCATCCACCAGCGCAAGATTGCCTTGATAGTCGGTGGTCAGCACATAGCCGCCGCCTACTGCCATATCCGAAATGAAGTTCGCCTGCGGCAGATTAACGCTGCCCACCAGAGTCGGGGCATTCAGGTTGGTAATATCGTAAATGCGAAGGCTGCGCGGGTTGCTTTGCACATCATAGAGGTAGTTGCCTTCCAGGTCGAACTTGCCAGAGGAAGCGGTGATGAATCCACCCGCGACTGGCGATGCCGGGTTGTCCACATCAAACAGTCGCACGCGCGCCCAACCCGTATACATCGCCATGCTGGTTCCGCTCACGCGGATGCGATCGCCGAAACCAGCCGATTGTGCCGCGCCTGAATCGTCACGCGCCACTTCATTGAGGCTGTTGCCTGTATGCTCAAAAATATACAGCACGCCCGCCGACGACACAGCGAGATGGTTCGCGCCTATCAGGGCGAGATCCGTGTTCGACTCGCGTTGCGTTTGCAGATACGCCACGCCGCGCAGGCTGGGCACAGAGGGGTTCGACACATCAAATGCGAGAACGCTCTGTTCATCAACTGTATAGACGATATTGCCCCGCTGCTCGGCGCGGATGGGGTACGGCAGCTCCTGACGCACGGTTTGGTTCGTTGCAGGGTTATGGAGCACCAGAATCGATTGCCCCTGAATCAACACGCGACCTGAAACAGGATCCGCGTTCTGGACGCTGTGATTCGGCAGCACGCGCACAGAGGTAGGCGCGCTGGGGTTCGCAACATTCAGCACTTCTGTGCCGCGCTCATAGCCTGAAAGGAACACGAAGTCGCCCAGCGCCGCCAGCCCCATCACGCGCTCCGTGTTGTAGCTGTGAACCAAGGTGGGGTTATCGGGGTTGCTGAGATCAAAAATATGTAACTGCAGCGGGGGGTTGTAGGAACGCAGGGCGTACAGGCGTCCGTTCGCCGCCGCCACGCGCCCGATGTTGCTTACGCCGCTAATCGTCGTCACCAGCGTGGGGGTGTCGGGCTGACCGATGTCGTAAACGCGCACCCCATTCGGACCTTCAGCGGTGTACAGGCGATTGCCCACCGCCACGCCTGCCGACGCTGTCGCCGTGACGCGCCGCACCACTGTCGGGCTGGCAGGGTTAGACACATCGACCACCGCGAAGTTGCCCTGATAAGGGAACAGATACAAGTAGTTGCCTGACTTTGCCATCGAGATGTAAGTGGGATCGGATGATGGGAAGGTTAGCTCGCCCACCAGCGTGGGCGAATCGGGGTTGGAAACATTCACAATCGCCAATTTGCCCTGACTGCCAGACTCGTAGTGGATGTAAGCGTAATTGCCGTCTACGAAAATCGCGCTACTGGGACGCGGCGTATTACCCGGATAGTTCAGACTGCCGCGCCACGGGGTCGGGGTTGCGCTATGTTCGTAAATCGCCAGCATCTTCTCGCTGCTGGTCGACACATAGACGCGGTTATTATGGATGAACGAGACGCTCAGGTTGCGAACGTCTCCACGCGCGATAACTCTCTCCTCAATCAGCTGGGCGGATGCAATTACGGGCCAGCCTACCGCCCACAGCCAGACCGTCAACCACAACCAAGCCTTTTGGTACTGCATACGACAGAACCTCCGCTAATTGTTTTCGGAGAAATAGTTCTCGATCTGTAGCTTGTTCTTGGAGCGTGTACAGGAGTGCTACTTGAAGTTTTCGTGATGGCTGAAAAGGAACTTGTCATTCCGAGCCGAAGGCGAGGAATCTCATCATAGGGAGCAACATGGGTTAGTTTAATCCCGCTGCATCGCCTTGCGCCATTTTTCGCAGAGGTCTAACGCCTCCCGCGCCTGACGCCACAGCATCTGCTCCTGTTTGAGCTGCTCCGAAGGCGAGAGGTCGGGTGTAGGGGACGGCATCTGGGGGGAAGGGGTCTCTAAATACTGGCGCACGGCTTGCAAAAAGGCGTCGTACATTGCCGCCGTCTCGGGCGGCAGGGCGTCGGGACCGCGCTCCAGCTGGATGAGTTGAGCGAGGGTCTGTAAGCAGAAGTGGCACGCTTCTTCGCGCGCGGCTTGCCAGAGGTGCGGCGGCAGGGCGCGCGGGCGCGCGTGTTTATCGCGTTGCCGACGCGCTAAGCGACAAATCGCCTCCGTCGCCAGCTGCACAGGCACGCTCAGCAGCGGCAACTGGAAAGTCTGCGCAATCTCCTGCGCCACCCAGTCCTTCGATAGCGAACGGCGCATGCCGTAATCGAAGGACGCAAGGGTAGACAAATGTAAACCAATTCAGGGTTTGTTTTCAGGCGCTTCTCACTTTCACAAACGCGCTGCGTCGCGTGGTGGGCGACCAGCTCACATACAGTTTTTCGCGGGCGCGGGTACACACCGTGTACAACAGTTGCCGCTCCTGATTCTCTTTCGCCTGAAGTTCAGCCGCGTCGCTGACATCCTTGATAACGGCGTGGTTGGGGAAGTTAGAGGTTGTGACGCCAACGACGGCGACGGCGCGAAATTCAAGTCCCTTGGCGCCGTGCGCCGTGCCGTAATTTAGCTCGTGGGGCACGGGTTGCGCGTCGCGTCCCAGCTTGCGGTATCGCACGCCACGCTCTTGAAACACTTCTTTGAGGAGTTGTTCAACCTCCGCAAGGAATTTCCCACGAGCAAAAATCGCAATCTCCCCTGGCTGGATGTTCTCTTGCAAACAGCGGTAAATCCATTCCTTCAAACCGCGCATCTCCGCAGGGATATTTTCATAGCCGCGTACCTCAGGGGCGACGCCATGCATCAGTGCGATGGGACGGTCAGCAAGCGCACGCGACTCTTCGCCTTGCACATCTTCTACAGTAGAGGGTAGAACGCTCTCGGCGAAATCCTGAATTTGCCGGGTCGTGCGGTAGTTGACTCGCAGGATGTAGCTGCGTCCCCGTGTATCGATGTTGAATCGCGTCCAGGGTATCGCGGGGCGGTAAATGCGCTGACGGGAATCGGCGCACAGAAACAGAGCGTTCTCTTTGTCATCAGGCGCCAGCGCGCGAATCAGCGTTAGCTCGGCAGGTCCGAAATCCTGCGCCTCGTCGACCACCACGCAGCGATAGCGAGCTTCGGGATGTCGTTCAAGGTACTCAGCCACGCTATAGCAGATTGTGCTGTAGGTGACCTTCCTTCGCTCCTCAAGCAGTCGCCACATCTGCTCGAAAACGGGCCAGAGGTTTTCGCGCTGGCTACGCTGGAGCGGCATCTTGCGCCCTATGCGCTCTGTATCGAGATAGCTTTTTAAGTCGCGGATGTTCCATGCATCGATAATCGTTTCCCACTCAGGGCGAACAAACTTGAGGTCAAATGACGCCCCTGAACGACGAATTGCTTCCGCAAGGAGTTCATTCAATTCGTCATGCTCAGGCGTAGACTCCAGAGGCGCTTCGGTTCGTCCCAGACTCCGTGTGAAGAGGCGGTAGGCGAGCGAGTGGAGATGGACGACCTCAACCGGCGTGCCCTTGAGAGACCCAATAATTTGCTCTACACGCTGTTTGAGGTTTTCCGCCAGCACGCGCGTAAAGGTGGTGAGTAAGATGGGCTGATCGGGGTAACGCGCCGCCAGCCACGCTGTTCGATGCGCCGCCACCACAGTTTTTCCTGTTCCTGCGCCGCCCCCGATACGAATTGCGCCTTGCACATCGCGCTCCACCGCCGCCCGCTGCGCGGGATGTAAAAAGATAACCCATTCCTGCCAGCCGCTGGTAATCGCCCTGCGGATTTCCTGTTCACTTTCAGGTGTCCAGAAATCGCGGGGGCGGCGACGGAACAGTTCTGAAGGCAGGAGAATAGACACCTGAGGTGGAAGCAGTTCTCGGTAGGACTTTGCGCTGCTGGCTAAATCGAATAGCCGCTCTATGACCTCTTCAGGAAACCAGCCCTCGCTGAGCGCCTGAGCAAGTAGCTGTTCGAAACGCTCCTCCGTCGCCTGAGTAAATACCTCTGCCCAGTCCCGATTCGGCACGCCCAGACGCATAATCTGGTCGGGAGTGTATCCACTGAGCGGGCATCGGTAAACAGTGGCGGATTCTGGGGGCTCGACGACGGCTTCTACCACTTCCGCCGCTGGCGGTGCAAAGGAATAGGAGCCGTTCAACATATCTAAAGTAAACCGATGTCGCTTGATCCATTCCTCAGCATCATCGTGGTGATCAACATAACACACAACCCAGCAGTCCTGTTGGTCGGACACAACGGTACGAATATCGTTGTTGACACGATAACTCCACCAGTTTTTATACCGCGCCCGATCGTATTCGTGAAAGCGCAGGGACTGATGTAATGGGTCGCGTCGGAACAGTTCGAACTTCTCATCGATCTGCTTCTGGTACTCAGCAAGACGCTCACGCGCTTTAAAATAGTGGCGCGTTACGATAACATTTCGCTGACCCGAGTGCTGCATACATTCACCTCCTCCTACCAAGCTCAGTAGAAACAGTATGCCTTATGCAAACAAATTCCTGCGTATTGGGATGGGGAGCCGTTCGTTTCCCGACGAACTTACTGCCCACTTCTCAAAAACGCCTCCGCCAGCCGCCACGCCCCTTCTACATCGTCGGGCGCGAGGTTGCCCTCGATAACCTGCTCCTCCAGATAGGTCTTAATCTGCCCCACCAGCGGACTGGGCTTGAGACCGAACCGCTCCATGATTTGCGTGCCTGTGAGCGGGCTTTGCCAGCGTTGGGGGGATTGCGATTCCTGGACTTTTTGAATCCGCGCTCGCAGGGCGGGAAGGTCGGCATGCGGTACATCATGGCGTTGCGCCTTGATGTCCGCTTCCACGAGACGCAGCAGCGGCTCCAGCAGCTCGCCTGCGTCTCGAATCAGGCGGCGCACGGCGGAGTCTTTCCATTCGGGCGTGTAGAAGCCGGGGCGCATATGCAGGCGCACCAGTTTCGCGACGCGCTCGATGACGGCGTTCGGGTAGCGCAGGAAGCGGAGCCACTCAGCGGCGATTCGCGCGCCGACGCGGTCATGTTCATAAAAGTGAATCGCGCCGTTTTCGTCCACCGTGCGCGTGGCGGGTTTGCCGACATCGTGCAGCAGCGCAGCCAAACGCAACTCCCACGCGGGCAGCTCCAGCCCCTCAGGGTTCACATACTCCACTGTCTTCAGGCTGTGCCCCCACACATCGTAGAGGTGATACTCGTTCTGCGTGCAGCCGACCATCGGCAAGAGCGGCTGCCCGAACTGATGCAGCAGGCGCGTGTCCAGCAGCATTTGCAGCCCCGCAGCCGCCTGGGGCGACTCCATCAGGCGCGTGAACTCGGTCTGAATCCGCTCGATGCTCACAATCGCGAGCCGTTCCGCCTGCTCCAGAATCGCCTGATAGACGGCAGGGTCAATCGTGAAGCCGAGCTGCACGGCGAATCGCACCGCGCGCAGCATGCGCAGCGGATCTTCATAAAAGGTCTCGTGCGGGGCGCGCGGCGTGCGCAAGCGTTTCGCCTGCAGGTCGCTCAGCCCCGTGCCGAGCGGGTCGACGATTTCGCCGGTATGCAGGTTCTCCAGCAGGGTATTGACGGTAAAGTCGCGGCGCAGGGCGTCTTCGTAGAGCGTGGCGGGGCGCACTTGCTGCGGTTTACGGCTTGCGTCGTGATATGACTCGGCGCGGGCGATCACCAGCTCTACCAGTGTGTCGCCGATATGCACCATCGCCGTGCCGAAGCGCGGGTAGGTCACGGGGTGATGCTCAGCAATCCCCCGTTCGTACAGGAACTGCGCGAGTTGCAGCGCGTCGCCCTCCAGCACAAGGTCGATATCGTTGGGCAGGGGGCGTCCAAGCAGCTTATCGCGCACATACCCCCCCACAAGGTACACCTTGCCCTCATAGGGAGTGCCGGCTAAGCCTGTGCGGAGGCGGTTCAGGGTTTCGGTGAGCATAGTCTGGACAATCTATTGATGACTGCGTCGACGCTCTCATCAGGAATCTGACGCAGCAAGGTACGGCTATCGCTCTGCACAATTTCGTTGAGAAAGGGAATGCGCTCTTTGACGCTCTGTCCATGCGCAAGGAAAGATTGCCCGCTCATCGCGTGAATCATACCCTAATGACTTCCCAGAGCCGTGCCCTACAGCCCACTATGGGGTAGGGTGACCTTTAGCCACCCCGACATCCCAGATTTAGGGGCAAATTTAACAATTCACCCCTCCTAACCCCTTGACAAAGGCGTCAAGGGATAGGGTATACTGCAGGCGCATCCACAACGGAGTGTACCGCTACAGGTTGTGGCTGCAGGCGAGAAATTTCGCGTTTCGGCGAGAAAAACTACAATAGATGGAGGGCTATGTCCGATGGCGCTGTTCGAGAAACGGGTGCATTTGAAGCCGTATGAGTATCCCGACCTGCTGAAGTTTCGGGACGCCATCCGCCATTCCTACTGGCTGCATACCGAGTTTTCCCTCTCCGGTGATGTACAGGACTGGTACGCGCGCACCGAGCCGCACGAGCGTAACGCGCTCAAGAACACCATGCTGGCAATCTCCCAGATTGAGGTCTCCGTGAAGACCTTCTGGGCACGGATTTATGACCGCATGCCCAAGCCTGAAATCGCTGAGGTGGGCATGACCTTCGCCGAGAGCGAGGTGCGCCACGCTAACGCCTATTCGCACCTGCTCGATATGCTGGGGCTGAGCGGCGAGTTCGAGAAGATTCACAGCATCCCCGCGATTATGGATCGCATCCAGTACCTGCAGCAGGCGCAGGAAGGCATCCGCAGCAGCGACAACCGCCAGTTCGCCCTCACCGTGCTGCTCTTCTCGGCGTTCGTGGAGCATATTTCGCTCTTCTCACAGTTCCTGATTATCATGGCGTTCAACAAACATCGTGC
The DNA here is from genome assembly GCA_937992175.1 of uncultured Fimbriimonadales bacterium. Classification (GTDB taxonomy): domain Bacteria; phylum Armatimonadota; class Fimbriimonadia; order Fimbriimonadales; family GBS-DC; genus GBS-DC. Next base: position 73,879 of record CALKLF010000022.1, on the reverse strand, counting down.
GGCGTTCAAGGGCGTGTCGAACATCGTGGAAGCCACCAGCAAAGAGGAGCAGATTCATGGCATGTTCGGCGTGGAGCTGGTGCGTATCCTGCAGCACGAGTACCCAGAGTGGTTCGACGCCGAGACGGAGGACACGATTCTGCGTGCAGTGGAACGTGCCTACACCGCTGAGCAGCGCATTCTGGACTGGATTTTCGAGCGCGGCGAGCTGGACTACCTGCCCCGCGTGCAGGTGGACGAATTCCTCAAGAACCGCTTCAACAACTCGCTGCGCAGCGTGGGGATTCAGCCCCTGTTCACGGTCGATGAACAGGCTCTTGCCGCCACCCGCTGGTTCGACGAGGAGCTGCTCGCCACCAAAGAGAACGACTTTTTCAACAAGCGGAGCATCACCTACTCGAAGAAGATGAAGAGTTTCAGCGAAGCGGAGCTGTTCTAAGGGGCACGGACATTCCTGTCCGTGCCGCCCTTTGGTGCGACGGCATTCCTGCCGTCGCCCCTCGGCAATACGGCTACTTGGCGCGACGGCATTCCTGCCGTCGCCCCTCGGCAATACGGCTACTTGGCGCGACGGCATTCCTGCCGTCGCTCCCCCAGTAATACGACTTAGTGGTTGCGGAGCGTCAGTGTCCCGCTGACGGCAAATTATTGACTTGCGACCCGCCCGTTTTGATCGGGCGCAATTCCTCGCTCCGCTCGGAATGACCGCGTAATTTGAGCAAAAACGATCCTGTTATTCCGAGCTGAAGGCGAGAGGTCCTTGGCATGAGCCGAAATATTTCCTGCTTGGGCGGGACGCCCGAGCGACGAGGCCTGGACAGGACTGTCCAGGCGACATAGTCCTGCTTGGGCGGGACGCCCAAGCGACAATTATGGAGGCGTCATCATGCAAGCGTCTATGGATAGACCGTTATTCTACTGGCTCAACGAGGAGAGCCGTCGATTTCTTTCGCGCGACTATCTGTTGCCAGGCGTCTCGGCGGAGCAGCGCATCCGCCAGATTGCCGACTATGCGGAAAGCCTGCTGGGCATCGAGGGCTTCGCAGACAGGTTTTACAACTACATGGCGCGGGGCTGGTACTCGCTCGCGACGCCCGTGTGGACGAACTTTGGGCTGCAGCGGGGGCTGCCCATCTCCTGCTACGGCAGCTACATCGAGGACGACTCTGCCTCCATCCTGTTCACCGCCTCTGAAGTGGGCATGATGACCAAGCTGGGCGGGGGCACTTCGGCGTATTTCGGCAGGCTCCGCCCGCGGGGCGCACCCATCCGCGATAACGGAACCAGCAACGGCAGCTTCTCCTTCGCGAAACTCTTCGACCGCATGATTGAAGTCTTCAGTCAGGGCAGCACGCGCCGCGGGCAGTGCGCCGCCTACATCGATATCGAGCATCCCGACATCGAGGAGTGGCTCTGGATTCAGCGCGAGGGTTGCGACATCCAGCTGCTCTACTGGGGCGTGTGCGTGGGCAACGACTGGCTGGAATCGATGAAAAACGGCGACGCCGACAAACGACGCCTCTGGGCGAAAGTGCTGCAAGCCCGCTCCGAAGTCGGCATCCCCTACATCTTCTTCAAAGACAACGCCAACAACGGCACGGTGGATGTGTATAAAGATCTCGGTAAAACGATTTATGCATCAAATCTCTGTTCCGAGATAGTGTTGCCATCAAATAATGACGAAAGCTTCGTCTGCTGCCTCTCCTCGATGAACCTGTTGCACTACGACGAGTGGAAGGACACCGACGCGGTGGAGACGATGGTCTTCTTCTTAGACGCCGTGATGGAGGACTTCATCCGCCGTGTGAAGGGTATTCCATTCATGGAGCGGGCGTACAACTTTGCCTCGCGCCATCGGGCGTTGGGGCTGGGCGTGCTCGGCTGGCACTCGCTGTTGCAGTCCAAGCGCATCCCCATCGAGAGCATGGACGCCTATCGGCTCAATACCGAAGTGTTCCGCACGATTCGCGACCGTGCCTACAACGCCTCGATGGACTTAGCGCGTCGGTTCGGCGAGCCGGAGTACCTGCAGGGCTACGGCAGGCGCAACACCACGCTGCTGGCAATCGCGCCCACCAAGTCGTCTTCGTTTATTCTAGGGCAGGTCTCGCCTTCCATCGAGCCGTTCATGAGCAATTACCATGTGAAAGACCTCGCGAAGGTGAAGACCACCTTCAAGAACCCCTATCTGCAACAGGTGTTGCGCGAGCGGGGCAAAGACGCCGACGAAGTGTGGCAGAGCATCGCCGCGCACGACGGCTCGGTGCAGCACCTGGACTTTCTGAGCGACGAGGAGCGCGATGTGTTCAAGACCTTCAGCGAGATCTCGCAGATGACGCTCGTGCAGCAGGCGGCGCAGCGACAGCAGTTTATCGATCAAGGACAGTCGCTGAACCTGATGATTCACCCCGAAACGCCCGTGCGCGACATTAACCTGCTGGTGCTGCGCGCCGCCGAGCTAGGCGTGAAGTCGCTCTATTATCAATACAGTGTGAACGCAGCTCAGGAGTTCAACCGCGAGCTACTGCTGAGTTGCCGCGTGTGCGAGGCGTAATACTCTCCATCCGCGGTCCTCGCGCACAACGCGCGGGGACCGCAAATTACCAGTGTGGGGAGCGGTTTATGGATTGTGCGCCGAAACGCTTTCTATCCTGCCATCGCGACACAGGAACGCATCGAACCTTTCGGGTTGGGTCGCCGCGAGTCCGAACTCGCCGTCTGCGCGCACAGCCATCACGGCGCACTGGTGCGCCGCTACATCAGGTAGGCGACGGAGCATGAACTCCACGCTGCGCTGACATGCCTGCTGCGCAGAGTAGCCTGCGCGCATCGCTTCCACCACGCGCGTTGCTAACGCGAACCGCCAGATTTCCTCGCCGACACCTGTGCAGACCGCCGCGCCCGCCTCGTTATCGGCGTACAATCCCGCACCCACAATCGGCGAGTCGCCGACTCTGCCCGGAATTTTCCACGCAAGCCCACTGGTGGTGCAGGCGACCACCAGGTGTCCCTCATTCCACCCCAATACGCCCACGGTGTCGTGCGATTCGGCGGGCGTGCGCGCGTGCCACTCGTTGCTTACCCGCACATCGTGGGGCTCCTCGCTGCGTTCGGTGGACACCTCTTTCGGGGCGGTGCGTTGCTGACGCCACTCCTGCCAGCGACGCAACGATTCCGCTGTAAGCAACTGCTGCGGTTCGTAGCCTTGCTGGAGCGCGAATCGGATCGCGCCCTCGCCGGCGAGCATTAGGTGTGGGGTGCGCTGCAGCACATCCCGCGCAAGGTAAATCGCAGGCAGAACGCCACGCACGCTTGCCACTGCGCCGGCGCGGAGCCGTGAGCCTTCCATGACGGCGGCGTCTAACTCCACTTCGCCGTCACGGTTCGGCAGACCGCCGTAGCCCACTGACATCACCTGTGGGTCGCGCTCGACCGCCGCGGCGCCCTCGACGACCGCGTCCAGCAGGCGCAACGCCGAGTCGCTCTCCCGCGACTCCTGCCAGCGTCGCCACGCTGCCTCAACCGCTGTGCGACCAAACCACCATGTGGCTGCGAAAAGTGTGTTCACATATATACAATTCGCGCGCCGCGCCCAGATTCCTGTTTTCGTCAGGCGACGCCGCATGCTACGGCGCCGACGCGGTGCAGCCCTGCCCAAAATCGAGGAGCACCTGCATCAAGTCGGCATCATCCACCACACCGTCCCCGTTGATATCCTCGCCCGATTCGCACGCCTCGCCGAAACGCTGCAACACCTGCAACAGGTCGGCGTCGTCGACGCAGCCATCGCCGTTCACATCGGCAAGGTAGAGCGTGAGGGTTTCAGGCAGCTCGCCCTCGCAACGGCTCGGCTCGAAATCGGGAAAATACTCCCCGCCGGTCAAGCCGCCGGGGCAGTTAAAGGGCGCACAGGGCGGCTCGATGTTCGCCGGCAGACCGCCCAGCGGCGCGGTGCCTACAATCGCTGGACCGCCGTACCCCAGTCCCGAAACGGGGCAGTTGAAATCGACCTGCAACGGTTGCCCACTGAGCCGAACACGCGGGTTGTTCAACACTTGAATGCGTGTCCCCAGCGTGATGGCGCCCCCGGAAACCGTCACATAGCGCACCTCATAGTGCAGATGCGGCCCCGACGAGTTGCCCGTGCTGCCGAGCCGTCCGATCGGCGCGCCGGCGTCCACCACCGCGCCGTTCGGAGCCAGAAAATAGTTCAGGTGCGCGTAAATCGTGGCAAGGTAGATATTACTGGAGCCGAGCAGGCGCACATTACTCACGACAACCGCGAAATTACCGTAGCCCGCACAGCCGCTCTGAGCGCGGGTGTAAACGCGCCCCCAGTGCGACGCCAGCATCGGCTCGTTGCAATCCTGCACAAAGCCGTTAAAGTAGGGGCAAGTGCTGCGCGCACTGGAGAGGCGGTTGAAGTCCACGGCAAACTGCGGGTTGCCGCCCGCGTGGGAGTCATAGGTCGAGGGGAGCCAGATTTGCCCCTGTCGCCATGGCGCGACCAGATTGCACAGGAACTCGTCCTCGGTGGCGGGGATCGTGGGGCTGTAAATCAGCGTGATTCGGTAGTGTTGCGCCTGCCGCAGCGTGATGGTACGGCGCAAGAACGACTCACCGTTGACCAGCCAGCGACTGAAGGTCGCGCCGTTGGGCGCGACATCGGGCGCGGTGAGGGTCACCGTTTGTCCGGCAAGATAAACGAGTGTTGCGGGCGCATTCACTTCCGCCGCGCCCGTGTTCATGTCGGCAGGGCTGACGCTCACAGCAACGCCTGTCGCGCCGTGGATATGCAGGGTGATGCGAAACTTCAAGCGCGGCGCGCCTGTTCGGGACAGGTAGACGCCCGCCCCGCGCACCGCCTCCGCCGACCAACCAACCACACCGTCGTCCCAGCGGATTTTCCACCACACGATGTTGGTCGCTGTGTTGTTGGCTACTTCAAACGCCCAGCCTGTCGCGCCTGCCGCTCGGGAGGTGATGATAGCGTATTCTGTGCCTGGTCCTGTGCGCACATTCAGCGCGGAGGCGTTCGGTCCGACGCGCACGGGATACGCCAGCGGCGCCGACACATTCGGGAACACACCCTGTCCCGCCAGCGGAACAAGGTAGTCGGCTCCACCCGCGCCCGTCGCCGACCAGCCCTGCAACTCATTTGCCCAGCGGACAGGCAACCAGATAAGGCTGTTGCAGGTCTCACTCGCGCCCAGCACAGCGCCGTCCACGCCTGCCTGTGCCGACCCCAGACTGCTGGCGCTGCACGGCGCGGGGCGCACAGTAAGGTTGTTCCCTGCGACCGTAACGCCCACACGCTCGCTGGCGACCTGACCAAAGCCCATCGCCGCCGCAGCGAGCCAGATCGAAACCCCACTGTAAACGCGCATGGTGTCTTTTAAGTACGCATGGGAAGGAGTAATTCCTCTAAGAAATGGCTGGGAACTGCTTGAGGAATTTACTGTTCCTGTTCACTACGCTGCTTCAGACGCTTTTTCGAAAAGCCGTATCTCGCGCACGGTCTTTTCGATGAGGTCGGTTTCCAGCGCGAGGCAGGGGTAGCCGTAATATTCGGCAGGCGTTAACTCCACAGGTTGCCCACTGATGTTCGCCCAGCCGGTGAGCGGTGTGAACAGCAGCAGCCCGAATCGGTGCAGCGTGGTCAGTGAAAGCAGCCCCAGTTCCATCTGCCCGGGCAGGCTGCTAAGCTTGTAGCGGATGTGGAGGCGGGCGTCGAGCCAGCGGGCGAGTTCGTGCGCTGTGCGCCACTCCGCGCCAAGGTGGCGCGCGCGTCCGAGCAGGCGCATCAGCGCGTCCGCCTGCGTTTGGGAGGACAGTACGGCTGGGCTGACAGTGATGTGATACACGCCATACGCCTTCACCGTCTGCTCCAGCAGCGCGTTCGCTTGCGGCGCGCCCACCCACTCGACGGCGCGATAGGCAACCAAGGGAAGCGTAAACACCGCGTAAGGCTCAGCGGGGCGCTGCGGATTGCAGGCGCGAAACGGGTGCGCACTGCCGAACGGGAAGCCGCTCGCCTGCGGGTGATAGCCGCCCCGACTGAGGTCGCTCAGAATCTGCGCGTTCTCCGCGTAGTGGTAAAACTCCTGACACCCGCGCCATGCCAGATTCGCGACCTGCACTGCCGTAATCGCGCGTACCCCTGTGAACCGACGGAGACTGTCCACCTGCCCCTGCAGCGTGCTGGCGCGACAGAAGTGGTCGGGGTCAGGCTGAAAGCGAAGCCCAATCTCATGGTCGCGTTTTGTCAGATCGCGATAAAAATTCGGGTTGTGAATCGCCTCGCTGAGGCACCAGACCGCGCGAACGCCTGTGAGGGTCAGCAGGTGGTTCAGGGGCATCTCGTGATCCGCGTGTTCAGGCTCCGAAGTGATGCTCAGCACGCCGACGGCGGGCGCGAAGGCAGGGTAGTACCAGAACATCGGGACTACCTCGCCGCGTTGTTGACCTGCCCAGAGAATCGCATGAATCAGGCTCTCCACCCAGAGGTCGGCGAGTGGCTTGGCGAAGCAGAGTTGCCCCTCGCCACACGGCGCACGGTCGAGATGCCAGTCCAGTCGCGAGGCGTCTTCACTGCGCAGAGCAGGCTCCTCGTCGGGAGGCGCGTCGGGGGGCAACAGGCGCGGCTCGCTCACGGGGCGTCCCATCTGGATCCGCGCCAGCGTCTCGCCCCCATGCACGGTGTAAAGCACCGCATGCCCTGCGCCAACCGCGCGATGGGTCAACGCAGGCAATCCCGTATCGCGGGCGTGGGGATCCAGCCAGCGCGCCCAGATGTCCGTTCCTTCCTGCGCCGTGACCGCTGCCCCTCCAAAACCGTGCAGGAGTTCCCAATCGCGCTTGAAAAGGGGATTCTCGCGCTCGACGCAGGCGTAGCCCTCGCCTAATCGCATCAGTGCGCCGCCTGAATGGAGGCAGGGTTCCACCCCCAGTAAGTCAGGCGCGTCGCAGGGACTGCCAATCGCAATCCAGATCCCCCCACTCTCCAGAAACTGGTTCAGCGCGAGGCGTGTTGCATCCCCAAACGCCCCGTGCCCAATGGTAATCAACACGCTCAGATGAGGCAGGCGTGCAGGCAGCTCGGCGGGCAGGAGCCAGTCCAGCAGAAATCCCGCGTGCATCAGACGGTAGCACGCGAACGCCTCGAACAGGCGCGCGTTCAGAGGAAGCGCCCCGCTGGAAATTCGTCCCGTCGCGGTCATCGGGCAAACGCCCACCCGCGCCCACTTCCAGACTGGACTCATGCGAATCGGATTATCGGCAGCAACGGCGACATTCTGGAACTTACGCAGGAATCTCCTCACCGATGCCGAATGACAAAAACGATGCATAGCACAGCCCGACACCGTCTGCCGGAGGAAGTGCGCGCCCTGTGGGTGGTGCGCACTTCGATGGTTTCGCCGCGCTCCATCGAGCGGGTGGTGGAGTACGCCGCACGCTATGGGTTCAACGCGCTGTTTGTGCAGGTTCGCGGGCGCGGCGACGCTTACTATCGCTCGAGCTATGAACCCCGCGCGGAGGCGTTGGCAGACCAGCCCGCCGATTTCGACCCGCTGGGCTACCTGCTGCGCTGCGCCGACGGTGCAGGGTTGCAGGTTCACGCATGGCTGAATGTGTTCTATGTGTGGAGTCAGCCCCGTAAACCTCGCAGCGGGCAGCATGTCGTCAGTCGCAGTCCCAACTGGATTGCCCGCGACGCGCAGAACCGCTATCAGATGACCACTGCGGGCAGGGTAGAGGGCGTTTACCTCTGCCCCAGCAACCCGAATGTGCGGGCACACCTGCTCAAAGTGTTCGCGGAGGTTGCCCAGCGCTATCCCCAAATTGATGGGTTGCATCTGGACTATGTGCGCTATCCTTACGACGGCTACTGCTACTGCGCGGGCTGTCGGGCGCGGTTTCGCGAGGCGATGTGGGAGCGCGTCTCCGAGGCGCGCCGTGCTCAGCTCGATAAAAGCGCGGCAGGGCGCAATCCGCTCGCGTGGATACAGGCGTTCCCCGCCGAGTGGAGCGACTGGCGGCGCGACCAGGTGAGCGCGTTCGTGGGCGCGTTCAGCCGTCAATCGCGTCGCGTCAACCCGAACCTGATTCTCTCGGCGGCGGTGTGGCCCGACCCGCAGCTCGCCGCGAAGAACAAACTGCAGGACTGGCTCTACTGGCTACGCAGCGACTGGCTGGATACCGTGCTGCCGATGGCGTATGACAAAGACACGGCGGTCGTGCAGCGTCAGGCAGTGCAGGTAGTCGAAAAGGCGCAGGGGCGTCCTGTGATTGTCGGCGTCGGCGCGTGGCAGGTCTCCCCAGATAGCACGGTCAACAAGATTCGGGCGATTCGACGCAGCGGCGCGCGCGGATTCTGCCTCTTCTCTTACGACGCGATTACTCAAGCGGGCAAAAGCGACGCCTACCTGCGCGCCGTTGAGCGGGAGGTGAACCCCAACCCTTTCGGATGAAAGGAGCCAGAACGATGCCCAGCGTAGAGAGCGTGATTCAGGAAGCGATTGAGCAGAAAATCTTCCCCAGCACGGCGTGCGCCGTGTTGCTGGGCGGGCGCGTGAAGTATCAGGGGTTGTTCGGCAAGCCCGACCCCGAAAGCGATGTGGCGACCACCTCCGCCACGATCTACGACCTCGCCTCGCTCACCAAACCGATTAGCACGTCGACGCTTGCCTTGATTGCGCTGGAAGAAGGCAAGCTGACGCTGGAGACGCCTCTCACCCGCTTTTTCCCAGAGGCGAAGCACCATACAGGCGTGCTGGTCAAACACCTGCTGACCCACACCTCAGGGCTGCCTGCTTGGCGCGCCCTCTACAAAAACGCCGACTCGCGCGACGCCGTGATTCAGGCGGCGCTGGCGACCCCGCGCACCCGCCCTCCCGCGCAGGGCTACACCTACAGCGACCTCGGCTATATCCTGATGGGCGCGATTCTGGAGCGCGTGTATGAGCAGTCGCAGGCGGAACTGTTCAAAAAGAAAATCGCTGAGCCGCTGGGGCTGCAATCGTCAGGCTACTGCCCGCCCGCCGAATGGCGCGAACGCATTGCTCCTACAGGGCACTCCGAAAACCGCCCCGGCAAAACGATTCGCGGGGAAGTGCATGACGAGAACGCCTACGCGATGAACGGCGTGGCGGGGCACGCAGGGCTGTTCAGTACGCTGGAAGATCTCATTCGCTACACACGGATGGTACTGAGCGGCGGGCGACCGCTCCTCTCGTACTATTCTATTCAGCTGCTTCTCACTCCGCAGGCACAAACAGGCAACGCCGCGCCCAGCATGCACACACTGGGGCTGTTCGCGCACCCGAACCCGCTGCTACCGCGCGGCGACCTGTTCCCCCCGCGCTGTGTGGGGCATTCGGGCTTCACGGGAACCGTGATGCTCTTTGACCCGCAAATCGAGATGGCAGTCATCCTGCTCACGAACCATGTCTACTATGCGCGCGAGAAGGACGCCTATCTGGACCATCGGCGACGCATTCTGAATGCGCTCGCGGCGCAGGTGGGGGAAGTGTGATGAGACCTTACAGGTGAAGTCGTTCATTTTTACCCCCATCCCAGCCCTCCCCGCAAGGGGGAAGAGAGCGCACGCGCAGGTAGCCGTGACGCCTCCCCGCAAGCGGGGAGGGTCAGGGTAGCTTCGTTGCTTGCGTTTAGGTAAAAAGGACGATTTAGTGCGGGAGGCACTTATTACCAAGAGGAATCGTGCGCCCATCGACAGTGCGCTTGGTACGACGGCGTCCCCGCCGTCACACTCGAACCGAAATGCTTCTGTGCGATAACACACTGTTTGCTGGACGCGAATCGTGCATGGCGTCCCTAATCGCAGGACGCGTGAGCAAATAGAGAACCGCCAGCGCATACAGGAGGTCGATGGGGATTGCGTACCCGCTTCGCTCTTTCTGGATGATGTGGTCGGGTAAAATCTTGCACCTTTATACTCCAAATGATTAAGTATCTCGGCTCCAAGCGTGCGCTGACGCACTGGATAACGGGCGTAGCGAATCGGGTACGCGCCCTCTCGCCTGTGTCTTCCGTCGTTGACCTGTTTTCGGGCAGTGGGCGTGTGGCGCACGCTTTCAAGGCGCAGGGCTACTTCGTGCACGCGAACGACCACAACACCTACGCTTACATTCTGGCGCGCGCGCTCGTGGAAGCCGACCGCGATGCCTACCCTCCAGAGCAGATGCAACCCGTCTTGGACGCGCTGATGCGGCTGCCCCCGCAGCGCGGCTGGTTCACGGAAACCTATTGCGAGCAGGCGCGCTACTTCCGCCCCGAAAACGGCGCGCGCATCGAGGCAATCCGCGAAGGCATCGAGAACTACGACGACCCGCTGCTCCGCGCCATCCTGCTGACCAGCCTGATGCTCGCTGCCGATCGCGTCGATTCCACAACGGGACTGCAAATGGCGTACCTGAAGCAGTGGGCGCCGCGCGCCTATAAACCCCTGAAACTGGAGTATCCGCCCCTGCTGTCGGGCGGGGGCAAAGCCTATCAGCAGGACGCGCTCGAACTGGCGGGCGCGCTGCAAGCAGACCTGTTTTATTTAGACCCCCCTTACAACCAGCACTCCTACCTGGCGAACTACCATGTATGGGAGACGCTGGTACTGTGGGACCGTCCCGAAACCTATGGCGTGGCGCGTAAGCGCATCGATGTCAAGCAGCGCAAGAGCCTGTTCAACGCGCGGGCGCAGGCGCGGGAAGCGATGGCGTATCTGGTCAGCCAGATACGGGCGTCGCACCTGCTCGTCTCGTTCAACAACGAGGGCTACCTGACGCGCGATGAGATTGAAGCAATCCTGCAGGAGTGGGGCTATGTGATCTGTTTCGAGCGTCCCTATCGGCGCTATGTGGGCGCACTGATTGGCGTCTACAACCCGCGCGGCGAGAAGGTCGGGCAGGTCTCGCACACCCACAACCGTGAAATGCTCTTTTTGGCTACTAAACAGAAAGCAGTGTGGGAGGCGTTGCGAGAATAGGGTGAGAACACGGAGCAAACGGGGCAGTGGGTATACTTGTACCGTTCATCATCCCAACATCTGGAGCGGGAACCAATGCAGTGGAACGCGCGTGCGCTGAGACAGGCGTTTTTGGGCTACTTTCAGGAAAAAGGGCACCTACTGCTGCCCTCCGACAGCCTCGTGCCCAAGGATCCGTCGCTGCTATTCACCAGCGCAGGCATGGTGCAGTTCAAACCCTACTTCTTGGGCGTCGCGCAGCCGCCTGCTCCGCGCGTCACAACCGTCCAAAAGTGCCTGCGCACCACCGACATCGAATCGGTGGGCGACCTGTCGCACCTCACCTTCTTCGAAATGCTGGGCAACTTCAGCTTCGGCGACTACTTCAAGCGTGAGGCAATCCTGTACGCATGGGAGTTCCTCACCGAGCGGCTCAAAGTAGACACCGACCGCCTGCAGTTCACCGTGTTTCAGGACGACGACGAGGCGTTCGAGGTGTGGAATCGCGAAGTGGGCATCCCCGAAAACCGCATCTGGCGGCTGGGCGAGCAAACCAACTTCTGGCCCGCCAACGCAATCAGCGAAGGTCCCAACGGCCCCTGCGGTCCCTGCTCCGAGATTTTCTACGACACGCACCTCGACACGGGTTGCGAGAACCCCGACTGCGGTCCCGCCTGCGACTGCGGGCGCTGGCTGGAGATCTGGAACCTCGTATTTATGCAGTACGAGCGCAGCGAGGAAGATGGTAAGCCGAAACTCACACCGCTGCCCAAAAAGAATATCGATACGGGCATGGGGCTGGAGCGCACCGCCGCCGTGCTGATGGGCTTCGACAGCCCGTTCGAAACCGATGTGTTCGCCCCCATCGTGAAGCGAATCGAGGACCTCTCGGGCGTGCACTACAAGCAGGGCGAGCCGACCGATACCGCGATCCGCCTGATTGCTGACCACATTCGCACGGCGACCTTCACGATTGCCGACGGCGTAATCCCCCAAAACGAAGGGCGCGGCTATGTGCTGCGGCGCATCATCCGACGGGCGATTCTGCGCGGGCAACGCGTGCTGGGCTTCGAGAAACCGTTTTTCGCCGACCTCGTGCTCGCCGTGATTGAAGCCTTAGGCGACCAGTACCCCGAAATCGTGCAGCGACAGGAGTATATTCAGACGACGCTGCGCTACGAGGAGGAGCGGTTCCGCCACACGGTGCAGGCAGGGCTGGCGCGACTGGAAGAGATGCTCGCCGAACCCGACACGCAACAGAGCAAGCAACTTTCAGGCGAGCGCGTGTTTATGCTGTACGACACCTACGGCTTCCCGCTGGAGCTGACTCAGGAAATCGCCGCCGAGCGCGGAATCAGCGTCGATATGCAGGGCTTCGAGAGGGCGTTGGAGGCACAACGCCAGCGCGCCCGCGAAGCAAGCGGCATCTCCGAAAAACTCTTTGTGCAAACGGGCGCAGCGCTGACAGAACTCGCGCAGCAGACCGCCCCAACGCACTTCATCGGCTACGAACACCTGGAGGGCGAGGCGCAGGTCGTCGGGCTCGTGCGCGAGGGCAACCTGATTCCCGAGGCGCACGCGGGCGAGACCGTCGAAATTGTGCTGAACCGCACGCCCTTCTATGCCGAAGCCGGCGGACAGGTGGGCGATACGGGCGTGATTAAGTGGCAGGGTGGACGCGCCCAGGTGCTGGACACCCAGAAAGCGAACGACTACTACTTCCACCACGCGAAAGTTTTGGAAGGCACACTGCGTTTGGGCGAGGAGGTTCACGCGAAAGTGGATGCTGAGCGACGGCTGGACATCCAGCGCAACCACACGGCGACGCACCTGCTGCACGCCGCGCTGAGGCAGGTGCTGGGGACCCATGTGGCGCAGGCTGGCTCGCTGGTCGCGCCCGACCGACTGCGATTCGACTTCACCCACCCGCGCGCCGTGACGCCCGACGAACTGGAGCGCATCGAATCGCTGGTGAACGAGAAGCTGTTGCAGGAGCTGGAGGTGCGCGTTTACAACGATGTGCCGATTGAGGAAGCCCGCCAGCGCGGCGCGATGATGCTGTTCGGCGAAAAATACGGCGAGCGCGTGCGCATGGTGGAGATTCCGGGCTTCTCGCTCGAACTCTGCGGCGGCACGCACCTGCGCAACACGATTGAGGCAGGGCTGTTCAAGATAGTGCATGAGGGCAGCGTGGCGGCGGGCGTGCGACGCATCGAGGCGCTCACGGGGCGCGCGCTCTACCAGTGGCTGCGCGAGCGCGAACACGCCATCCGCGAAGCCGCCGAGCGGCTGCAGACGCATGTGCCCGAACTGCCGCGCGCCGTCGAACGCCTGCAACACCAGATCGACGCACTCCAAACGGAGCTGGAGCAGCTCAAGCAGCGCGCGGCGGCACAAGCTATCGAGCAGATCACTCCCGTCGAAGTGAACGGCGTGCAGGTGGCGGCGCAGGCGCTCTCAGGTGTGGACGCTAAATCGCTCGGCGCGATTGCCGACCGCCTGATTCAGAAGGGCGTTGGCGTAGCGGCGCTCGGCGCGGCGCAGGACGGCAAGGTCGTCTTAGTGGTGAAGGTCGCGCCCCACTGGGTGCAGCGCGGGCTGCATGCGGGCAACCTGATTCGGCAGATTGCGCAGCAGGTGGGCGGCTCTGGCGGCGGGCGACCCGACTTCGCGCAGGCAGGCGGCAAGAACCCCGAAAAACTCGCCGACGCGCTGGCGCAAACCCCGCAACTGGTGGCAGAGCAACTTCAACCATAAACCAGCAGGCAAGGAGAGACCTTATGCAGAGACGAGAGAGCGCATTCGTAATCGCATTTCGTGTGCTGTTCGAGCGCCCCACTCTGGCGGTGATGATGTTTCTGCAGTATGCCATCTGGGGCACATGGTCGGTGGCTTTGGCGGGCTATTTAGAGAAAAAACTCGGCTTCACAGGGCTGGGACTGGCGTTCATCTACAACGCGCTGCCGCTGATGAACCTGATTGTGCCCTTTACGGCAGGGCAGGTGGCGGACCGCTTCATGCCCGCGCAGCGCGCCCTGACGCTGTTTCATTTGCTGGGCGGCGTGTTGCTGATCGCGCTTGCCTTCCAGCGCGAGCTGATGCCCATGACGCTGCTGATGCTGGGCTACGCCTTCTTTTACGCCCCGACGCTCGCGCTGTCCAACTCGGTCGCGTTCCGCAACCTGAAAGACCCCGAAATTGAGTTCGGTCCGATTCGCGTGTGGGGCACAATCGGCTGGATTGTGGCGAACACTATGGTGAGTCTCGTGCGGGCGATTTTCGACTCGCTACAGTGGAGCTTTATTGATGTGTTTGCGCTGGCGGGCGGGATCTCACTCCTCACGGCGCTGGCGTGCCTCAGGCTGCCCCATACGCCCCCCGTCAAAGAGGCAACCGACCCGCTCGCGTTCACCAAAGCCTTTAGCCTGCTGCGCGACCCGAATTATCGCGTGTTCTTTATTATTGCGCTGATTGTGGCGACCGAGCTGCCCCTGTACTATGTGCTGACTTTTCCTTTCCTGCAGTCGGCGGGCAGTGTGGTGGGCATCACGCCTGCCAGCCTGCCGCTCATTCAGTCAGTGATTGCTCAAGGCGCGGAGATTTTCACGATTGCGTTTATGCTCCCCGCTGTGCTGCCCATCTGGGGCGTGCGCAAAACGATGCTGCTGGGCATCTTCGCGTGGCCCGCGCGGTATGCCGTGTTCGCGTTGGCATGGGCGTTCCACCAGACTGCCCCGTGGACGGTGTGGCTCGCCGTCGCCTCGCTTGCCCTGCACGGCTTCTGCTATGTGTTCTTCTTTGTGGTGGCGTTCATTTATACCGATATGGTCGCGCCGCGCGATGTGCGCTCCTCCGCGCAGGCGTTGATTAATGTCGCCGTGCTGGGCGTCGGGATGCTGATTGGCGGCTTCTTCGCGGGCTGGCTGAAGGACTTCTTCACGCAGGACGGCGTCACGAACTACACAATGGTGTTTCTCGTGCCAACAGTGATAACAATTATGGCATGGCTTGCCTTCGCCGCGCTGTTCCGCGAGAAGCCAGCAGGAGAAACCGCTTCTCAGGCGAACTGAAATGTGTTTCGGAGATTCCTCGCTCCGCTCGGAATGACAAAGATTTCGTATTGCAGAAAGCCCCTGTCATTCCGAGCGGAGCGAGGAATCTGGGCGTTCAGACGATGAGCAACCAACCGACTCATTTGCGGTGGCAGGTACATTTAGCCAAACGGCAGCCGGAGCGGTTGCCGGTGATTATGCTCGCGCTGGTGGGCGCGTCGCTGCTGGGTGCGTGGCTAATGGGACACTGGATTTTCGGGCTGGCGGCGCTGTGGATGCTCTGGAGCGCAACCGCCGACTTTCTCTTGCCCATCCGCTACGAAGCCGATTCGGAGGGCGTGCGCCAACGCGGCTGGTCGCCCCGCATGATGCGCTGGGACAAAGTCAAGCGCGTCGTGTGGGGCGAGGACGGCGTGCTGCTCAGCCCCTTCGCGCACCCCTCGCGCCTGAACGCCTATCGCGGCGTGTTTCTGTGGTACGGTGACCATCGCGAAGTGGTTGAAAATTTAGTGCGCACGCACTGCGCCCACGCGCTGGGCGAGACCAAGCAGAAAAAGAAGAAACGCCGCCGCGGTACAGACAGTCCTGTCCGTGCGTGAAGAGGTCGATGCTTGGGTGGGCCGCCCAAGCCACGGGGTTATTTGCTCTTTTTGGTCTGCGCCGCCTCCGCGCGTTGTGCCAGAGCGCGCACCATGTCACTGAAAATCACGCGATGGATAGGATAGAGCGCATACCAGTAGAGCGCGCCCGATAGCCCGCGCGGCTCGAAAAGCGCGCGCTGAACCAAGCGCGTTTGCTCCCCTTCGGGGATTGCCTCGAACTCCAGCCACGCCTTGCCAGGCGTCTTCATCTCGGCGCGCAGACGCAACAGGCGGTTCGGAACCACGCGCTCCACCCGCCAGAAGTCAACCGCCTCGCCGGGCAACAACTCGTAGGGGTGTCGCCGTCCGCGTCGCAGCCCTGGTCCGCCCAGCAGTTTATCGATGAACCCTCGCAGTCGCCACGCCCAGTTCCACGCCAGCCAGCCTGTTTCGCCCCCCAACGCACAGAAGGTTCGAAACACGGTTTGGGGAGATGCGTTTACCAGCGTCGTGCGCTCCTCGCAGATAACGCCTTCCCAGTCTTCCAGAGAGTAGGTGTGGGTGGCGCCGAGCGCGCCGCTCCAGTGGGTCTCTACGGCGCGTTCGGCAATACGCGTGAGCGCAAGGCGTACCGCGTCGCGGTAGTCCATCGGTTGAATCTGGGGAAACAACGCTTGCGCCCGCGTCGTGTCCGCAATCAGCGAATGCACGATCCCTTCCACCAGCGGCACTGCGAGCCGATTGGGGATAGGAGTCACTAAGCCTACCCAAAGCGCCGCCAGTCGCGGCGCCAGCACGGGCGTTTTGAAAATCCAGCGTTTCAGCCCGCGCTCCTGCGCGTAAATCTGCATCATCGCGCGGAAGGTCAACGGCGGCGCGCCAATCTCCACAATCCCCATCGGCGCACGCTCCGCCGACTCAAGCAGATGGCTCAGCACATCGCGAATCGCGATGGTGGAGACCTCGTTGTCGATCCAGCGCGGCGTGACCATTACGGGCAGTCGCTCGGTCAGGTAGCGCACCATCTCGAATGAGGCGGAGCCAGAGCCGATGATGGGACCCGCGCGGAACTCGGTACAGGGCAGCGCGTCGCGCAGAATCGCGCCCACTTCCGCACGACTGCTCAGGTGCGCGCTGGGCGTGCCTTCGCGGGGCAGCAGACCGCCCAGATAGATGAGGTGTTTCAAGCCCGTCGCGCGCGCTGCCTGTGCGAAAGTGCTTGCGTTGTGGCGGTCGCGCCCGGCAAAGTCGCCGCTGCTCTGCATCGAATGCACTAGATAATATGCGACTTCCACACCCTGCAAGGCGCGGCGCAGCGATTCGGGGTCGCCCACATCGCCTGCATAGACCTCTACCTGACTGCGCCACGGACGCGCCGCAAGTCGCTCGGGGTCGCGCGCCAGCACGCGCACGGCATAGCCCCGTTCGATGAGCCGCGGCGCCAGTCGTCCGCCCACATAGCCCGTCGCCCCCGTCAGTAAAACCAGCCGACGCGCCATCGCGTCTATATTGTAGCCGAAACTGGCGCAATGGCAGGAATCAAGCCCGATTGCTCGAACCAGAGGCTCAGCAGGAGAAACCGCTTGAGGAACGAACTAAATGGAGCACGGGCGTCCCGCCCGTGCTACGCAAAGTTTTACTTGGGCGAGACGCCCAAGCCGCGAGGGTAGCGCGGACATTCTTGTCCGTGCGCAAAAAACCTTGCTTGGACAGGACTCTCCAAGCCACGAGAGGAAGTGTGCGCGAGTTCTGGAAAGAGCCTCTGACGGAGGCGCAGAAGCAGGAGTTAATCGACGCGCTGGCGCAGCAGGTCGTCAAGCGCGGACTCAGCTCGCCGACAATCCTGTTTCTGGAACTGCATAAACCGCTCGCGTTTATCGGTTCGCAGGCGGGAATTGTGTTCTCGCCGTTCCTCGCGCCGTTTTTCGGCTTCGATAAAGTAGACCTGTATACGCAACTCTTAAGCGAGCGCGAGAACTGGGAGCGTTTAGTGGAGCGCATTGAGGAGCTGGAGGAGGAGCGACGCGCTCAGGTATCGGGAGAATAGGTATGGGCAGCTATCAACACGCGCAGGATAACTGGTTCGCGGCGTTTATGATCGGTTTTATCGCGCTGGCGGTGCTGATTAACATCTGGCGTGCCCGCGCAGGCAGAGAACTCTACATCCGCCGTATTCCAGGTCTGGACGCCATCGACGAAGCGATTGGACGCTCGACCGAGCTGGGACGCCCCGTCACAATGATTCCGGGCTTGACGGCGTTCGGCGTGGAGGCGGTGCAGGCGCTAACGATTTTCAAGTACATCACGAAGCAGATTGCCCGCTTTGCGACGCCGATGCGCCTGCTGACCGCCAACGCCACCGTGTATGCCGTCGCGCAGGAAGCTATCGCCGACGCCTACAACGAAGCAGGGCGCCCCGACCTGTATGACCCCGACAGCGTGCGGTTCCTCTCCTCCGAACAGTTCGCGTTCGCGTCGGGCGTGGCGGGCTTGCTGCAACGCGAGCGCGTCGCTGCGAACTTTATGTTCGGAATCTTCTTCGCCGAGTCGCTCATCTTCGCCGAGACAGGCAACATCGTGGGCGCGGTGCAGATTGCTGGCACGGTGAGTATCACCCAGGTACCATTCTTTGTGGCGGCGTGCGATTACACGATTATCGGCGACGAGTTCTACGCTACCAGCGCGTATATCAGCCGCGAGCCGGTGCTGCTGGGCAGCATGGTGGGTCAAGACCTTGCGAAAATCGCCTTCGGCTCACTGATCCTGGGCGGCGCGGTGCTTAGCACGGTACTCGGGGCCGATCACCCCATCATTCAGCTGTTGGGCAAGCCTGGCGGCTGGGAGCCGTTCATGGAGTGGATCCGACTCAAACTGGGAGGAGGCTAACCGATGTTCGATACCACACAAGCGACCTGGGCGGCGTTCTGGATTATCGGCGCGTTCGTGCTGTTCTTTGCGCTCATACCCCTCCTACAGACTCTACCCCCGCGCGGACGCTATATGCTGATTGCGGTGTTCACTTTCATCTCAGGGCTATTCTTCGCCGCCGAGTTCTTTTTACCCGTCAATGAAGAAGGCAAAAACATTCTCACGGATCCGTTCCAGCGACTGCAAGGCTCACTGCAAGTGATTACCGCCCTGTCGCTGGGGCTGGGCACCTATGGTTTGATTCGCTTGCACTTGCGCAACGCGGTGCAACGCCGTCCCCAGTGGGGCTACAGCCTCGTGCTGCTCATCGCCTTCGTCACGATGGCGTTCTTTAGCGTCTGGAACACGCTGGCGGAAAAAGAGTTGCTCGGCGTGCAGCGCACTCCCCTGTTGGAACGCGCCTTCACCTTGCTGTTCGACTACACCCTGATTCAGCTCGACGCCACGATGTTCTCGCTGATCGCATTTTACATCTTCTCGGCGGCGTATCGCGCGTTCCGCATCCGATCAATTGAAGCCAGCATCCTGATGTTCACTGCAATGGTGGTGATGATTGGCATCGTGCCGCTGGGCAAGTTCATTAGCGACTCGATGGGGCTGCCCACCACGCTAACTGATGAAATGCGCACCAACCCGTTTATGTTAGAAAATATTTTATACAATTTGCGCCTGCCGCAAATTGCGAACTGGATACTCAACGCGCTCAATGCGCCTGTGCAGCGCGCCATCGAGTTCGGGATTGGCATCGGCGCACTGGCGATGGCGATTCGGCTGTGGCTGAGTCTGGAGCGCGGCATCAACTGAGGAGACGCTTATGGAGCAACGCACCCTCTGGAGCCGAATGATGTCGATTGACCGTCGAATCTTGTACCTGATACTAGCGGTGAACATCGTGGCGTCGCTGATGGCGCGCGTGGCAATCGAACCCGACGTTCCCCCCGCCGTGCGCAACTTCTACGAGACCATCGAGGCGCTACAGCCGGGCGATATGGTCATGGTCTCGTCCACCTGGAGCGCAGGCACGCTGGCGGAGAACCAGCCGCAGTTTGAGGCGGTGCTGCGCCACCTGATGCGTAAGCGATTGCGCTTCACGATTATCTCTTTCTCGCCGCCCGCACGCGACATCTCGCACCGCCTCGCCCGACGCCTCACCTCGGAGGCAGGCTATGTGGAAGGTAAAGACTGGGCGCACTTTGGCTACTCGCCCGACATTATTCTCGCCATCAAAGGCATGAGCGAGGACATCGCGCAGGCGATTCGTCAAGATGTGCGCCGCGCGCCTATCCAGCAGCTCGAGGTGATGCAGGGTATCAAGTCGCTCAAAGACTACAAACTGGTCGTCGACATTACGCCCAGTGATACGCTCACGGCATGGATTTCCTATCGCCCAGCAAACCTGAACATCATCTACTGCCCTACCTCCGTGATGGCGGCAGAGGCGTATACTTTTCTGGACTCGAAACAGATTCTGGGCATGATTACGGGCGCGAAGGGCGCGTATGAGTACGAACAGCTGCTGGGGATCGTGGGACTGGGCACGCGCTTCATCAATGCCATCCAGTTCTCTCATGTGCTGATTATTACATTTATTTTGCTGGGTAACTTCGCGATGTTCATGCAACGCCGCACGCAGGCGTAGGAGGCGAGCGAATGGATTGGATTCAGGAGTTTCTACCGCTAAGCGTCGAGCGTATCAATGTGTGGATCGGCGCGTTGTGTACCTTCGCCATCTACTCGATTCTGTATCGCGAGAATCCGTTTTATCGGTTCTTTGAGCATATGTACATCGGACTGGCAGCGGGCTATGCGCTGGGACCCTACCTGGTGGATGTGATTTACCGCTACTGGTGGGAGCCAATCCGCGCCGATGGCATCTGGTGGCTGGCGTTCGTGGTACCTTTTGGGATGTACCTCTACTTCATTTACAACGAGAAATACGGCTGGGTCAGTCGTCTGGTAATCGGCTCGCTGATCGGGGCGTATGCTGGACTGACTTTCCAGGCGTTCTCGTCGCGCTATCTTCCTCAGCTGCAGGGCGCACTGAGCAAGGTGCTCTGGTATCCGCCGAACGCTACAGGTGAAATTTATCTCTCTACGCTCATCAATAACTGGATATTCGTGATTATCCTGCTGTCCGTGCTGACCTACTTTACCTTTTCGTTTGAGCATCGCGGCGCGGTCAAGCGCACAGCGCTAGTAGGGCGCTGGTTCCTGATGATTGGCTTGGGCACGATTTTCGGCAACACGGTCATGGCGCGTATGGCGCTCTTGATAGGGCGCGTTTACTACCTGCTTGATAGCTGGCTAATGATCCGCGTAGGAGGCGGCTGAAATGAGCATTTATCAGAATCGCGTGGGCAAGTTGCAGCAGGCGATGCTGCGCGAGGGCGTCGATGTGTTCCTCGCATCGACGCAGGTGAACATGCAGTATCTGAGCGGCTTTTCGGAGCCACCGCTGGAGCGACTGATGTTTCTCCTGACGCCGCAGCAGGGGGATCCTGTGTGGTTCGCGCCTGCGCTCAGCGCGGAAAGCACTGCCACGAACCCAGCAGGCTGGCAGACGCGCTATATCTGGCACGACTCGGACGGTCCGACCCGCGCGCTGGAAGCCTGCACGCGCGATTACGACCTAGAGACCGCCACAATTGCTGTCGATGACGAGATGCCCGCAGGGTTCTTGCTAACTCTTCAGGAAGCGTTGCCCGCCGCGCTGTTTCGGCGCGGGGGCGAGCTGATGGGCTGCGTGCGCGCGGTGAAAGACGCCGAGGAGTTGCGCTGCATGCGCGAAGCCGCGCGCCTGACCGACGACGCGCTCGCCTCCGGACTCGAACGCTGCATGGCGGGCTACAGCGAGTGGGCGGTGGCGATTGCCATCCAGCGCGCCCTGTTCGATTCCGGCTCCAAGCTCGCGTTCGGCATCCCGCTCGTGGCGTCGGGCGAAATGAGCGCGATGCCCCATCACACCACCAGCCACCGCACGCTCCAGAAAGGCGATGTGGTGGTGATTGACTATGGCGGCGTGTATCAGGGCTACTGCAGCGACATCACGCGCGTGGCGAGCGTCGGGCGCGCCCCCGACGAGGCGAAGGCGATTTACGAAATCGTGTACGAGGCGCATATGCGCGCCTGCGAGACCGCCAAGCCCGGCGTCCCTGCCCGCGAGGTGGACGCCGCCGCCCGCCGCGTCATCGAAAAAGCAGGCTACGGCGACTACTTCATCCACCGCACGGGACACGGCATCGGTCTCTCTGTGCATGAACCGCCCTACCTTGCCCAGACCTACGAGGGCGCACTGGAGGTGGGGCACTGCTTCACGATCGAGCCAGGCATCTATATTCCGGGCAAGTTCGGCGTGCGCATCGAGAATGTGTACGCCATCACCGAGAACGGCTGCGAATCGCTGAACGCCGAGCCACCGATGCAGATTCGGGAGATTGAGTAAAGCCTTCTTCACTGATTCAAGAGATTCCTCGCTTTGCTCGGAATGACAGTGTCTTTGTGAAAAACTTGTGTCATTCCGAGTGAAGCGAGGAATCTCTTGCGTCGCTTCACATCGTAAAATACCATACTTCTATAGTACCTCAACTAGGCAATTCTCACTCCACTTGCCCCTCATCCCGTGCGCGTTCCCATGCGCGAAGGCTCTCCAACACATTCTCGGAGCGCAGGGCGCGGCGCATTGCCCGAATCTCGTCGGCGGTAATCGGGCCGAGCTGCTCCGTCGTCATCCACTCATCCACCGTGCGCTCGTCGTTCTCCAGATAACTCAAAATCAGCTCGTCCCAGGCGGTCTGACTCAGCATCCGCTCGGCGCGATGTCCGCACCGCCCGCATTGGAAATGCACCTCCACGCGATTCGCGCCCATCGTGTGCGCGTGATAGGCGATGTAGATGAAGTCGTCCAGCGTAATCGGCGTGTTGCAACGACGGCAGCGGAGCCTCATGGCGCGCTTCCTCCCCAATTGCGCGGTAAAAAGAGCTGCGTATACTTATACAGCGCGTAGCGGTCGGTCATTCCCGCAATATAGTCGCACACGGACTGCGCGCGCGCCTCCACCGTGTCCTCTTTCGGGCGGAACTTCTCGGACATCTCGTGTGGGTTCTCAAAATAATACTCGAACATCTGATGCACGATTTTTGTCATCTTCTCTCGCTCGCGCTGCACATCGGGGTGGTGGTAGAGGTTCTCGAACATAAACTCCTTCATAGCGTTCATCGCTTCCAGCATCGGTTCGCTCATCTGTACGATGGGCTTGCCGTCGCTCTGCTCCACCACATCCATCACCATACGGGCAATGCGTCCACTGTGCGTATCGCCGAGGAACTCCATCAGGTCGCGCGGCAGGTCGGTGGGGCTGAGCAGCCCTGAGCGGAATCCGTCGTCGAGGTCGTGATTGAGATAAGCGATTCGGTCGGCGATGCGCACTACCGCCGCCTCCAGATGCACGGTTTTCTGGGTTTCGTGCGCGGTGAGGTCGGCGCGCCCTTTGGAGTGCCCCACGATGCCCTCCCGTACCTCGTGGGTGAGGTTCAGCCCCTTGCCGTCTTTCTCGATGCGGTCCACCACGCGCAGGCTCTGCTCATAGTGGCGGAATCGGGCATTGGGGAGGTACTGGCGTAAAATCGCGTCCAGCGCTTCTTCGCCGGTGTGTCCGAAGGGGGGATGTCCGAGGTCGTGGGCGAGCGCAATCGCCTCGGTGAGGTCTTCGTTCAGACGCAGGGCGCGGCTAATCGTGCGGGCGATTTGCGCCACTTCCAAAGTGTGCGTCAGGCGCGTGCGGTAATGGTCTTCGTTAGGGTCTAAGAACACCTGCGTTTTATGTTTGAGGCGTCGGAAGGCTTTACTGTGGACAACGCGGTCGCGGTCGCGCTGGAAGGCAGTGCGCACGGGGTCGGGCGGTTCGGGAATCGGTCGCCCGCGCGAATCCGCGCTTTTGGTTGCATAAGGCGCGAGGGTTTTATATTCCAGCCGTTCCAGCCGTTCGCGTACCGTCATCGCCGTTTCAGTATTCGATCAGCGAAAAGACATCATAGCCGCGCAGGTGTTTGCGCCCATCCAGGAAAGTGAGTTCGATGAGGAAGACGAATCCCGCCACGGTACCGCCGAGCCGTTCGATGAGGCGTGCTGCCGCGCTCGCCGTGCCGCCCGTCGCCAGCAGGTCGTCCACCACCACGACGCGCTGCCCGGGTTCGACGGCGTCGGTATGCATCTCCACTGTGTTCGTGCCGTACTCCAGCGCGTACTCCTCACTGATTTTGTCGCCAGGTAGCTTGCCCAGCTTGCGCACAGGCACAAAACCCAGACCGAGGTTAATCGCTATCGGCAAACCGAACACGAAGCCGCGCGACTCAATGCCTGCAATCACATCAGGCTTGAGCTGCCGCGCATGCTCGGTCATAATGTCGACTACTTCCTTTAACGCCTGCGGATGTTTCAGCACGGGGGTAATGTCTTTGAAGATAATCCCCGGCTCCGGAAAGTTCGGGATGTCGCGCACCAGTTGCGCCGCCAAGATCTCTGCCATCGCTGCCTCCTGTTTTTGCGGGGGAAGTATACCTCACACGATATCGCAGGGTATCTTTACCCGGTCGCCTGTCTCAGATAAACGCTTCTGTCGGAACAGGTACAATTCACTTCGTGGAGCGTTCGGCGGAGACGAGGACGGTTCTGATGGGGCTGTCGGAAGCGCAGTTGCGGGCGTGGGTGGGCGAGACGCTGGGCGAGCCTACCTATCGGGGCACACAACTTGCGAAATGGATTTACCAAAAAGCTGCGGCAGACTTCCATAGGATGACCGACCTGCCCGTTGCCCTGCGCGCGCGCCTGAGCGAATGCGCCGTCGTCAGCCCCAACGCTATCAGCCTTACGCAACGCTCCAAAGATGGCACGGTCAAGTGCCTGCTGCGCCTTGCGGACGGCAACGAGGTGGAGTGCGTGCTGTTGCCTTACGAAGATCGGGTATCGGTGTGCCTCTCGACGCAGGTGGGTTGTGCGATGGGCTGTCGGTTCTGCGCCACGGCGCAGGGCGGCTACACGCGCAACCTCACAGCGGGTGAGATAGTGGATCAGCCGCTCCACCTGCAACGGCTCAGCGAGCGGCGCATCAGCCATGTCGTGCTGATGGGGATGGGCGAGCCGCTGCTGAATCTTGATAATGTGGTCGCCGCGCTGCGCCTGATGCATGACGAGGTGGGCATCAGCTACCGACGCATGACCGTCTCCACCGTCGGCATCGCGCCCAAAATCTACGATTTCGCGGAGTACGACCTGCCGATTACGCTGGCGATTTCGCTCCATGCACCCGATGACGAAACGCGCGCCCGCATTATGCCCGTGAACCGTAAATGGGGGGTGGACACCCTGTTTCAGGCGGCGCGCGACTACTTCGAGAAAACGAAACGGCGCATCACCTTCGAGTACCTGCTGCTGCGCGAGGTCAACGACACGCCTTGGCACGCGGAGCAACTCGCCAAGAAACTCAAGGGCGTGCCCTGCCTGGTGAACCTGATTCCGTTCAACTATGTACCCACGCCCGACGAGTTTCAGCGTCCTGAGGCGGAGCGGGTGCGCCGATTTCGTGCGATTCTGGAGGCGGCGGGCATCGAAGTCACACTGCGTGTGGAGCGCGGGCATGACATCGACGCCGCGTGCGGGCAACTGCGTGGCAGGCATCGGGGTAAGCCCATCCCGCTCGCGCTACAGGCGAGGTAATAACTGTGCAAGCGCGTCTCCCCCGTTTTCAGATTCCTTGCTTCGCTCGGAACAACAGCGACTTTCCGCCGCTGAATCCTCTGTTGGTGCTTGAAGTAATAAGCGCCTACCCCCCAAAATCGTTCGCTTGGTGCGACGGCATTCCTGCTGTCGTGTGGCGCACTGGTACCTCGGTTCGGGCGCGACAGCAGGAATGCCGTCGCGCCAAGCGCGTCCTCGATTTCTCTCCTGATATGGATACCGTGTCTGAGCGCCATCTCGCCGCGCACGCCGCCGATTTTTCCGACCTCACCCCCCTTGCCCCCCCTGACAAGGGTACATCGCGTTGCCTCGACTTGGGGAGACGCGCTTGCGATTTCCCACGCTTTCTTACCCCCACGCCCCAGCCCCCTCTCCGTCAACGGAGAGGGGGAGCCGAGCGTGTGCAGGGCGGGCATACCCCCTTTCCGTTGACGGAGAGGAGGTTGGGGGGTGAGGTTGAAACAGCGTGGACAATTCCAGCCGCGTCTCCCCAAGTTGAGGCGACGCAGCGTACCCTTATCAGCAGCTCCCCTCTCCCGCGCTGTAGGGGTGAGGGCAAGCAACCGCGCTCTCATCTAAGGCGCTTGTCCTCAGCTAACCTAACGCCTCGATGGATGAAGACCATGTCCCGACGAAACATTCTACTTGGCGCAATCGTTTCTCATCTCTTTCTCCTCTTTCTCTCCGCTTGCCAGTCCGTTCGTGAAGCTCCACCGACGCCCCCGGAGCCGCCGCGCGAGGAATCGTCCGTCAGTCTGCCCGACGCCCGCTACGAGGTGGTTCAGCCCACCCTCGAACAGCAGGACGAGCAGGGACGCACGCTTTGGAAACTGCAGGCGCAGTCGCTCAGGGCGGAGTCGGCAAGCGAGAAGTTGCAGGGCACGCTGATTCGGGTGCATGGCTGGCTCTATCGCGATGGCAAGCCCGTGCTGGAGTTCCGCGCGCCCTATGCCCGCGCCGACGCCGACACGCGGGAGGTGGAAGCGTGGGGCAAAGTGGTCGCAACCTCCAAAACGAACGACGTGCATTTAGAGGCGGGACGCATCCTCTGGAAGTCGCGCGAGGATCGAATCCTCGCGAACGAGGGCGTTCTGCTGAAATGGGGCGCGTTCGAACTGCGCGAACGCGCCCTGCAAGTAGACACCGCCCTTGAAAAAGTATGGAGCGCGCCCTAATACACGACGGTTAGCTGCGCTGAGCGCGAGACGCCGTTGTAAGTCGCCGTGATGGTGACCGTGGCGACGGTGCGAGCACTCCGGGTTCTGATGATGAAGTTTGCGCTGGTCGCGCCCGCGGGGACGGTTACGCTGCTGGGAACGCTTGCACGCGAGGAGCTACTGCGCAGCTGCACCACCGCGCCGCCTGCCGGGGCAGGTCCAGTCAAGCGAATCGTGCCCGTCGCAGTACCACCGCCCGCCACTGAAGTGGGCTGAATGGTCAGTGAGTCCAGCTTGACGCCTGTGGATGCAGGATTCACCGTGAGAGTCGCCTGACGCACTACGCCGCCTGCAGAAGCAGTAATCGTCACGCTGGTCGTGCTGGAGACCGATTGAGTCGACACGGTAAAATTCGTGGTCATCGAACCAGCAGGTACCGTCACATTGCTGGGAACCGTTGCAACAGCGGTATTGTTGCTGCTCAGGTTGACCACGAAGCCGCCTGACGGGGCAGACCCGGTGAGCGTCACGGTTCCCGTACTGGCGTTCCCGCTGAGTACGGTGGTCGGGTTGAGGCTCAGGCTGCTCAGAGTGGGAGGCGAACCTGCGCCGATACCCTGCAGCGCGCGGTAGACATTCAGGCGTCCCTTGCCGTTGCCAATCGTGCGACCGTTATACGGGGTATACGGGTCTACATGGGTTTCCAGGGCGGCGCGCACCTGCTGACTGGTCAGGTAGGGGTTATATGACCACAGCACTGCCGCCGCGCCCGATACATGGGGACATGCCATCGAAGTACCGCTCATCGTATAGTACGAACCGCCAATCATCGTGGAGAGAATGTTCTCTCCTGGCGCAGCGATGTCGATCCAGAAGCCGTACTGCGACCAGCTGGTGAGCTGATCGTTCGCATCGGTCGCAGCGACCGCGATGCACGGCGAATAATAAGCAGGGTAAGTGGGCGCGTTCGAGGCAAAATTGCCCGCCGCGGCCACCAACACGCAGCCCAGCGACGCCGCGTAATTAACAGCGTCCGAGATCGCCGTCGACATCTCCAAAGTTCCCAGGCTCATGCTAAGAATATGGGCGCCGTTGCTTGCCGCCCAGCTGATGCCGTTGGCTACTGTAGAGGCAGTTCCCACCCCTTCTTCATCCAGCACCTTAACAGGCATCAGTTGGACATAGCTATGCGAGTTCGCGACAAGCGGATTCCACGACGCCACACCGGCGATTCCTATTCCGTTATTAATCTCCGCGGCAGCAATCCCCGCGCAGTGGGTTCCATGCCCTGCATAGTCCATAAAATCCTGCGACCAGCCCATCAGATTGAAGGCGTCGTAGCCGTAAATCGCACCGTTGCTGTGGCGGCGGATTTTGTTGGTCAGATCAGGGTGCGTGTAGTCGATGCCACTGTCGATGATCGCGATGTAGACAGTGCGTTGGGGCTGCCACAGATCCCACGCTAAGTGTGCCTGGATTCGGGTCAGCCCATACTGCTGGTTGTAATACGGGTCGTTCGGGGTTGCGAAGGCGAACACTTTGTAGTTCGGCTCCACATAGCGCACGCCAGGCATCGCGCGGAGGAACTCACCCGCGCTCGGCATCGATAGCCCCGGAGCGAGCTTCACGAGATAGGCGTTAATTGCGGGGATCTGCTGGGCAACACTGCCGACCATCTCCATCGCCAACAGAGGCAGGGTATCACCCCCTGGATCCAACCCCACAATCAGTTCGTCCGGCACAAACGGTGTCTGAATCTGTTTCGGATCCAGGCTCGGCAAGGACTGTGCTGCCGCGTCGGTCTGCGTCCATCCACTTTGCAAAACCAAAAGGAGCCACATCCATCCCAGAACTGTGTACGCGAGTCGCATAAGCTTCCTCCAGCCCCCCCGATTCGCGTCCTGTGCGCTCTGTCCTGCCTTCACACAGGCCACACCTCCCGTCGATACCCCATATCCCAGAACATCCACTCGTAGCGGCTGGTCATCACAAAATGGTGCTGCATCGCCGTGCGTTGCGCGTCCGTAAGCTCCTCTGCGATAGCGTCGGTCATGGTTAGTACCTCGCGCACGACGCTCCCGAACGCCTCCGAGGCGTAAGTGTCAATCCATCGCTGATACAGCGGATTCGGCGAGCCGTGCTTCTCTAACTCCTTGCCGACCTCCCAGTAAATCCAGTAGCAGGGCAACAGCGCGCCCAGCATTTCGTGGAACGGGCGAGCGTAGCAGACGGCAAGCAGATAGTGCGTGTACGCCACGCAGGTCGGCGCAAGCGGCGTCGCATACACCCGCTCCGGCGTCAATCCGAACTCCTCAAAAAAACTCTCATGCAGGGAACGCTCCACCAGAATCGCGGTTTTCGCATGCTCGTTGAAGGTCACAACCCAGTCGTCGTGGGGCGCTTTCGACGCAGCGAGGCTCAGACACTGCGCATAGTACCGCAGGTAGTGCGCATCCTGAACCACATAGAACTCGAACGCTCCCTGTGAGAGGCTACCGTCCGTTAGCCTCCTCAGGAAGGGATGCCGCAGAATCGCGTCATAGATGGGTGTAATGGAGTGCCAAAGTCGCTCCGTGTAGCGCATAGAATGTTATTTCTGTGCAGCGTGGGGGATCCCTCCTGTTTCAGGAAACTGTGAGCAACGCGCAGACGCTGGGCGAGCCGTGGACATCGGCGCTGCTGGCAAAAATCCGGCTGTCTAAGGCGGAAGCTGTCGCGGCGCGGCTGCAACAGGAGCCTGCAACCCCTTAGCCACCGAACCTGCCCCGGTGCTTAGAGAAACCCTCTCCAGCGCGGCAGGAATCGTCCCGTCGTGCGCTGGTAGTCGATGTAGTCGGGGTAGCACTGACGCAGGAATCGCTCCTCCTCGCGGGCTTTCAAGTTGAAAAAGACGGTCAGCACAACAGAAAGCACAATCCCCCACGGCTTCTGGAACAGGATTGCCAGTCCGAAGGTGAACAAGAGCAATCCCGTATACATCGGATGGCGGATATGGGCGTAGACGCCCATCGTTTTCAGTCCCAGCGCGCGATTGGGTTCAGGCAGTGGAGTAAGTTTACGCCCATGCGCAATCAGTGCGGGCAGCGCCAGCGTCGCGCCACCCAGAATGAGCAGCGCGCCGAACCAGCGCGCCGCGCCCCAATCGGGACTCGGCGTCGCAATCAGCGCGTAGCCATAAACCACGAATAGAACCGCCTGCACGGCAACCCAGAGCATGCTGGCGTAGAGTATACATTACCGAAAGCCCTGCACCAGCGATTGCGCCAGCACGCCCCAGCCGTTCGCCAGCGTGAACACCAGCAGCTTCGCGGGCATCGACACCACCACGGGCGGCAGCATCATCATGCCCATCGAGAGCAAAATGCTCGCCACTACGAGGTCGATAATCAGGAACGGGATGTAGATGTAAAACCCGATAATGAACGCCGTTTTGAGTTCGCTGAGCATGAACGCGGGGATGAGCGTGCTGAGTGGCAGCTCGTCGGCGGAGCGGGGCGGAGGCTGCTTGCTCAGGCGAATGAAGAGGTTCAAATCCTCCGTGTAGGTCTGGCGCAACATGAACGCGCGGATGGGCTTCTCGGCGCGCGCCATCGCCTGCGTGAAGGTGATTTCCTGCTTCATGTAGGGCTGCAGCGCATTGCGATTGATGTCGTCCAGAGTCGGCGCCATCACATAGAAGGTCAGAAACAGGCTCAGCCCGATAATCACGGGGGTCGGCGGGATGTTCGGCGTCCCTAACGCGCTCTTGAGGAACGACAGCACAATCACGATGCGCGTGAAGGCGGTCGTCATCAGCAGAATCGACGGCGCGACCGACAGCAGGGTCAGCATCGCCAGAATCTGCAGGGAGGTGGAGACCTCCTGCGGGTTGCGCGCCGTGCCGACCTCGACGCTGACGCGAGGGAGGGGAATAGCCTCCTGGGCGAGCAGCGCACATGGCAAGAGGAGAAGCAGAAGGATAGAACCCGGTCGGTAGCACAGGAAGGGTGTAAACCGCTTCACGCCCCACCTCCCAACAGACTTTGCAACCGCGCTCTGGTTTGTTGCAGGCGGGTTTGCACCTGCGCGGCGGCTTCGGCTTGCAAATCGGGTGGGGGGGCGGCGGGTTGCGCCTGACGCAGGATCTGCTCGAACACGCTCGCGTTCTGTAGACTCGGCTCGGGTTTAGGAAGCGTGTCAGTCAGGTCTGCCAGCAGTTGCATGCCCTGCGCCGTCGCGCCAATCAGCAGGAGTTTGTCGCGCGCCTTGACGAGCATCAGGCTGCCCCCGACCGCGCTGCGGGTTTCGATAATCTTAATCTGTCCATCGATAGGCGAGCCGTCGCCCAGTTTGCCTGCCCAGCGCAGGAGTTTGGGCAGTCCCCAGCGCAGCCCCGCAGCGACAATCAGGAGCGCGACGCCAAGCTGCACCCAGCCGAACGAGTCGCCGTCGGGCGCAGCGACGCGCTGAATAGGCGCGCCCGCCCGCGTGCCGAACGCGCCTGGCTCCAACGGCGTGGGCGCGTCCTGCTGCTGGGCAAAGGCTGCTAAAATTGCCAGCCAGAAAGCCGCGATACAGGCGAGGATCCGCATCGTTTTCACGCTCCCAATCGCTGCACACGCTCGATGGGCGAGAGAATCTCGGTAATCCGCACGGCGAAGTTGTCTTCCACGACCACGACTTCACCGCGCGCGATGAGCCTGCCGTTGACTAGCACCTCCACAGGCTCGCCAGCTGCTTTCTGCAGTTCGACGATGGAGCCTGTGCCCACCTCCAGCACCTCGCGCACCAGCATCGTCACGCGCCCCAGCTCCACCGAGACCTCCAGCGGGATGTCGAGCAGCAGGTCGATGTTCCGTTCGGGCGCGTCGTCGGTCTCGGCAAAGGGGTTGAACGCCATCGGCGCGGGCGCGGCAGGCGCCGGTGCGGGAGGTTCTGGCTCGTTCATCAGGGCAGCAAGCGGATCTGACTCCGCAGGGGGCATGCCCAGCAGCGTTCGAGCCAGATTCTCCGTGAGCAGCCATGTCAGGGTAAACGGCGTGCGCTCAGGAATCTGTACCGTGAAGCGCGTGGCAATCACTTCATCGACAGTGAGAAAGTTCGGCGGGAAGGTCACGGGTTCGTAGCGTGCGCTGACTCCTTCGGGCGTGAAGGTCTTGCTGGTCAGGTTGCCGAACGCGAGGGCAAGCCCTTGCATCAGGTGTGCGCCGAACTCCTGTACGGCTTGCAGCGCGGCATCGTCGATGGAGCCGGGGACGCTGCCCACCGTCGCTTCGAGCAGCGCGTTCTGGGACGCTTCGCGTTCGCCTGGCTCCTCACCGACGATGAACAGACAGGGCGCGTCGCTCTGCTCGGCGAACTGCGCCTGAATGTGCAGCACTGTATCCGCCGTCAGCCCAGTCAGGTCGCCAATCGGTTTCGCGTTGCTGGTGGGCGTGGGGATTGTCACCAGCGTATTGTTCTGCTCCGACAGGTACATAGCGACGGTTTGCCACACCTGCGTCTGCTTCACCACGAATTGGGTCAGAAGTTCCGCCGATACTTCACTCACGGTCTATCCTCCGAAACGACATCGGTAATCGAGACCACCAGCCGTCGGTTGCGCACGGCGGGTCTGCCTCGAAACTTCACGCGATTTTCCACCAGCAGGTCGATTTTGCCGTGGACGGGCGTATCCAGCACCAGCGTGTCGCCCACTTTGAGTTGCAGCAGGTCATTGAGGCGCAGGCGCATCCTGCCCAGTCGCGCATGGCAGGTGACGGTGGTGCGATACAGGTGCTGGGTGAGCGCGCGGCGCAGCAGGGGAGTGGAACGTTTGCCCGCGCTGGAGACCCAGTTCTGGGAACTCAGGCGAGGCGTGATAGGCTTGATGACCATGTGCGGTACGCACAGGCTCATCGCGTCGCGCCGCTCGCCCAGCCGCGCCTCCATCAGCACGGTAATCACGATGTCGCTGGGCGGGGCAATCTGCACGAACTGCGCGCTGGTCTCCAGTGTCTCGATTTTGGGATCCACCTGCAGGATGCTCTCCCACGCGCTGCGGAACGCCATCAGCATCCGCTCGCCCAGCGCCAGCACGAGGGGTTTCTCGATCTCGGTGAACGCGGAGCGTTCGATGGGCTTGCCTGTCCCTCCCAGCAGGCGGTCGAGCATCGTGAACACGAGAGCGAACTCCATCTCCAGCACCGCCTCGCCAGAGAGCGGCGGCGCACTGAACACGATAAACGCCGACTGCTTCAGCGAGCGTAAATAGTCTTCGTAGGGAATCTGTTCAAGCGAGATGAGCTCGATATGGATCGGCGTGCGCAAATAGGTGGCGAGGTTGGTGGAGCAGAGGCGGGCGAAGGTTTCGAACACCATTTGCAGGGTGCGCAGCTGGTCGCGCGAGAACTTGTCGGGGCGCCGGAAGTCGTAGACCTCGTAGGCGATGGGCTTGCGTATTGCGCCCCCGCCTACGGGCGCGGCGACGGGCGAGCCGAAGTCGCCTGCGACGTTGTCCTCCGCTGAGAGCGTTGCCAGCAACGCCTCGATTTCTGCCTGTGAGAGAATCTCGCTCACGCTGTTCGTCTCCCGCGCAACATCACGCCGAATTATCGGCAGTGAGGCAGGGTTTTTGCAGAAGCGGATAACAGGGGGTTCGTCGGCGTCCCTGCCAACAAATCGCCTCTTTATGGAATAACGCCCATGCTATGCGTATATCGGCGCGTTTCGTGGGAGGGATTCTGTGCGTCGTTGGGCTGACGCACGCACTCTGGGGGCAGCAGCTGCACTGGCTGGGCACGCTGGGTGGTCCCTGGAGCGAGGTTGCCGCCGTTTCGGCGAACGGGATGACTGTGGTGGGCGAATCGACGCTCAGTTCAGGCGAGGGACGCGCATTCCGCTGGACATTAACGGGCGGCATACAAAATCTGGGCACGCTGGGGGGACGCTGGAGCGCGGCGACGGCAGTCTCCTCCGACGGCTCGGTCGTGGCAGGCTCCGCAGAAACGGCGGACAACAAGGTGTTCGCCTTCCGCTGGACGCCCACGACAGGGATGCGCTCGCTCGGCTCGTTAGGAGGAACATGGAGTGAGGTGCATGCCATCTCCGACGATGGCTCGGTGGTAGTTGGGATCTCGGAAGACCCCAACGGCAACCTCCGCGCCTTTCGCTGGACGGCGAGCGGCGGGATGCAGAATCTGGGCGTCCCGTCGGGGGGCGTCTGGAGCGAGGCGAAGCGCGTCTCGGCGGACGGTAGCGTCGTGGTGGGGGATTTCGAGAATGCAGGGGGTAATCTGCGGGCGTTTCGGTGGACGCAGGCGACAGGCATGCAGGATCTGGGCACGCTCGGCGGCAACTGGAGCAGCGTCACGGGCGTCTCCGCCGACGGCTCGGTCATCGTGGGCGTTTCGGAGAACGCGGAGGGACAATTGCGGGCGTTTCGGTGGACGCAGGCGACGGGCATGCAAGAATTGGGTACGCTCGGCGGCAACTGGAGCAACGCCACTGGGGTCTCCGCGGACGGCAGCGTCATCTACGGCAACGCCGAAGACGCCAGTGGCAACCTGCTGGCAGTGCGCTGGGCGAGTGGCGAGATTCAGAGCCTCGGCTCGCTGGGCGGACAGTGGAGCCTGATGAACCACAGCACGCGGGACGGCAGAATGCTCGCAGGGTGCGCAGAGGACGCCCAGGCGAACCTGCGCGCCGTGCTGTGGACGGAACGCAACGGGCTGGTAGACCTGAATCAACGCTATAGCGCGCTGCTCGCGTCGGGTTCTTATCTGGAAAACGCGCAGTCTGTGTCGCACACGCGTCGCTTTATCGTGGGGCGGGGCTACAACGCAGCACGGGGGCGGTTCGAAGTGTTCGTGCTGGATATGGGCGCGGAGTGGATCGGGCGGCTGACCTGGCTCGGCACGCTGGGCGGTCCCAGCAGCATAGCGACGGGCGTTTCGGACAGTGGCGTGGTGGTCGGCTCCAGCATGGACGCAGCGCGTCGCTGGCGGGCGTTCCGCTGGACGCCGAGCGGCGGGATGCAGACGATTGGTGTGCTTGGAACCTTAGCGGGTAGCTACGCCACAGGCGTCTCAGCGGACGGTTCGGTCGTCACAGGCTATAGCGTCGACAGCGCAGGGCGTACCTACGGCTTCCGCTGGACGCAGGCACAGGGCATGCAGGCGTTGACGCCACTCTCGGGCGGCGTCTTTACGCACAGCGGGGCGGTCTCAGGCAACGGCGCGTTTCTGGTGGGTTCCAGTCGCGACGGGCGCGGGCGGTGGCAAGCCGTGCGCTGGAATACGCTGGGGATCGTGCAAGGGCTGGGAACGCTCGGCGGCGCGACAGGGTTCGCGACGGCAGCCTCAAACGACGGCGCCATCGTGGTCGGCTATGCTTCAAATGCTTCAGGCGACTGGCGCGCCTTTCGATGGACGCCCAGCACAGGCATGCAGGACATGGGTACGCTCGGCGGCAAGGAGAGCATTGCCTGCGGCGTCTCGGCAGATGGGCGGACGATTGTGGGAATCAGTCGCGACAGCTCAGGGCGGTGGCAGGGCTTTCGCTGGCGCGACGGCGCGATGCAGTCGCTCGGCGCGATGACCGCGCGCTCCGTCTCGGCGGACGGCTCGGTCGTGGTCGGCTCCGCGAACGGGATGGCGATGCTCTGGGATACGCTAAGCGGTCTGCGCCCGTTGCAGCTGGAGTATGCGCCGTTGCTGAGCCCAGGCAGCGCGCTGATGGAGGCATACGCGGTCTCGCCCAACAAACGCTACATCGTCGGGTTCGGCTACAACGCCGCCACGGGTCGACGGGAGGCGTTCCTGCTGGACACCGCGCCTTAGCTGCCCACCTGTTAGCCCATCCCCATGTTGCCCTCGGCATCGCCCATCATGCGCGGGGGCGGCGCGCCGTTGGACGAGGGCTGATATAAATCCACTGGCGTCCCGAACCGCGGCGTTGCGTAAGGCAGATGGGTACTGCCCCGCGCCAGAATGTGCAGGTAGTTCGCACTGTCGCCCTCATACGGCGCGCCGTGATTCCACGGAACCCACGACCGCGCGTTGCAATAGTGGCAGACGAACGACCTGCGCCACCGCGCCGCCGTGCGGTTCGGGTAAGAACGGTGCAGCAGGTGCCCCTCGAAAAACAGCACATCGCCCGCTTCCATCGGCACGGGGATTGGCGGGGGATATTTGCGCACCACCTGCGTGAGCGTGTTCACCTCATCATCCAAGTGGCTCACATTTTCCACCTCGTGCAGGTCATCAAACGCGTTTGCCGCGTGAACATGGGCATAGGTATTGTTGTGCGGAGGGTAAATCGGTTCGCAGTGCGAGCGGGGTACGACCCACAGGCAGCCGTTGGTCTCGTCGGCAGGCTCCAGCGCGAGCCACGCGCCAATCAGGGTGTCCGGGTAAGTCGTGATGTAATAGGAATCTTGATGCCAGCCCTGTCCGCCTGTGCCTGGCGGGTTGTGGAACAACATCGTCTGCAGCGCCAGCACATCGGGCCCGATTAGGGCTTCCAGCACATCGAGAACGCGCGGATGGAGCAGTCCCCACTCCGCAATCGGGTCTACCCAGTGCAACTGGTGAGCGCGCGTGCCGCGCACAATCTCCGCGTCGGGCGTTTTCTGCGCCGCGTTCGGCGGCGGCTTGCCCTCCCAGCGGGCGACTGCCCACTCATGCAGGCGCGCGACATCCGCTTCTGGCACAAGCCCCCGAACCAGCAGATACCCCTCGCGCCGATAATGCACATACTCGACGACCTTGACCCGATAGCGGTCGGCGCGTTCCACAGCTTTGGGCAGATAAGGCATAGTGGTTTTTAGATTCGCCTCGGGGAAGCGAAATCCTGCGCTAGCGCCGTTGCAGGATGGCGAGAATCAGCGCGCTCACGCCCACCAGCGCGCCTGCATAGCCCGCGGCGGCTGCGCCGACCCATCCCGCCGCGGCGGGTCCCAGCACATAGCCGAGCGAGTAGACAGCGTGCAACAGCGCGAGGCTCACCCCGCGCATCGTGTCGGGCGCACCTTCAAACACGAGCAGATGCACGGCGGGGAAGGTCAGTCCGAATCCGATTCCGTAGAGGACGACCACGCTCCACATCCCCGACGGCGCACTCGATAGGCTTAACCCCAGCGCACCCGCTGCGAGAAACGCCACGCCGAGCTGCGCTCGCCCCCGTGCACCGCCGAGCGTCCCCGCGCGTCGCAAGGTCGCCATCAACACGATAGAAACCAGCGCGAGCACGCCGAACAGACGCCCGCGATCCGCCGCGTCGTAGCCCGCCTGCGCCAGCGACACTGGCAACGCGAAGGTCAGCGCGCCCATCGCGAAAGTCATCCCGAAGGTGAGCAGATACGCCGCGCGGAGCGCAGGAAACTGCAACGCCTCGATGGGAGGCGTGGCTTCGGAGCGGCGCTCACAGTGCGCGGACTCGTGCAACGCCATCGCGGCGAAGCCCCCGACGACCATCAACGCCGCCACGCCCCAGAACAATACGGGTTCGCCATGATTACGGGCAATCACGCCGCCAATCGGCGGCGCAAGCAGTGCAACCAGCCCGATGAGCGCGCCGACGCCGCCCATCGCGCCCGTGCGGTTCGAACGCCCATACTCGCCCACCAGCGCGAACAGCGCAGGCACAAACACCGCACCCGTCGCGCCATGCAAGGCGCGGAGAACCATGAGCGTCCTTGCGTCCGAAGCGAACGGATAAAGCGCAATCAAGGCTCCCGCCGCCCACAGGCTCAGCACCATCGGCAGCCGTCGCCCGACACGGTCAATCAGCACCCCCGAAAAGAAATTCGCCAGCAGGTTCGCCAGCGAGTAGAGGCTCAAAATCCAGCCCGCCTGCGCGTCCGTCGCGCTCAGGGCGTGCTTCGCGTAGGGGGCAAGCACGGGCACAATCGCGAAGGTATCCAGAAAGGCAATCAGCGCAATCCATCCCAGTGCCAGCCATGCAATTAGCCCCACCGCCTGCCGCGTATCCGTCTCCATGCGCATCCGAGGGTTAAGGATACCCCCACCGCCTTCCAGCAGGGCGGAATCGGGTACTCTTTTGCCGATGCGGTCTGACCTTGCGCGTGTGGGCGCAGTGTTGCTGATGGGCGTGGCGTTGCTCGTCGTCGGCTTGCAGTTTTTGCAGGCGCGTTTTTCTGATCGAGGACACTATCTCATCAAGGCGCGCTTCGCGGACGCGCGGAATGTTTCGGCGGGCGCGCTGGTGCTGATGGCAGGCGTGCCTGTCGGTTTCGTCAAAGCCGTCGCGCTGGAAGGAACGCCCCCAAAAGCGACGCTTACGCTCGCCATTCGTGACGAGGTTCAGATTCCGCAAGGCTCTACCTTTCGGCTCGCGGGCGGATTACTGCTGCCGGGCGAGACGCGCGTGGAGATTGTGCCGCCGAATCAGGTGCGCGGCGCCCTCGTAGCGGGCAGCGTGGTGGACGGCGAGCCGCCGTTAGACCTTAGCCGCGCCTTCGACCGATTCGCGCCTGAAATTGAAGCGACTCTGCAGGAGATGCAACGCACGCTTGCCGCCGCACGCGCCCTGCTGGAGGACCAGCAGCTGCGCGACGCGGTGCAGGATACGCTTGATGCGGTAGAGCGTGCGACGCGCCAGTCCGCACGCCTGATTGCTCAGGTAGATGGGCTGCTCGCTGAGAATCGCGACTCCGTGCGCCGCTTGATTGCCAGCGCCGCTGACGCCACGCGCGAAATGAACCGCACGCTACAAACGACCAACCAACTGCTCCAGGATCCCCAGCTGAACAACGACCTCCGCGCCACGCTCGCCAGTGCGCGTGCCAGCGCCGAGCGCGTGGAACAGATCCTCGACGAAGTGAACCAGCTCGTCGCCGATGAGCAGATTCAGGGCGATCTCCGATCGACGGTTGAGAATGTGCGCGTCGTGAGTGAACGCGCCATCGAGCTCGCCGACAAGACAGGCGCCGTGCTGGATAACGCAGAGACGCTCACGCGCAACCTGAACGACACGCTGAACGAAGCGAAGCCCATCTTGCAGCAAGCGGGCGAGTCGTTCCGCAAAGTGAACGAATCGCTGGAGAGCTTCGCCAGCGCGCGCACCTTCGGCGTGCGCGACGCCGCCTACCAGCTCGAGATGGGCTACAACACCGCCCTCGAGCGGTACCGAACCGATCTGATTGCCACTTTTTACCTGCAAAATCAGAATCAGATACGGATTGGACTGTACGATTTCACGGAATCGGATCAGCTCATCGCGCAGTATGGGACGCCGCTGAGCGCGAATCTGCTGTTGCGCTACGGCATCTACGGCGCGAAGGCGGGCTTTGGGGTAGACTATAGGCTCAGCGAGCAGGGTTTAGTGACCCTGGACCTGTTCGACCCGAACAACTGGCGCGGGCAGGCGCGGCTGCACTGGCGCGTGTGGGAAGGCGTGTGGCTCTGGGGCGGGCTCGACAGCCCCTTCCGCCGCAATCAGCCCGCGTTTGGGATACGCATTCAACGCTAAGGAGGCAAATACGATGGAAGTGATTCTGATGCGCGATGTGCCGAATCTGGGCAAAGCTGGCGACATCAAGAAAGTGGCGGGCGGCTACGCACGCAACTACCTGATTCCAAAGGGCTGGGCTGTGCCCGCCACAAAAGGCAACCTGAAGGCGCGCGCGGAGCGCGAGCGGGTGCGCAAAGAGCGCGCGGAACAACTCCGTCAAGCGGCGCGCGAAACCGCCACGAAACTGAACGGACAAACCGTCACCATTCAGGGACGCACCGCGCCTAACTCCACCAAGCTCTTCGGCGCGGTGACCGCCGACGCCATCGCCGAGGCAATCCTGCAGCAGCACGGCGTGCGCGTGGACAAACGCACGATCGACTTGCTGGACCCGATTAAGATGGCGGGAACTTATACCGTGCCCATTCGCTGGGAAGCCGATATCGAGGCGACTGTCACCGTCGAGGTGCAGGGTTCTGAGGAGTAGCACCAACTGAGGGTTCAAGTAGCACAAATCGTCGGCGGGACGCCGATGCTACGCAACCGCGGTCGTAGCGTCGGCGTCCCCGCCTATTAGTCTAGATTCTCGGGCGTGAACCCGTCGTAGACGGGCAAGAAGTCGCGCCACGCCTCACGCGAGATCGCCTTCGCGTACTGCGTCAGGCTGAGGTAGGGCACGAAGGTCGGACGGCGCGGCTTGCGCGCGAGCTTCATCCCCGCCTGATTCGGCGTGCGGTCGCCCTTAATCAGGTTGCACCGACGGCAGCACGCCACGAGGTTCTCCCATGTGTCGCCCCCGCCCATACTGCGCGGAACCACATGGTCGACGGTCAAATCGCGCGACACATGCCCGCAGTACTGGCAGGTGTAGTTGTCGCGCGCGAGGATGGCGCGGCGGCTCACTCGCACCTGCGGCAGCGGACGCTTCACCAGATAGCGCAAGCGCACCACTGACGGCGCTTCAAAGCCCCCAGACACCGTGCGGACATAATGCCCATTCGTTAGCACCACTTCCGCCTTCCCCGTGAGAATCATGTTCACGGCGCGGCGCATCGTGCAGATATTGAGCGGCTCAAAGTTCTGGTTCAGAACAAGCACCTCAGCCATAGCGGCGCAGCCTCCTTGAACCCCGAATAAAACAGGGGAGCCATACGCACAGACCCGCGCAGGCTCCCCAGCTCGACACGCGCTCAAAGACGCGGCAACGGTAGCGCCCGCGTGTGCCGAACCAGGAACCTGTGCTCCAGCGCTCACAATCGAACCCATTCAGTCCGTGCGTCAGCATCGTCCTATATTATAACCCATGTCGCGCTCTTAATTCAAGCGCCATTCAGGTATACTCGCTTCAGGAGGCGGAAGTTCCGATGAATGGGGCGCAATTACACTTGATGCTGAACCACTTGCCTGTGATGGGCGCGCTGTTCAGCCTGTTGCTACTCGGCTGGGGGCTGATTCGGCGCAGCACGGAGATTCAGAAAGTCGCCCTGATCGCTGTATTGCTGACAGGGCTAAGCAGCGTTCCTGTCTACCTCACGGGAGGGTCGGCAGAAGAGGTCGTAGAACATATGGCTGGTGTTGACGAAGCCTCGCTGGAAGAACACGAGTCGATAGGCAAGTTCGCGCTCTGGTGTGGGGTGGGGCTGGCGGTCGCGGCGGCGGTTGCACTGGGTGTGGCAATGCGTAATCCCGGCTGGCTGACGCTGGGCGCAGCGGTAGTCTGGGTAGCGAACGCGCTCGTGTTCGGCGTGATGGGCTACACGGCGCACCTGGGCGGGCTGATCCGCCACCCCGAAATCAAGCGCGGAGCCGCGCCGCCTGCTGTAGAGGGTTCAAAAGAGTCACACGAGGAATAAGCATCTCGGAGAGTGAAATCATCCTTCTTCTGGGCGACGGCATTCCTGCCGTCGCCTTGCCAGGTATGCTCCGCGACGACGAGGCAGGGACGCCAGCGTGCAGAGAAGGGGCGTTTTTACATTGGAAACACCTAAGTGTTTCTAATGTGAAAACGCCCTCTTTTGGTGCGACGGCATTCCTGCCGTCGTGTCGCCTGAGGCGTGGGTTGACCAGAGGCGTCCGATCGTTCACGGCTTTTGGTGCGACGGCATTCCTGCCGTCGTGTCGCTGGGGTATCCTCAACATGCGACAGCAAGAATGCCGTCACACCATGCGTGCTGCGCGTGTTTCAACGGCGATTTAATCTTTGAGGGACTAAGTGCCTCCAAGGTTAAACCGTCTTTTTTTACCTCGACGCCTGCCGAAGCCGATGCCCCCACCCCAACCCTCTGATAAGGGTACATGGCTCTGCCTCAGCTTTGGGTGCAAGCACCTCGTTTTTCCGCGCCTGTTCAACCTCACCCCCCCTGTCCCACCCTCTCCGTTTACGAAGAGGGGGGAGGTTCGAGAAATTGAAGGATGGCGCAGCGTTGTTGAACTCAGGCGTTGTACCCTTGTCAGACCCCAACCCTCCCCGCAAGCGGGTAGCCGTGACGCCTCCCCCGTGAACGGGGGAGGTCGGGAGGGGGGAGAAAGAACAGCAGGCAAAGGGGACGATTTCACCTTTAAGGCACTTTAGTGCATCGCAGTTGAAATCATCCCCTCTTGCAGAGCGCGTCGCGGATGCACCCCCTACACCAGGCAGGCGTACTGGCTGACCGCACACACAAAATTGTAGGGTCGCGTCCGCGACGCGCCCTGCGGGAGGAACAGGTACAATTATCCTCCAATGTCTTACCTAATGCGCTCGGAAATTGGCGAGCAGCCCGAAGTGCTGCGTCGGATCGCGGACGAGAGCTGGCGCGCGATGCAGACCATCGTGCAGCAGATTCGCGACCACGATTTGAAGTATGTCTTTCTCGCCGCGCGGGGCACTTCCGATAACGCCGCCGCCTACTTCAAATATCTGTTTGAAATCGAACTCGGAATGCCCTGCGGTTTAGCCGCGCCGTCGGTTGTCACGCTCTACCGAGCGCAGCTGAACCTGCAAGGCGCGCTGGTGGTCGGAATCTCGCAGTCGGGTCAGGCGCCTGATGTGGTGGAGTACCTCGCCCATGCGAAGGCGAACGGCGCGTTCACACTGGCGATTACAAACGAGCCTGAATCGCCTCTTGCCCATGCCAGCCATTTCACCTTGCTGCTGCGCGCGGGGGCAGAGCGCAGCGTCGCCGCCACCAAAACCTACACGGGCACGCTCGCTGTGATTTATCTGCTCGCCGAAGCCCTGCGCAATAACCCCCACGCGCCTCAACAGTTGCACGAAACGGCGACGCGGGTCGAGCAGGTCATGCAAACCGAGCCGCGCATCCGGGAGATTGCAGACCGCTACCGCTATATGCGCGAGTGCGTTGCGCTGGCGCGCGGGATCAATCAGGCGACGGCGCAGGAGACCGCGCTCAAGCTCATTGAGACCTGCTATGTGATGTGTAAAGCGTACTCCGTCGCGGACTTTATGCACGGCCCGTTCGCGCTGATTGAGCATGGCTTTCCGTGTCTGCTGTTCGCGCCCGACGGGGCGACCTTTCCGACGGCGTTGGAGAGCGCATCGAAACTGCGAGCGGGTGGCGCGGAGACCCTCATCTTCGCCAGCGATAATGAGATTCTGAGCCTCGCCCGCACGCCTATCCCCATGCCGACGAGCGTTTCCGAAACCCTCTCGCCGATTGTATACGCCGTCGCGGGGCAGCTGTTCGCCTATCATCTTGCCCTCGCCCGCGACCTGAACCCCGACCAGCCGCGAGGACTACAAAAGGTCACCCGAACGCGATAACCGATGGAGATTCTGCGCACGGTCAGCGAGGTTCGCGAGTGGGCGCGTCGCCAGCGAACGGCGGGGCGCGCCATCCACTTCGTGCCCACAATGGGCTACTTTCATGAGGGACACTTGAGCCTGATGCGCCGCGCGAACGCTGACGGCGGCGCGGTCATCGTGAGCATCTTCGTCAACCCGCTGCAGTTCGGCGCAAACGAAGACTTAGACCGCTACCCGCGCGATTTCGAACGCGATCGCCTAATGGCAGAATCGGTCGGCGTGGACGCAATTTTCTATCCCGAGGTGTCCGAGATGTACCCGCCGGGCTATCAGACGGAAGTGCGCGTGAAGGAACTCTCCAAGCCCCTGTGCGGTAGGTCGCGTCTGGGGCACTTTGAGGGCGTGGCGACTGTCGTGCTGAAACTGTTCAACATCGTGACACCCGACCGCGCCTACTTCGGGATGAAAGACTACCAGCAGCTGCGAATTATTGAGCAATTGGTGCAGGATATGAACCTGCCGATTGAGATTGTGCCCTGCCCGATTGTGCGCGAGCCGGATGGACTGGCGATGTCCTCGCGGAATGTCTATTTGACCCCCGAGGAGCGCGCGGCGGCGACAGTGCTTTATCGGAGCCTGCAGTGGGCGCAGGCACAGGTGGAATCCGGCGAACGCAACGCGCTCAAACTACGCGAGGGCGTCTATGAGCGCCTTGCTGCTGAACCACTCGCGCGTATCGACTATGTAGAAGTGGTGGATGCTGAGACGCTGCAGCCTGTGGAGCGCGTCGTGCGCCCGACGCTGATTGCACTGGCGGTCTTTTTCGGCAAGGCGCGTCTCATCGATAACTGCGTGGTTTGCCCTTGAGGCGACTAGCGTGGCTGGTCGCTCCCCCACGAAACGCGAACCGTCCCTGTGCGTAAGTAAGATTCGAGGTACACTACTATCAGGAGGCGACGATGCGCTATCTATGGTTGATTGGGGCATTAGTGTTCAGTTTCAGCTTCGCCGATGACGGGCTGGGCGGGCTGGTGCGTAAGACCGAAGGCAAGAAAGGCGACAACAAGCCTGCGCCGTCGCGTCAGGCGGACGACAAGTCCAGCCCGTCGCGCAGCAACGACGACAACAAGGGCAACAAGCCGCGCCCCAGCGAGAACAAAGAGCAGGGCAACCCGCAGCAACCCGCGAGCCCGCCGTCGAAGCAGTCGGACGAGAACCCGCTCCGCAAGAAGCCGCGCAGCGGTTCGTCGGGTTCGAACCCCTCGAACGCGCTGCAACCGCAACGCGATTCGGGGCGCGTCCCGCTGGAGGGGCGTCCTGTGCCGTTCGAGGCGCGCCCGGTACTGACCCCGCCGCAGCAACCCGCACAGATTCAGAACCGCCCTGTGCCCATCGAGAACACCACCCTGCCCGCGCTGGTGCGCCAGACCGAAGGCTTGAACCCTCTCCGCTGGCGCGACCGCTATGTGCTGGTTCCGATTGACCCGGGCTACTCTTACAGCGGCTTCTATGTGGACTACCGACTGGGCAACTTCCGTTTCGGCTATCGGTATTACTACATCTATCCCGAGCTGTATCGCGTGGTGTACGCGCCGTACTGGTACTATGACCCCTGCCCGCCGTTCCTGGTGGTCTATCGCGTGGTCTACATGCCGCCGCGTCCGCACACGATTCTCGTGGAAGTGCCGATTTATGTAGATTCGCCGTATTATCTGGAGCGTCGCCCGCCCGACGAGCGGCAACAGCTCTTGAGCGACCTGCGCGCAGCGTGGATGCTGCGCGACCCCAGCTTCATTGAGCGTCACATCCGCCCGAACAGCTACATCGCCATCTATCTGGATGGGCAATATGCCTACTCGCTGCCTGCACAGGACTATATCGAGATGACCCGCGACGCCATCCGCGCCGTGAAGACCGAGCAGATCCGCTTTGATCGGGTTGCGAAGCGCGGCGAGACGCAGCTGGTTGTGCGCGGCGAGCATCAGTACATCGACGAAGCGACGGGCGTGCGACGCGTGGTGTATATCTCCTACACCTTCGAGCGCGTGGACGGACGCTGGTATCTAATCGAGGCAGGATCGTCTGCGAATAGGTTGTAAAGTATAAACCCCCTCTCCCACGGCGTGGGAGAGGGGACAAGGGGGTGAGGGTTTACTCGATGTTGCCGAAGCCGAACAGCACGGTCAGCAGATCCGCGTCGTCGATAATGCCGTCGCCGTTCACATCGCCGAAGGTCATCTGGGCAGTAGCGGTCGTGGGGTTGCACACATCCGTGCT
Organism: uncultured Fimbriimonadales bacterium; assembly: GCA_937992175.1. Classification (GTDB taxonomy): domain Bacteria; phylum Armatimonadota; class Fimbriimonadia; order Fimbriimonadales; family GBS-DC; genus GBS-DC. The sequence goes on along the minus strand of CALKLF010000022.1, from coordinate 28,993 downwards.
CCAGCCGTCTGCCGGGCGGTTGAAAGTCACCGCCAGCCCGTTGTCCCAGCGGCGAATAGTGATGGATGCGATGGCGTTAGACACGGGCAACGTGAATTGCCCCTTCTCATCGATATAGGTACTGAAGCGCGAAATGAACGGCGTACCGCTGTCATTCACCACTTCCACATCGACGAGGTTGCGGCGCAACGCTTTCTCAGCGTCGGTACCCGTATCAAACTCAAAGAGAAGCGGATCCTGAGGCTGCGCCCGGCTGCTCAGCGCGCTCATATCGATGGTTCCCACGAAGTTGTGCGTACCGCGCAGCGCAAGATACAACGAGCCTTGTGGTATCGTCGTAAATACACTGCCGCCCGTCACTGTAGTAAACGCTGTCGGCGGGGTCGCGGAGCGGAAGTAGCCGCGTCCTGGCAACAGCGATACACTGCCCGGTGTGCTGTTCGAGATCACAGGACCGATGTTTGCAAGGTTGACATTGTTGGAGTTAATCTGGTCTGGCTCAAAGGCAATCCAGAACGCCTTGGGCAGTTGAATGTTCTGTGCGGAGAGCGTCACCAAAATGACCGCAGTGGTGGTGTTCGGGGCGAAGGTGATGTCTACGGACTCAGTGGCGATTGCGGGGGCTGCTGCCGCTGTCCCAAACAGACCATTCCATGGGTAGAACGCGATGTTGAGCCTCAGAGTACCCTGCGAACTCGGATCGGGAAGGGGGTTTACCGCGGCAATTGCGAAGGTAAAGCCGGACAGACAAGCCACAGGGGTCGTCGTGCTGTAGCCTGCGCCTGGATCGGGCGTGCTGCTCATCAACACGACATCGTCGCCTACAGTACGCGCGTTCGTAAACGGCGCGTAGCTGAACGCATAAGTCCCTGCGTCACTCCAGCGGGCAACCATCGTCTGCAGGTAGATGTAGGGGTTCGCGCCGCTTGCAGGCTGGAAGTCGCCGCTCAGGTCGATGTGTCGGATCTCGGGGAGCTGGTTCAGAACAACAGTACGTGCTTCTTCGGCGTTCAAGCCCGCGCTGGGAACGGACTTCTGCGCCGTCGCAACACTGGACAACACCGTCGTCAGCGCTACCGCGCTTAGCAAAGTAAAGCCTTTCATAACAGACCTCCTGTAGAGTAGATTCGTCTGCAATAGCAGACCAGGACAAATTATACATCATAGCGTACGCTTTGTCAAGGGGTAGTTGCAGCGATTGCCCAGTAGCCCTGCTGAAGGAGAGCGTTGGCGACGCGCTCAGCCTGCTGCTGGTTTTCACATAACGCTGCTTGCGCCGCGCCGCTGCCACAGAGAATCACTTTCAGCGCGCCCGCTTGCTCCATTTGCTGGCGTAGGGTTTGCAGTTCGGGGATGGCGTTCAGGATGGGTTCGTCGAAATCGTTATGCAGCAAGGGCACGAGATTGGCGGGGGTTTTGATTGCGCCCTGCTGCAGGGCGTTCACGAGGCGTTCGGTGTAGGGCGCGCGGGGGCTGGGCGGGAGCGCGCCCCGCTGAAGCTGCTGGTATGCCCACGCGGTGGGCACGCCCACGCCATACGGCTTGGCGATAACCCACCGGAACTGGGGCAGGGTGGGCAAGGACCTGAGAATCTCGCCCTTGCCGCAGGCGAAGGCGCACGCGCCGTTCAGAAAGAACGCCACATCCGCGCCCAGCTGGGCGGCGAGCGTGTGCAAATCAGGCGGGTGGATATCCCACCGCCGCGCCCACTCGGCAAGGCACAGGAGCGCGGTTGCGGCGTCGCTGCTGCCCCCGCCTAAGCCTGCCTGGGTGGGGATGCGCTTAATCAGAGTGGCTTTCCATGAGCAGCCCTCACCCCCCTGCCCCCTCGCCCACGACGCAGCAGAGGGGGAGCCTATTCCCCCCTCTCCCACGCCGTGGGAGAGGGGCTGGGGGTGAGGGCAACTGTTCACAAACGCCTCCACCGCCTTCCAGATAAGGTTGCGTGAATCAGTGGGAACGCCCTCACCCCCCTGCCCCCTCGCCCACGACGCAGCAGAGGGGGAGCCTAATCCCCCCTCTCCCACGCCGTGGGAGAGGGGGGAAGGGGGGTGAGGGTCTTCAATCACAATCTCCCCCCGTGCCGCATCCAGCACGGGCGCGTTGGGCAACTCCATAACCAGCGTGTCGCACAGGCTCAGCGTGTGCATCACGCTCGCAATCTCGTGATAGCCGTCCGAACGGCGTCCCAGCACCTCAAGGGTGAGGTTGATTTTCGCCGACGCGTTCCTTTCAATCCTCATCGTCCAGTACGATGCGCAAGTGGAGTTCCTTCAGCTGCTCCTCGCTGACGGGCGAGGGCGCGCCGAACATCAAGTCCACCATCGCTGTGTTCTTCGGGAAGGCAATCACATTCCGAATCGTCTCATCGCCTGCCAAGAGCATCACCAGCCGATCGATGCCGGGCGCGATACCGCCGTGTGGGGGCGCGCCGTACTCGAACGCTTCCAGCAGGTGTCCGAACCGCTCCTGAATCTCGGCGTCGGAGTAGCCCAGCAGCTTGAAAATCTTATCCTGCAGGTCGCGCCGATGGATACGGATACTGCCGCTGGCGAGTTCGTTGCCGTTGCACACGAGGTCGTAGCAGTTCGCCCGCACCCTGCCAGGGTCGGTATCCAGCAGGGGGATATCTTCCTCGCGTGGCGCGGTGAACGGATGGTGCGAAGGGTTCCAGCGCCCCTCCGTCTCATCCCACTCCAGTAGGGGGAAGTCCACCACCCAAGCGAACGCCATGAGGTTGGGGTCGGCTAAGCCGAGTTCCTGCCCCATCCGATGGCGCAGGCGGCTGAGGCACTCGTTCACGATTTTGGGCTTATCGGCGACAATTGCCACCAGGTCGCCCGTGTTCGCCCCCGTGCGCTCGCGGATAGCGTTGAGTTCCGCCTCACTGAGGAACTTTGCGATGGGTGAGCGGATGCCCTCGCTGGTAAACGCAATCGCCGCCAGCCCTTTCGCACCGAAGCGTTTCACGAATTCGGTGAGTTCGTCAATCTGCCTGCGCGAGTAGTCGGCGCACTGGGGCAGGCAGAGGGCTTTCACCACGCCCCCTGCCTCTATCACGCTTCGGAACGCTTGAAATTCAGTCTCGCGGAGTAGTTCGGTCAGGTTATGCAGCTCCAGCCCGAAGCGCAGGTCGGGCTTGTCTGTGCCGTAGCGCTCCATCGCCTCGTCGTAGGTGAGGCGTGGGAACGGCTTCAGCACGCGCTTGTCCGTGCAGGTTTCGATCATCCCAATATAGAGTTCCTCGATGAGGTTCAAAATGTCGTCCTGCGTGACGAACGCCATCTCCAAGTCCAGCTGAGTGAACTCAGGCTGGCGGTCGGCGCGGGGGTCTTCGTCGCGGAAGCAGCGCGCGATTTGGAAATAACGCTCCACACCTGCCACCATCAGCAGCTGTTTCAGTTGCTGGGGCGACTGGGGCAGCGCGTAGAACTTGCCCGGGTAAAGGCGGCTGGGCACGAGGTAGTCGCGTGCGCCTTCAGGCGTGCTTTTGATGAGGATGGGCGTCTCCACCTCCAGAAAGCCGCGCTCGGAGAGGAAATCGCGGATGTATTTCACGATGCGGTGGCGCAGCTCCAGTCGCTGGTACATCGCGGGACGGCGCAGGTCTAAGTAGCGATACTTGAGGCGGAGGCTCTCGTCTACCTCCAGGTTCTCCTCGTTGATTTGGAAGGGCGGCGTTTTGGAAGGGCTGAAGATATGCAGCGCGTGGGCGAACACTTCGATCTCGCCAGTGGCAATCTTGGGGTTCTCCGCGCCGGGGCGTCGGCGACGCACCTCGCCCTCTATGGCGATACAATACTCCACGCGCAGGTTGCTCGCCTGTTCCACCAACTCGGGGCTAATCGCAGGGTCGAACACCACCTGCACCAGCCCTGTGCGGTCGCGCAGGTCTACAAATACCAAGCCACCCAAGTCGCGCACGCGATGCACCCAGCCGTTCAAGCGCACTGTTTGTCCGATATGCTCCGTTCGCAAAACACCGCAGGGATGAGTCCGTTGCCAAGTCGTTGTCATAGACAGAGGTAATTGTACCCCGTTAGGCGGTTCCTGCGTGTACAGTAAAAGGGTAAGGGGCTATCTTGGGAATGTAGGGAGCTTTCTGTGCGTTTGCCAGTGCGGGATGGGTTGGCATGCGCTTTTTTGCCCTCACCCCCAGCCACTCTCCCGCGACGCGGGAGAGGGGAGCCAGCGTCGCTGCGCTCCTTTCAGGAAGCCCCCTCTCCCACGCTGTGGGAGAGGGGGTTGGTGGTGAGGGTAGTTCACTCACTTTCGTAGATAGTCTCTAAAGTCCCTCGGATTTCCCCCCCATGGCTTTGAAACTCCTGAGGGTGTTCGGAAAATGCCCTGAAAGGCTATCTGGGAAAAGTGGTGGGCTTTCCGTTTCTCCCTGCAGGAGGGCTTATCGTGCGCTTTTTTGCCCTCACCCCCAGCCCCTCTCCCGCGACGCGGGAGAGGGGAGATAGCGTCGCTGCGCTACTTTCAGGAAGCCCCCCTCTCCCACGCTGTGGGAGAGGGGGTTGGGGGTGAGGGTAGTTCACTCACTTTCGTAGATAGTCTCTAAATTCCCCCGAATTTCCCCCTCATGGCTTTGAAACCCCTTGACAAACCCTGCAAAATGTGCTATAATTTAGACGCACTGTGCTGGTTCGCCCTAGCACAGTAGCCCAACCTCAGAAAGGAGGATACATGATGCGCTTGAATAAACTGATACTGTCAATAACCGCTTCGGCGGTAGCCTTTGCAGCATACGCTGCAGGATGGGATGTTACGGCGATAAACAGTTCAGGCACTCTGAATCCAGGCGTGGTTAATGTCTCAGTTCCTGTTGACATCAACGGAAACCCTGTAAACGCCCCTGCCACGGTTAATGTACCAAGCCTGCCAAAAGTGACCTTTCTCACGAACAACAGCAACCCCCCGATTATCGCGGGGAATGGCTTCTCTTTCACGAATGCAACCTTCACGGGTGTCTACGAGGTCAAGAGCGCGGGCGGCGGCCCGCTGACGGGCTTCAACTTCGTGCTGAACGGCTTCGTGTTTGAGTTCGGTCAGATTATCTTCTTCAAGAAGGTCGTCGACTACGAAACCAGCGCGGTGCTATTCACGGGCAGCTGGGTCTGGAGCGGGAGTTCCTACGGTGGCTCAGATGGCGCGGTAGGGCTAAACCAGTTCTTTGCCCTCTCGTCCCCGTCGAGCCATTTCCTCGTGTTTGAGGTTGCCATCCTGCATATTGACGGCGCGCCTGCGCCAGGCACTTCCACCGCCAGCTTGCTGCTGGTGGAGCAGGACTGGGTACCTGAGCCTGCGAGCCTGATTGCGCTGGCAACGGGTCTGGGCGCGCTGGCGCTGCGACGCCGCAAGAAGTAATCCCGTCCGACTTTCCTTTCCGGGCGTAACAGACTGGGGCTGGGGAATATTTCCTCAGCCCATTTTTCGTTTTGTAGCGGCGGTAGCCTATTCAGGATCCCGCCACACGCCATCCGCCTTGAGCAGCGCAATCAGTTCTTCCACGCCGCGTTCGGCGGGGATGTCGTTCTTCACCAGCTGTCCCTTGCGATAGAGCGCAATCTTGCCCCCGCCGCGCCCGACATAGCCGTAGTCGGCGTCTGCCATCTCGCCTGGTCCGTTAACAATACAGCCCATCACGGCGATATCCAACCCCACGAGGTGTTTCGTAGCGTCGCGCACTTGGTTCAGCACGGTGGGCAGATCGAACTTCGTGCGCCCGCAGGAGGGGCAGGCAATATACTCCACTTTGGTTTTGCGCAAGCCCAGCGCTTGCAGGATGTCGTAGCACACTTCGATTTCGTTGAGGGGGTCTTCCGCCAGCGAGACGCGGATGGTGTCGCCGATGCCCTCCGCCAGCAGGGTGCCGATGCCAATCGCGCTCTTGATGCGGGCATACATCCCATCCCCCGCCTCTGTCACGCCTAAATGCAACGGGTAGTCCATCCCCTCCTCATCCATGCGCTTGACCATCAGGCGGTAGGCGGAGAGCATAACGGGCACGCGGCTCGCCTTGAGCGAGATGACAAGGTTCCTAAAGCCGTGCGCCTCGCAGATTTTGAGATACTCCATCGCCGACTCGACCATGCCAACGGGCGAGTCGCCGTACATCACTTTGATTCGTTCCGAGAGGCTGCCGTGATTGACGCCGATGCGCATCGCCAGCCCGCGCTCCTTGCACGCCCGAATCACGGGCAGGAACGCTTGTTCGATTGCCTCCAGCTCCTGCTGAATCTCAGAGGGGCTGTAGTCTAAGCGGTTCGGGTCAGGCTTGCGGAACACGAAGAGTCCCGGGTTAATGCGCACTTTATCGACATGTTTGGTGCATTCGAGCGCGATGTCCATGCCCTGATGGTGGACATCGGCGACGAGGGGGATGCGTCCGTAGCCACGCCGTTGGAGTTCCTTGCGGATTTCGCCCAAGTTCTGCGCCTCACGCAGATTCGGGGCCGTCACGCGCACGATTTCGCAACCTGCTTCGTAGAGCTGGATAATCTGCTCCACCGCCGCCTGCGTGTTCATCGTCTCGGCGGTAATCATGGACTGTACGCGAATCGGGTTATTGCCGCCGATGCCGATGTCGCCGACTTTGACCTCGCGCGTGCGACGACGCGGCTTGCTCATCGGCAGCTGAACAGCCGTTAGCGGAACAATCGGGTTCATAGCGGGATAATTGTACCCGCCTGCGCGTTCAGACCATTTCCCGCAGGTAGTCGGCGTAGCGATAGAGCGCGCTGCGGGCGCGTTCGAGGCGACCAATCAGGTCGCCCTGATCGTGGCGCAGGATGTCCTCGACGGTCTCCGCCGCGAACAGCGCCTCCATCGCGTCTGTGGGCTTGCCGACAGTGCGCATGCCGAACTCGGCGTCGCTGGAGTCGCAGTTCATGTGCCCCGTTATGTAGGGTTTAAGCTGCGGATAGGCGCGCTGGAGCCAGCGACGGAGCGCAGCGTAGTGCTCCTGAAACGGCGCGCCCTCGCCCGCAAACGCCGCGTCGCAAATCAGCTCCGCTAACTGCTCGAACCGCTCATAATACTCTGCCAGCAGCGCCCGCTGTTCCTCAATCGGAAACTCGACGCTCTTACCGCGCCAGTGTCGAATCTGTTCCCACGCCGTCTCTGGCAACGACCTCAGCACGGCGGTCGTGCGTAGCAGCCCGATTCGGATTGCGGTTTGCGCCTGAATTCGCCTTTCCCACACGCCTTGCGCAAGAGCGCGCGCCCAAATCAACAGTCCCATCCTATGCCTCCGTGCGCGATTCGTTCTGCTTCATCAGAAAGTTCAACTTCAGGTCGCGGAGTTGACGCTCATACTCCCGTTGCATTTCAGGTTCGAGGCGCGGCTTGAGTTTTCCTGCCAGAAAATCGGCGCAGTCGATGGCGATTTGCGCCTCCTCCAGCGCGACATGGGTCTTTCCGGTCGTCGGGTCCGACAAAAAGCCCATCCACTGCCACGCGCCCGCAATATACAAATCCAGCGTATAGCGCAGCAGAGTGTAGACATCCGTGCGTTCTGGAGTCTGCTCCATGCGCCGCCTCCTTTATAAGGCAATTATACCCCGAAATTCGGGCAGTGTGATTCTAATCACAGACAACGCCCGATTCGATGAGGGATACTATGTTGTGCGCGAACGATCGCGCGAAAACCGACAGGAGGTGTGTTATGCCAACGATTGTTGATATCGCTGTTCAGGCAGGGAAGTTCAATACGCTCGTTCAAGCGGTTCAGGCAGCGGGTCTGGTAGAGACGCTCAGCGGCGAGGGACCGTTCACTGTGTTTGCTCCCACCGATGAGGCGTTCGCTCAGATCCCGCAGGACACGCTGCAAGCCGTGCTGGCGGACAAGGAGAGGCTCACGGCAATCCTGACCTACCATGTGGTGCCGGGCAAGCTGATGGCGGCGGATGTCGTGCGCAGCAGCCAGCTGCAGACCGTGCAGGGGCAGAGCATTACCGTCAACACGGACGGCGGCGTGCGGGTGGATGACGCGAATGTAATCCAGACCGATATCGAGGCGGATAACGGCGTCATCCATGTCATCGACAAAGTGATTATGCCCAAGTAACCAACCTATCACCTCGCAACTCATTCGGGTGGAGAGGGGCATCTCTCCACCCGTTTTTTCAAGCGGCGAAGTTCAGCTGGTTGGTCATAATCTGGAACGGGCGCAGGTCTTTGAGGACAACCGACTTACGGTTGGTGGTGAGCCATCCTTTGCGCGCCCAGCGTCCGAGGGTGCGGCTGACCGCCTCGCGGCTCGCCCCCACATAATCAGCGATTTCCTGATGGGTCAGGTGGATTTCGATGCCTGCGTCGGTCTGTTCGCCGATGCTCCGTGCCAGCCCCATGAGCGCGTGCGCCACCCGCTGGCTTAACTTGAGCCGACTGATGTGAAACACGCGCTCCTCCGATTGACGGATACGCTCCGCTAAGTTGCGCAGCAGCGCGAGCGCAAAGTCGGGGTGTTCTTTGAGCAGACTTTCGAACTGTTCGGCGGAGAGGTAGCGTACTTCGGTCGGCTCCAGCGCTTCCACGGTGGCACGCACCCAGTGCCCGGTGAGGATGGTGGTCTCGCCGAACGAGTCGCCCTCGCCCAAGATGGCGTAAGTGAGCGCGCTGCCGTCTGGCGCGATTGTATAGACCTTCATCAGCCCTTTCTCCACCACCCACCAGCCGCCCGGCTCGCGTCCCAGTTCCAGTCGCTCGCCGGGATTATAACGCACACTGAGCATACGGCTCAGGATTTCGTGCGTCTCGTCTTCACTGAGCCACTGAAACGGGCTGGTTTTCACCAGCGCCCACTTGACCGTCATAACGGGTTCACCTCGCTGTTCAAGATACGCCTTGCGTCCAGGTGAACGGCTCTCGGAGGAACAAGGCAGTAAAAGTATACCTGAGCGGGTGGGAAGAGTTAACCGCCCGTAGGCTCAACGAGGCAGCCCATTACCCAAAAATGATGGTCGAACCATAAATGCAAAAGACGATCCCTTACTTGGGGTGAAGGTATAATCCCCTCCCGACCATGCTCAAACCTGAAAATCGGCTCGCGATTTTGATGCACGAGGGGATCCGTGGCAAGTTCGGCAAGACGGGGCTGGGCTTGCTGCGCTACAGCCCGAACCCGATTGTTGCGGTAATCGACCGTGAGTGCGCAGGGCAGTCGTTGCAGGAACTCACAGGCATCGCGCGTGATACGCCCATCGTGGCGTCGGTGCAGGAGGCGATGGCGTATCGCCCCGATACGCTGGTGATTGGAATCGCGCCGTCGGGGGGCGCACTGCCCGCCGACATGTGGCGCGAGGTGCGCACTGCGGTGCTGGCGGGGTTGAACCTCGTGAACGGAATGCACGCGCCCTTAGCCAAGCATCCCGACCTGGAGCCGTTCCTGCATAGCTGCCAGTGGATTTGGGATGTGCGCAAAGAGCCGCCAGGGCTGGGCGTCGGCTCGGGCAAGGCGCGTTATCTCCATTGCAGGCGCGTGCTGACCGTTGGAACCGACATGGCGGTCGGTAAGATGACCGTGAGCCTCGAAATGCATCGCGCCTGCCTGCAGCAGGGGATTCGCTCGCGCTTCCTGGCGACGGGACAAACGGGAATCATGATCGAGGGCAGCGGCGTCGCGCTGGACGCTGTGCGCGTCGACTTCGCCTCCGGAGCCGTAGAAAAGTTCGTCTGCGAGCTGGCAGACGACGCCGACATCATTCACATCGAGGGGCAAGGCGCGCTTACGAACCCCGCGTCCACCGCTACGCTGCCCCTGCTGCGCGGCGGGCAGCCCACCCACCTGATTCTGGTGCATCGCGCAGGACAGACGCATATCCGCACCTTCCCCGATGTGCCCATTCCGCCGCTGACTGAGGTGATTCGAATCTACGAGGCGGTCGCCTCGATGGGCGGGGCATTTTATCCCTCGAAAGTGGTCGCCGTCGCGTTGAACACGGCGCACCTGAGCGAGTCGGAAGCGCAAGCGGCTATCGCGCAGGTAGAAGCCGAAACAAAATTGCCCTGCACCGACCCAGTGCGGTTCGGCGCAGGGCAGCTATTACAGGCGATAAATGGGTAGGAGTGCAAAAGACTTACAGATGTTTGGCAATCTTTTGTTCAATTGCGCCCTTCGGCAGCGCGCCCACAATCTGCTCGACCACCTGCCCGTTCTTGAACAGCAGCAGCGTCGGGATGCTCATAATCCCATACTGCATCGCCAGGTGCTGCTCCTGATCGACATCCACCTTGAAAACTTTTAGTTTGCCTTCATACTGACGGCTCAGTTCTTCAACAATCGGCGCGATAAGACGGCAGGGACCGCACCAGACCGCCCAGAAGTCCACAAGCACGGGCACGGGCGAGTTGATGACCTCCGTCTGCCACTCGCTCTGAGTAATAGCCTTCGCCATAAGCATAACCTCCTGTGAATAGTGGCTAAGTATACCTGATTTTCGGTTTATCGCAGGGCGTCTTCCAGCGCGGTTGCGGCGTCGGTGCGTTCGTCGCGATATTTGACAATCACGGGCGCATAGAGCTGGAGGTTATGTTGTCGCGCGAACTCGCCCGACACGGGTCGGCTGCCCGCCACCACAACGGCGTTTTCGGGCACAATCAGCGGCAGGTCGCCCTCCGCGCGGAGAACGCGCTCATTCACAAGGTCATAGAGGGGCGTGGAGCGCGTGAGGATGACGCCCGCCCCAATCACGGCGCGCCGCTTGACGACCGTGCCTTCGAAAATCCCCGAACAGCCGCCAATCAGAGCGTCGTCTTCGATAATCACGGGCAGCGCGCCCACCGGCTCCAGCACGCCGCCAATCTGACAGCCTGCGCTTAGATGCACGCGCGCCCCAATCTGCGCACAGGAGCCGACCAGCACATGGGAATCCAGCATCGTGTTCTCTCCAACATATGCGCCGACATTCACATAGGTCGGGGGCATCACGACCACGCCTGGGCGAAGGCACGCGCCGCGCCGAATGCTTGTGCCGCCAGGCACAATCCGCACGCCGTCGCTGAGCCCGAACTCGCGCGGGGGATAGAGATGCCGATCCAGAAACTCCACGCCGCCCCAGAACATCGAGACCAGCCTGCCCAGCCGAAAGCCGAGCAGGATGCCCTCTTTCACCCACGCGTTCACGCGCCAGCCAGTGGGGCTGTCGGGGGCTGGCTCTGCCGCGCGCGCCTCGCCCCGCTCCAGCGCGTCGATGAGCTCCAGAATCAGCGCCTCACTGACCTCGCCCGACGCCCACGCGCGGGCGACACGCTCGCTCAGGTCGTTGCGCATAGCCTATTATCACCCACTTACTACTTCGCCTATCACACCGTCTGCCGCGAGGTCGGTGATACGCACCCGGACCAGCTGTCCTGCAAGGCTGGGCGAGGCGGCGAACTCCACATGCAGGTAGTGGTCGCTCGTGCCCGTCATCAATCCCGAAAGCTTCGAGCGGCTCTCCACCAGCACGCGCTCGACCCTGCCGAGAAAGCGCGCGGCGTAGCGGCGCGCCGCCGCCTTGCAGACCTGCTGCAGCTGCTGAATCCGTTCCGATTTGACCGAGTCGGGCACATGGTCGCGCATCGCCTCCGCGGGCGTGCCCGGGCGCGGCGAGTAGCGAAACAGATGCGCTCGGCAGAATTCCACCTGCTCCACGACGCTACAGGTGTTCTGAAACGCCAGCTCGTCCTCACCAGGAAAGCCCACCATGATGTCCGTGCTGACACCGCAGTCGGGGATACGCTCGCGTAAACGGCAAATCAAATCCAGATAGAACGCCTGGTCGTAGGGGCGGTTCATCGCCTTGAGAATACGCGAGTCGCCGCTTTGCAAGGGGATATGCAGTTGCGGGCACATCTTCGGGTTTCCCACAATCAGGTCGATTAGGCGGTTGCTGATTAGCGTCGGTTCGATGGAGCTGATGCGGATGCGCTCCAGCCCTTCAATCTCACTCAGCAGAGCGCACAGGTCCGCCAGGTCGGGTCCGCCGCTGCCCGTTTCGGGTCCGTAGTCGCCAATCAGCACGCCCGTCAGCACGATTTCGCGGTAGCCGTCCGCTACCATCGCGCGCGCCTCGTCCAGCAGCTCCTGGTAGGGGATACTGCGCATGACAGGGCGCGTGTAGGGGATGGAGCAGAAACTGCAGTAGACATTACAGCCGTCCTGAATTTTCAACACGGCGCGGCTGCGGCGACGCGCAGGAACCTCGCCCTGCCGACGCGCCTGCTCCAGCGCAGCCTTGAAGTGGGGAAAATGCTCCAGTAGATACTCCACCGTGCGCAGTTTGTCGGGGTTCGGGACGACGAGATGCGCTTCATCTAACTTTTCGCCGCGTCGGATGGTGAACTGCGCGTAGCAGCCTGTCATGACAACGATGGCATTCGGGTTCTGGCGCGCCGCGCGACGAATCGTCTGGCGCGACTTCGCCTCCGCGGACTGCGTCACCGAGCAGGTATTGATGACATATACATCGGCAGGCGCGTCAAATGGCGCAATTTCGAAGCCCTGCGCCTCGAAACTCTCCAGAATCTTCTGCGTCTCGTATTGATTGACCTTGCACCCCAGAGTCGTAAAGGCGGCGGTCGGCATGGCGAGCGAATTTTACCTGACGGGGAATCCTAACAATACCCCTTAGGCGCGTTGCAGGAAAAAAAGATTATCCCGCGAACCGTTTCCGCCGATACACCCGCAAATGATTATCTTAGGCGTTGACCCCGGTACGGCGACGATGGGCTACGGCGTGCTGGAGAAAACGGGCAACCGTTATCGCGCGTTAGCCTACGGCGTGCTGCAGACGCCCCGCACGCTGCCTGCGCATGAACGCCTACTCGCGCTCTATCGCGGGCTGCGCGAGCTGGTTGAGCAGTATAAACCTGATGTCGTGGCGACGGAGCAGCTGCTATTCAGCACGAATCGTCGCACGGCGATTCAGGTGGCGCGGGCGGCGGGGATTGCGCTGCTGGTCGCGGCAGAAGCGGGCGTCAAGTGGCGCGAATATACGCCGCTGCAGGTCAAACAAGCCGTGACGGGCTACGGCGGCGCGGACAAGAAGCAGGTGCAGACGATGACGCAACGCCTGCTGGGACTGGAAAGCCCGCCGAAACCCGACGACGCCGCCGACGCGCTCGCAATCGCCATCTGCCACGCCCACCACGCAGGTATACTGAACGCGACGAAGTCATGAATATCCCGTTCGTGCTGGTTTGCCTGACGATTATCGCGCTGCTGATTTACTCGGCGGTTCGGCTGAATCGGCGCATTAATGAGCGTCTTGCGGAGCTGGACGCCGAACGCGAGCGGAACCCGTTAGACCCGTTCTCGGCGCTTATGGAACTCTCTCGCTTGCAAGAGGAACACAAGCGTGGCAGGCATAAATAAACGACGCGGCTGGATCTGGGCGGGGTTCATGCTGGGGTTCGTCGCACGGACGCTGGGCGCGGGCGCACTGTTCTGGGCGGTGTTCCCGCTCTGGCTCGCGCTGTTCTGGGGCGTGCAGGGCTACCCGCCGACGCTGGGCGACTTGCCGCGCTGGTACGCGCTGGGGGCGTTCAACGCCGCGCCGATTGTCGGAATGGTTCTGGCGACCCCGCTGGTGTTGGGGGTGTTGGCGTGGGCACGATTCAGGTTCAGCAGCACTGCGCCTGCCCACGATTCTTCAAACCTCACCCCCCTTGCCCCCCTCTCCGTAAACGGAGAGGGGGGCAAGGGGGGTGAGGTGCAGGCTTCGTCGGCGAGGGGGCTGGGGGTGAGGGCAATCATCTTCAGTTCCCTCCTCTACGCCCTGCTCGCCCCGCCCCTCGCCTATGTCCTGCTGCTCATCTACGCCGAGATGTGGCAATACCGGGCTTGGGATGTGATGACTCCTACTCTGCTCAGGGCGTATTTGTTGCTCGCGCCTGCATGCGGGGTTATCGGGGCGCTGATTGGCAGGACGTTGAAAAAATAATGGAGCGGGAGACGGGATTCGAACCCGCGACCCTCGGCATGGGAGGCCGATGCTCTACCCCTGAGCTACTCCCGCAACGCCCCAATTATACCCGATACCCGCCGTTTTCAAGCAAGGGGCTTTTCGCAATACACTGGGCAACTTCACTCAGCACCTTACACGCCAGCGTCTGCGCGTCGGCGTGGCAGATGTCTTCGGGCACGCGCTGCCCCGTGGTGAAGTACGCCAGCGGCTGCTCGGAGCGCAGGGCGAGGTTGATGCAATTGCCCAGGCGCGCTGCCTCGTCCAGCTTGGTGAGGATAATCGAGTCGGGTACGAAAATCGCGAAGCGTTGCGCCGCGTCCAGCAGTGTCGCGGTGTCGGCAGTCGCACTCAGCGTGAGATACATCACGCCTTTCACAGGTTGCAACGCCTGACGCATCGACTGCAGGTTCGACTCGTCGCGTTGCCCACGCCCAATCGTGTCTATCAGCACTAAATCGTAATCGGCGAACAGCTCCAGCCCCTCTTGAACCTCTTCAGCGTTCGTGGCGATATGCAGGGGCAGTTTCATCAGCTCGGCGTAGGTGCGTAGCTGCTGAATCGCGCCGATTCGGTAGGTGTCCAGCGACAGGAGCGCGACTTTGCGGTTGTAGTCGAGCGCGTGGATGGCGGCGAGTTTCGCAATCGTGGTGGTTTTGCCGACGCCTGTGGGACCAACCAGCACGGCGACCTGGCGATGGCGGCTTTCACGGGGCAGCGCGCCGCCGATGGGGATCCGCGCCATCAGGGTTCGCTTGAGGCTGTCCACTGCGGCGTTTTGGGGGATGCGCGGCACGCGACGCAGCAGCTCCAGCGCCAGCTCCTGCTCCACGCCCGCCTGCAGCAGCGGTCGCAGCAGCGGGTGTTCATCAACGGTCGTCGCGATGCGGGGCGTCTCCATATCGGGGAGTTCAGATAGGTCGGTTGCGCCGTTCGTGATGTAGGCGTGAATTGTCTGCACGAGGGCGCGCATTTCCTGCATTTCGCGCTCCAGTTTGCGCAGGCGCGCCTGGGTCGGGTCGTATTCGTCGATGCCTTTCGGCTCGACTTTGGGCGCGGGACGCGGCTCTGCTTTCGGCTCCGGCTCCGCGCCCTTGATGCCGACCACAATCTCCACCATCGGCTTCTTGCCGAACAGTTTGCCTTTTTGCACCGTGCGCTCGCTGAGGATGACGGCGTCCGCGCCATGTTCTTCGCGTATCTTCAGCAGCGCTTCGAGCTTCGTCGGCGCAAGGTAGGTCTTCGTCTGCATCCTGTATCCCCCTGAAATTATCGGCATGAGATACCGTTTTTTTGAGGGGAGATGTTCCGTAGTCTCACCCTCACCCCCCTGCCCCCCTCTCCGTAAACGGAGAGGGGGGCAGGGGGGTGAGGGTGGAAAAAACGCTGTTCCCCACCCTCCTGTGAACTCAGGCGTTGTACCCTTGTCAGGAGTGAAGGCTGAAAAACGCCGCCTTGTATTATCCCCTAACCCCTACTGTGTCGTGAACGCGGTGAAGTAGACCTCCAGCACGCTCTCTTTCTCGTGCGTTTTGTGTTCCAGCACCTCGTTCACGCGCTCGCGGATCTCCTCCTTGACCTTGTGTTTGCCCTCCAGCGAGTTGAGTTCGGAGCGCGTTTTGCCCGAGAACGCCATCAGTGCAGCATCGCGCAGGGGGGCGGTCTCTTCTTCCAGTTTCTTGGGATCGATCCCCTCCTTGAGACCCAGTGCGACCCCCGCCTTGAGGTAGTTCTCATCGCCCAGATTGATGATGAACTCGCCGAGGTCCAGCGTTTTGCCGACGGTGGGTGGTTTGGGGGGCGGCGGCGCTTTGGGCGCCATGAAGCTCTTGCCCGCGAACAGCCCGCCCGCCAGCCCCGCAATCAACACGACGACCATCATCAGCATCGGGCTTTTGCCCTTGCCGCTGCCCTCGCCGCCTCCGTCCGATTTCTTCGCCTTGCCTGCCATCGTCTATCCCCAGAGGCGTTATTCCATATTGCCGCGTCGTCCATTAGTGCTGCGCCACTCGTGATTGTTTGATGTTCCGCCCCCCCCTCCTGCAGGTCTGATAAGAGGACACGGCTCTGCCTCCACTGCGAACTTAGGAGACGCATTTTCTTTCGCACTTTCGGAACCTCACTCCCCAGCCCCCTTTCCGTAAACGGAGAGGGGGAGCATGCGGCGCGTAGTGCGCATTACCCCCTCTCCGCGTGCGGAGAGGGGGTAAAGAGGGGTGAGGTCAGAAAAAGCGGCGGTTTGTGCGGTAGATTGTCCTCAGGTGGTGTACCCTTATCAGCTCGTGCAGGTTCTCCCTGCTTTGCGAGGGGAACCGAAGTGTGCTTGGTTTCCCCTACTGCGTAGGGGGTTCCGAAGATTGACGGTTGGCGAAGCATTAGGTAGAATCTTGATGGCTCAACGCCGAGTCTAACTTTATAGGAGGGAGTACGATGAAACAAATACAGGCGATGAACCTCGTTCGCGGACAGTGGCGCGAGTCCGCGTCGGGCACCCGTTTTGAGAGCCTCAACCCCGCCGATACACGCGAAGTGATTGGCACAGCCCCCTGCTCTAACGCGAGCGATGTCGATCAGGCGGTACGCGCGGCGCGCGAAGCCTACGACATGTGGCGCAAGATGTCCCGCGTCAAACGCGGCGAACTCATCGACAAGCTCGCCCAACTCATCAAACGCGACCTGAACGCGCTTTCGGAGCTGGTGACGCGCGAGTGCGGCAAGCCGATTAACGAAGGGCGCGCCGATGTGGTAGAGGCGCTCCACATGACACAGTATGTGGCAGGCATGGCGCGGATGCCCCACGGCGAGATTATCGACAGCGAAATCGCAGAAAAAGACGCCTACATCCTGCGCAAACCGAAAGGCGTCGTGGCGTGCATCACGCCGTGGAACTTCCCTATCGCGATTCCCCTCTGGACAATCCTGCCCAGCCTGCTGGAGGGCAACACGGTCGTGTTCAAGCCGTCGGAAGATACGCCCATCTGTGGACACGCGCTCGCCGAGCTGTTCGTGGAGGCGGGCTTCCCGCCCGGCGTGTTCAATGTGGTTCATGGACCGGGCGAAGACGCAGGCGACCCGCTCGTCCATCACCCTGAAGTGGATGTGGTGGTGTTTACGGGTTCCTACGCCGTCGGACGCTATATCATTGAGGAATGCGCGAAGCAGCACAAGTTCGCCGCAGTGGAGATGGGCGGCAAGAACGCCGTGATGGTGCTGGACGATGCAAACCTCGACATTGCGCTCCACGCGGCGATTCTGTCGGCGTTCAAGACCAGTGGGCAGCGCTGTGTATCTTCGAACCGCATCATCATCCACGAGAAGCTGGAGCCGGAGTTCACCCCGCGCTTTGTGGAGCTTGCCCGACAGATTAAAATCGGCAACGGGCTCCACGAAGATACCTTCATGGGGCCGCTCATCAACGAGGCGGGTGTGGAGAAGTATCTGTATCACAACCAGAAGGCGATTGAGGAAGGCGCGGAGGTGTTGCTGCCTGGCGGCGTGCTGAAAGAAGGCGAGTACCAGTATGGGCACTTCGTCGCGCCGTTCGTGTACCGCATGCGCCATCGCGCCGACAGCTTCGCGCTCAAAGAGGAGGCGTTCAGCCCCCATGTGGCGATTATCCCCGTGAGCGATATCGATGAGGCTATCTATGTCTACAACGACACGAAGTACGGCTTGGCGATGGCGGTCATTACGGAGGACTATCGCAAGTGGCGTTATGTGCGCGACAACTGCGAGTTTGGCGTCGGGTATGTGAACCTGCCGAGCATCGGCGCAGAGGTGCATCTGCCCTTCGGCGGCGTGAAAGGCAGTGGCAACGGACACCCCAGCGCGTCCGCCCTCTTTGACGCCGTGACGCACAAGGTCGCCTTCACGGTCAACCATGCGACGGAGATTAAGATGGCGCAGGGCTTGAGCGCGAAGGTGAAGTAGCGCGTAGCACGGGCGTCCCCGCCCGTGCGTTGAAGTAATGCGCGGCACGGGCGTCTCCGCCCGTGCGCACAAGCAGCGCGTGGCACGGGCATTCTTGCCCGTGCTTTGAAGCAGAGCTGGGCACGGACAAGAATGTCCGTGCCACTATTTAACCTCATGGCGGAACTGGTGCAACAACTGGAATCGATACGCGCCGCGACGGGCGCGCCTGCGCTGGGCGCGCTGATCGGCGATTCGCGCGGCGTCAAAGCGCAAGCGGTGGTCGGTGTCCGCGAAGCGGGCAAACCCGAGCGGGCACGCCTTGACGACCCCTTCCACATCGGCTCCTGCACCAAAGCGATGACCGCAATGCTCGCCGCGCGACTCATAGAACAGGGCAAGCTCCGTTGGGAACACACCATCGAGGAGGCGTTTCCTGACCTGAAAGCGCGCGTTCACCCCGACTATCACCCGGTCACGCTGCGCCAGCTGCTGCAACATCGCAGCGGCTTGCCCGAAGATCGTGCGCCGAACCCAGGGCTGTTTCTCAAGATACGGGGCTTGCAGGGCGACCTCCGCCAGCAACGCCTGAAAGCCACAGGGTGGATACTGGAGCAGCCGCCTGCGTCGGAGCCGAACACGCGGTTTGCCTACTCCAACTTCGGCTACCTTGTGGCGGGCGCGATGCTGGAGCAGGCAACAGGGCGCAGCTGGGAAGAGCTAATGCGCGCCCACCTGTTCAAATCGCTCAAAATGCGCATGGCAGGTTTCGGAGCGCCCCAACGCTTTGCAGGACACAGCGGCGACCCGCCTAAGCCTATCTTCTACGATAATCCGCCTGCGCTTGGACCCGCAGGCACAGTTCACTGCAGCCTGCACGACTGGGCAGCCTTCGCGCGACTACACTTGCAAGGCGCGCGCGGACAGAAAACAATGCTGCTGCGCCCCGAAAGCTTTGCGGAACTGCACGCCGACCCCCACCAACAGGGCTACAGCATGGGCTGGATTGTCTCGCAAAAGCCGCCCCGTACTCTCTCCCATGCGGGCAGCAACACTTTCTGGTTCGCCGTCGTTGTAATCGAGCCAGACGCCGACCGATTTTACCTTGTCGCTACTAACTGGGGACATCCCAAGGCAACAGAAGCATGCGAGAGAGGGCTACAGGCAGCGAGATCGTTAGGTATATCATTCAATCAGCCGAGCAGGTGTCGCAAAATCATCGGGTCCCCGCTCACGATTTCGCGACTCGTTAATAAGGCAGCACCGACACCGACTTCGCCACGAGCGCGAGGGCGATGCCCAACATGCCAATCAGCCCCATCCCGCAGAAGAAGCCCGCCAGCAACACGGGCGCGTAGCGGATCCAGTTCTCCTCGCCGTAGCGCCTCTTGAAGTAGCGGTGTCCCAGCCACGCGCCCAGCAGCTTCGGCAGGGTGAAATGCGGCAACTGCCCCACGCCGCTCACCAGCCCGTAGAACAGCAACAGCGGGAACTTGAAGGCGTTGAACAGCCAGAACAGCCCCAGCCCCGACACGAAGCCGACGATAATGCGCGGGATGTTCAGCGCGTTCAGCACCACCTCGCGAATCTGGCTCTGCGGGAGGTTAATCTGCTTCCAGACCGCCTCCATCTGCGCATAGTAGGGCCACATCTTCTGCGCGAACGGGAACAACGGCGAGGGAATCGGACTGGCTTTCCAGAAGAACGCCCAGAACAGGAAACTGGCGAGGAAAATCACAGGCAGCATCGCCAGCTCGGCTTTCAGGATGCTGGTGAACTTTGTGCCCGTGAGTTCCACCTCGCGGAACCGCTGCGCCGCCCAGCCATGGTCATAGAGCGGCAACGGCGCGTACCAGATATCCACCCGCGGGTAGCGACTGCTGATAATCGCGACCTCTTTGATGAACGGCACCGACACGCCCTGCCCTGTCAAGCCCACCATACGCGCCGAGACATAGCTGTTGAGCGGACTCCAGAGCAGTCCGAAGCCCGCGACAATCCAGATAGGGAAGTCCGGCACAAGCCAGCGACAGAGCGCGATGTAGGAGACCACTGAGACCGCCCACACAGCCAGCGGGATCCACAACGGCGGGTCGCCGCGCCCTGGAGGCGGCGCCAGCCCGCGCATCTGCAGCGACTGGCGCGTGCGGTACTCGCGCAGTGTGCGCACTACCATGCTCACGCCAATCGCCGCCACCGCGAGTTGCAGCCCCACGATAATCGCCAGCCAGAAGTCCAAATCGGCGGCGAGTTTGGTCTGCAGCGCGGGCGAGTTCGGCTGCCAGTTCGGAATCAACCCCGCGCGATACAGAATCGGGTTCGCCACGACATAGGTCGCCACCGAGCTAATCGCCGCGCCCAGCAGAATATGATAAGGCAACACAAACCCCACCAGCACCTCGCCTAAGTTGATGGAGACACCGACAATCGCGGTGGGCAGGCTCGCCTCCACATTCCGCGTGAGGTCTAAAAACGGGATGGGAATCAGCTGCAGGGCGTTGCCGAACAGCGTGCCCGTGAACACCGGGATGCCCACATAGAACAGCCCGAAGCCCATGCCGACGACCGCGCCTGTGGAGAACACGCCCCAGCGCCACGACTCTTCACGGCTACCCGCTTCGGCTAAGGCGAGCGCGCCCGACGCTGCCACGGGCGCAAGCGGGAACGGCAACTTCTCCACATCGGAGGTCATTCGGAACAACAGGTAGCCCATGCTCATCCAGCTCGCGCGTCCGAGGATCTCGGTGAGCATGAGCAGGAAAATGGGCCACGCCCACGCGCTGTCTAAAAAGGTTCGCTCGCGCAGCGCGGGCGAGTCGGGCGCAGGAACCGCCCAGCGCGGCACCTGATCGGCAATCGGCGCAGCAGGCGCCGACTGCACGAAAAACTGATCCCAGATTTTCCACTGCAACGGACCGCCCGACAGCCCGTACAAGCCCATCGCGGTCAACGACGCCGCGATGTAATAGAGCATGTAAATCTCCTGCCGCTTCAGGGGTTGCAGGGAGCGGCGCATCACCTCCGCAAACAGCACGATGGTCACCCACTCTGCCGCCGCACCTAGCCCGACGCCCGCCACCAGCCCCATGTAGATGCTGCCGGGCAACATCACGAACGCCACGAACAGAAGCCCCAGGAAGGTTCTGAAGGTGAAGCCTTCCTGGAACTTATGCTCTTCGGCGGCGACCTCCTCGGCGGTTTGCCGCGCCCTGACTAACTCGTCCTGTACCGCCATCGGGCGACACGATTCGGCGCGGGCGTCAGTGTTCCTGCAGCAACTTCAGCATCGCCCGATCGAGTTTATGTCCACGCCAGTTTTCGTACTCCACATCGGCGCGCTCGCTGTCCAGAACGCCGAACCTGCCTTTGAAGTTCCATAGCGCCCAGCCCCAGCCCGCCTGCTTCCAGAGTTCGAGCACATCGCGCATCCATGCAAGCACTACACGGTGGGGCGTATGGCGGTACGCGCCGAACTCGCCCACCATCACGCCGACGCCTTGCTTCTCCAGCTCCTTCCAGCGGGCGTAGTAGGCGTTCCACAATCGTTGCTTATCCCACACGACCTCGCCCTCGCGCAGGGGATACTCGCTCGGCATCTGCCAGCGTTCGGAACCCTGCACCCACTCGGCGCGATAGTGCGTCAGGACGAACGGCAGATAGCCGCGCGTTGCCTGCGCCACCTGTAGTGCGGCTAAATCTTCGTTCGGCGTCATGCCCCAGTCGCGTCCATCGCACACAATCAGGCGGTTG
Organism: uncultured Fimbriimonadales bacterium; assembly: GCA_937992175.1. Classification (GTDB taxonomy): domain Bacteria; phylum Armatimonadota; class Fimbriimonadia; order Fimbriimonadales; family GBS-DC; genus GBS-DC. The sequence continues at coordinate 7,385 of CALKLF010000022.1, read as the reverse complement.
GCGTCCTCCTTGCGAATCGCCTCCACGACGCGCTCGACCACTTTACGGTGCGGCTCGGCGTCCACATTTGCTGGCTCGTTGAATAGGTTGAAGCTCATCTGGCGGTTTGGGATTCCCTTGTAGCGCTTTGCGAACTGCGCCCAGTGGTGGGCGCAAAGTTTCTGCACTTCTTCATCCTGCCAGAGGCTTTTCGGCTCAGGCGGCGAGGCGACGGTATAGCCCGGCGCACGGTGAAAGTTGAGCTGCACATGGAGTTTATGTTTCTCCCCGAAGCGCACGGCGCGATCAATCTCGCGCAGCTCCTCCTCGCGCAGGCGGTAGGGACTGTCGGCGTCCGTCCAGATTCGATAGTCCATCGGCAGGCGCACGAAGTTGAAACCGAGTTCGGCGATCCATTCAAAATCTTGCTCTTCGAACCGCGTATTGCTCCACTCGATGTTGAACTTATTTAGCAGGTTGAACCCGCGCCAGCGGGGGAGCTTGCGCGGCGTCGGCTCCGGTAAAGTTCGGCGTTGCGGCATAGTGAGCAGATTGTACCACGCGGAACAAGGTATCTCGTTCGGTATTAAGCTTCATCGGAAGGAATTACCAATACACAGGGAAATGCCTCATCGGAGCGAATCCTGCCCCTATGAGGTGGTCAGCGCGCCGCACATGGGTATACATAGCACTGGCAGAGATTGCGTTTCTTACGACTTACGGCACCGTATTCGCCTCCAAAGAATGGCAACCCCTTCCCTTCAACGAAACCGACTGGCAGCGCGACGGCTTGCCTACCTATCGCATCGAGAACGAAACCCTGATTTTTGAAGGCGACGGACGCGGACGCCTGATGACCAGGCGCACTTATCGCGACTTCGAGCTGCAGTTGGAGTTCCGCGTGAGCGCAGGCGCGAATAACGGAATCGCCCTGCGCGCCCCTATCGGCTTCCAGTCCTCGCGCTACGGCATGGAAATCCAGATTCTGGACGACGGCGGACATCCGCAAACCGACCTGCGGCGCGTCTGCGGCGCAATCTACGGCGTCTATCCCGCCTGTAAAAGCGCGGTCAGACCCGCAGGCGAATGGAACCAGATGCATATCCGCTGTCAGGGACGGCGCGTGCGGATTACCCTGAACAGCGAGACGCTCATCGATATCGACCTGAACACGATTCGTGACCGCGAGCTACTGCGCGAACGCCCCGGCTTCCTGCGCGAGGAGGGTCATATCGGCTTTGTTCAGCACAACGGGCGCGTGGAGTTCCGCGACCTGCGCATCCGCGAGCTGCCCGCCGACCGTCCGCCTAATCAGCCGCCCGACGGCTTCATCGCGCTGTTCAACGGGCGTGACCTATCGGGCTGGCAGAGCTGGTACGCTGACCCGCCCGAAATGAGCCAGATGACCGACGCCGAACGCCAGCAGGCGCAGGCGAAAGCGAACGCCGAACATCTGAAACACTGGCGCGTGGAGAACGGCGAACTCGTCTTCGATGGGCAGGGCGTCCACTTAGTCACGGAGCGCGTCTACGGCGACTTCGAACTCTGGATCGACTGGAACATCGAGCGCGGCGGCGACAGCGGAATCTACCTGCGCGACACGCCGCAGGTGCAAATCTGGGACAACCCCGACGGCTCTGGCGGGCTGTTCAACAACGAACGCCACCGCAGCAAGCCCCTGACCAAAGCCGATAACCCGCCCGGCGAGTGGAACCGCTTTCGCATCCTGATGTTGGGCGACCGCGTCACGGTCTGGCTCAACGAGACGCTGGTCGTCCACGACACGCCGCTGGAGAGCTACTGGGACAAGAGCGCGCCGCTGCCGAAAGAAGGGCGCATCTGGCTACAGGCGCACGGAACGCCCCTGCGCTTCCGCAATATCTTCATTCGACCACTCTGACACGCCTGCCCTCCACGCGCAGCTTACCCTGCACAAAGAGCCGAACCGCCTCGATGTAGGTTTCGTGTTCAATCGGCAGCAGGCGCGCCGCAAGCGTCTCAGCCGTGTCGTCGTCCCGCACAGGGATACATTGCTGCAGCACAATCGGACCCGTGTCGTACTGCTCGTCCACGAAATGCACGGTGCAGCCCGTGACCTTCATTCCGCTCTCCAGCACGGCGGCATGCACCTTCAGCCCGTACATTCCCTTGCCGCCGAACAGGGGCAAGAGCGCAGGATGGATGTTGAGGATTTGCAGGGGGTACGCCTGTACGACAGGTTTCGGCAGCAGGCGCATGTAGCCCGCAAGGCAAATCAGGTTAGGCTGCGCCTTCTGCAACACCCACAGCAGCGCGTCGCCGTACATGTCGGGTTCGGGAAACTCTTTTGGGTTCACTACCGCCGTCGAGACGCCGAGCGCACGGGCGTTCTGGAGCGCGGGCGCGTCATCACGCGAGCCAATCACGGCGACCACTTCGCTGTTGGGGATACGCCCATCTTGGCATGCCTCGATAATCGCCCGCATGTTGCTGCCTCGCGACGGACCCGAGACCAGTATCGCGATTCGTTTCATGGGCGTTCAATCCAGAGCGCGATTGCCTGCGCCAGCGTGCGCGTGTGCGTGATGCTGACCAGCAGTTCGCCGTCGCCCACCTGCTGTGCGCTCGCGCCGTGTAAGTGTACCACAGGTTTGCCGTGCGCGTCGGGCAGAATCTCCACCTCCTGCCAGCGCAGGGAACGTCCGACGGCTTTCGCGATGGCCTCCTTGGCGCACCATCTGCCTGCGATGTGCGGGTACGGGTTCGCGCGTCGGCTCAAACAGTAGTCGCGCTCTGCGGGCGTTAGGACCCGCTCCACGAAGCGCGGCTGACGAGCGCAGGCGCGGGCGATGCGCTCAATTTCCACCAGGTCAATCCCAATGCCGCGAATCATTCCCCTTTGGTCTGGGGGGTCTGTATCGGCGGCGCGGTCCAGACCGTCTGCTCCTCGAGGTCGACGAACATAATTCGGGCGTTGCCCTCGCGGTCTAACAGGATCCACGCCCGCGCCTTGCCTTTCGAATCGTACAGAAACAGCGCGGGTTCGCCGAACGGCATGCCGAGTTCGGCGCGCACATTCCCCTCCGCATCGAACAGGCGGAATCGCCTGGCATCCACGCTTTCGGCGATGCGCGGGCGTCGCTGCGATTCGCGCGCCTCCATCAACGCCACGCCGCTCAGGAACCCAAACAGTGCAACAATCGCAACGAGAATCAGGCTCTGAAAGATTCGCATAGCTTACTCCTCTTCATTCAGACATCAACGAACTCTTCGTAGACGTCCAGCACACCCACGGGCGCATTCTGGCTCTCGCCCCCTGTTCACAGAGGAAAACATAGATATCGCCTTTATCGGCACCCGTGCGCAGTTCCATTTCTCGGGGCAGCTGTCGTACACCTTTCCAGAGCGTTTCGACGGCGGCATCCAGTTGCCCTGCTGAACGCTGCGCGAACGCCTGAAAGGTGTATCCTTGCGGGTGGCGCGCCATTTGCAAACGGCGTGCGCAGTCCAGCAGGGTCTCCCAGTCGCGCACTAACATCGCCGCTTCCGCACGCTCCAGTAGTTTTTCAATCGTCATCGCCTTGCTCCCAACCTGCAGTGGCTTGGACAGTTCCCCCTCTCCGCTTACGGAGAGGGGGCTGGGGGTGAGGTGGAAACAGCGTGGGAATTCACCGCCGCGTCCCCCCAAGTTGAGGCGACGCGCTGTACCCTTGTCCACCTGCCCCCCTCTCCCTCTGGGAGGGGGCTGGGGGTGAGGATGAACAAGAGCGCTTCTACCATCGCTTTTACGCCCCTTGAACCCCCGCTTGGTATTAGAGGCTCGCCGGCAGCACATTCGCCATAATCGAGACGCGCAGAGTGGACTGCTGCGGGTCGTCGGTTTCGATAATCAGGTTCTTGCGCACTGTGCCCGATTGCCAGCCGCCCTTGTAGCGCAGGATGAAACGATGCTGCTTGCCATCCTGCGTCGCCTCGTGCTTGACCTCGATGTTCGGGTCGTCCACTTCGAACTTTTTGACCTGGAATCCCTTATCGCCGCGGCTGACGGTCACCACGCGCTCAATTGGCAGCGGCGTCGCCGAGTTAATCGCGCCGAAGAAAACGGTGGTCGGCGTAACGACGATGCCCTTTTCATAGTTCAGCGCAATGTTCACCTGCGGCTGCGCGGTGGAGTTCGTGCGCGCAGTCGCCAGTATCGTGTTGCGTCCGGGCGGCGCATCGGGGTTAATCGTAATCACTACGCGCGTACGCTTATCGTCGATTTTCTGCGCCTCCGCTTTCGCGAAGGGCACATTCACACGCACCTCCTGCACCTCCAGCGGCTCGTTGGTGTTGGAGACAATCTCCACCTCTTGCACTGTCGGTCCGTCGCTCTTCAGCGCAACCGGGATTTGCTCGCTGGGGCGCACCTCGATGGCGACGCGGATGTTCGTAGTCAGGCGCAGGGTGAGACTGGGGTTGTCGGGGTCGTTGCTGGTGACCTGAATTGTTTTCACCTGAGCGCCGCGGAAGCCCGCCGAGCGCAACTCCGCCTCGATTCTGCCCTCTTTGCCCGGCTCAATCACCTTGTCGAAATGGGGCGTGACGCAGCCGCAGCTGGGACGCGCCATAATCTCCAGCGGCGCGTCGCCTTCGTTCTTCACGACGAAGGTATGTTTCACCACCGCGCCCTGCGTAATCTCGCCGAAATCGTACTCCATCGGCTCAATCTTGATTTTGGGCTTGGGCATATAGACCTGCGTGCGGTTGGCGACATAACCCGCCAGCGTCGTGCGCACCTGATTCAGCGCACGCACGCGCTCGACTTCCTCGCTGGTGGGGGCGGTAGGGAGGTCTTCCGAGTTCCAGACGGGGCCCATCAGGTCGGTGTCTTTCTGGCTCTCGCCCAGCCCCAGATATGCGCCTACAGCTTGCCCCACGAGATGCGCCACTGCCTTAATCGACTGAGGCATCTCGGTGTAGGGAATGTAGGTCGCAATCCGCGCGCGCACACGCCGACGGTCGCCCTGATTCGGGGGCAAAAAGAGCCTCGCACGCCCGTGCATCAGGCGGAACTGCCCCGCCGTGATTTCCGCCACATCTTCCTCGAACACAATCTGCACATCGGCGGCGCGTTCGTCTTCCGTCCACTCGAGGCGCGGGCTGCCCCCCAGCGCGCGGTTCCAGTTCTGCACCGCCTCCAGCGCCGCCTGACGGAAATTCTCGCGCAGGTCAATCGGGATGGTCGCCCAGCTGCCGTACACGCGAATCGTGGATGGGATTACGGTCGGCTTGATGAGTTTCTCCGCCTCGCCAAACTCGCCCTTCGAAAGTAGGTTAATTGCCTGAGTAAGCTGATCGTGTTCCGCTTTTGCGACATTTTCTGGCAGCGCAGGCGCTTTCGGCGCGTTCTGCGCCCCTGCCAGCGTCCAGCACCCAATCAGCAACCACGCCGCAAACCATTTCTGCATATGGATACCCTCCGCCTAATATTATAACCCAAGTTGCTACCCATGCCGAGATTCCTCGCCTTCGGCTCGGAATGACACGCTTATTTGCGTAAAAACGGCTTTGTCATTCCGAGCGGAGCGAGGAATCTCGCCTGCTCAAAACCGATGGATAACAACTTGGGTTATATTATAGCCCTACAGGTATAATTTGTCTGCCGCGAACGCGGCGTTCGTATACTCAAGTAAGGAGGCGTTTATGAGCCAGACGACACGCACTTTGATTTTCGTTAAGCCCGACGGCGTGCGCCGCGGGTTAGTCGGAGAAATTATTCAGCGATTCGAAAAGCGAGGGATCCGCATTGTGGGCTTGAAAATGGTGTATCCGTCGCGCGAGCTTGCCGAGCAACATTACGCTGTGCATCGCGATAAGCCGTTTTTCGAGAGCGTGGTGAACTTTATCACCTCAGGTCCCGTCGTGGCGATGGTACTGGAGTGCCCCAACGCGATTGAGGTGACTCGGCAGATGATGGGGGCGACGAACCCGCTCAACGCCGCGCCAGGCACGATTCGGGGCGATTTCGGGCTGGATATCGAACAAAACATCATTCACGGCTCGTCCGACCCCGAAGCGGCGGAGTATGAGCTGAACCTCTGGTTCAAGCCTGAGGAGCTGGTGAGCGGAAGTTAACGCTCGGCTTTTATGGAACGGCTGGATAGGCGGTTGCGCTGCGTCTCGACCTGGTGGAGCGTGAGTGCGTCGATTATGCTGGGGGCATTCCAGACTGACTCGTAGCCCAGCCCGCTCAGCTCCGCCCAGGCGAGGGTCGCGGTGAACCCTGTGAGGTTCATTCGCAATCGTTCCCACTCGCCGCGCAGTAGTGCCTGCGTGCGCCGCCACTCCTCAGGTTGCACTGACTCGGCAAGCGCGCGCTGCAGAACGCCTTCGGGGAGGGGCGTTTTCCCTGTTTGCACCCACCCGACGCCCCGCGCGCCGCCCTTGACTAAAGCCGTTTCCATTTGCACGGCATAGCCGACACCCTGTTGCTCGCGCGTGGCGATAAACAGGCGTGCGCGCTTCCCCTCGGTAAGGAGAACTTGCAGGGCGCGCAGGGCGTAATAATCGGCGGCAGACTCCGAAGGCGACGCCCATGCATACCCCGTATACGCCAGCCCACGCGGGTCGGAGACGCTGCCTGTGCGCCACATCACCCCTACTGCCACATCCTGACGCCTTGGGGCAGGAGAGATCTCCCATCCGTGTCCGAAAAACTGCTGCACGAACTCAATCAGTCGCTCCGCAGGGAAGTCGCCTGCGATTACGATACAGGCGTTCTCGGGGCGGTAATGCGCTTCGTAGTAAGTTCGAACTTCACCCAGTGAGACTTTTTTGAGCATCGCTTCGTCAGCGTAAGCGTGGAGCAGGCGCGCCGTCAGTCGCCAACCCTGCGCGCCTTCATGATACTGACGGTCATACAGGGCTTGCTGTTTCGCCGAGCGCAACCCTGCCTCGTTAAACTCCGCACGGAACAGAGCCTCTTTGAGCAGTGACAGTACATTCACGACGGAATCAGGGCGGGCGAAGGCGGTAATCAGCACGCCTGAGGTCGTCCACTCGATGCGCAGGCTACCGCCTGAGCGGGCGATGCGCATGGCGAGCGTGCGGGAGGTCTCGTTCTGCGTCTCGCCGAAAAGCATGCGCGCGGTCAACTCGCCTGCAGCTGCCGATTCGTCGAGCGTATGCGCCACCGCGACCTGAATCACCACGCGCTCGGCGTCGGGCGCAGAAACGGCGACCACATGCAAGCCGTTGGAGAAACGCTGGCGCACAGCGTTGCGGCAGGCGACAGCAGGAATGCCGTCGCACCGAGAGGGGTGGATTCGGTGGGCGACGGCAGGAATGCCGTCGCACCAACCAGATTCAGGGTGCGACGGCGTTCCCGCCGTCGCCAGCACAAACGCACTTTGGCAGCAGGTTTCCCCTTGACCCCCGCCTTGGTG
>CALKLF010000021.1 GCA_937992175.1 uncultured Fimbriimonadales bacterium | reverse complement strand
CGCGCCATCGAAGACTGGCAGACGACAGGCGACCCTGAACCCCTACGCGAGACGCTCACCGCGCTGGCAACGCTCCCCCGACGCCTCAAGCAAGCCGTCCACTCCCCCGAACTCATCGAGGAGATCGAGCCTTGGCTGCTGCGCTTGGAGCAGATTAGCCAGCTGGGGCTGGAGCTGCTGGACGCGATTGAAGAGGAGTCGCTCCGCCCGCGCCGCATCCTCAGCCAGCTGGAGGCGATACGCGAGACCAACGAAGCCATCGTGTGCGACGGCTGGATCGAACGCTGGATCCGCGAGACGGTGGAAGAGTTAGCCGAGTCATGAACACCTTCGGGCATCTGTTCCGAATCACGACCTTTGGCGAGTCGCACGGTGGGGCGGTAGGCGTAGTGGTGGACGGCTGCCCGCCCCGCATCCCCATCACACCCGAAGAGATTCAGTTCGAACTCGACCGACGCCGCCCTGGTCAGAGCAAGCTCACCACGCAACGCAAAGAGAGCGACACAGTGCATATCTTATCGGGCGTGTTTGAAGGGCGCACGCTGGGCACGCCAATCTTGATGCTGGTCTACAACGAGGACGCGCGCCCCCAAGCGTACGAGAGTTTCAAGCATCTCTATCGCCCCTCGCATGCGGATTACACCTACCAAGCGAAGTACGGCATCCGCAACTGGCAAGGCGGCGGACGCAGCAGCGCGCGAGAGACCGTCGGGCGCGTGGCGGCAGGCGCACTCGCTAAAAAAGTCTTGCGCACCCTCTGGAATGTGGAGATTCTGGCGTGGGTGGAGCAGATCCACACCCTCGAAGCGCAGGTAGACCCCGAAACCGTGACGCTGGAACAGGTGGAGAGCAACCCTGTGCGCTGTCCCGACGCCGACGCTGCCCAGAAGATGATGCGCCGCATCGAACAGGTGCGCAAACAGGGCGACTCGGTGGGGGGTGTGATACGGTGCATCGCGCGGAATGTGCCCCCCGGCTGGGGCAGCCCCGTGTTCGATAAATTGGAAGCGGACTTGGCGAAGGCGGTGATGAGCCTGCCCGCGAGCAAAGGCTTCGAGATCGGCTCAGGCTTTCGCGGCACGCGCCTGCGCGGCAGCGAACACAACGACGAGTTCTACACCGACGAGTTCGGACGGGTGCGCACGCGCACGAACTTCTCAGGCGGCGTGCAGGGCGGCATCAGCAACGGCGAGGTGATTGACCTGCGCGTCGCGTTCAAGCCGACCGCCACGATTTTCAAACCCCAGCAGACGGTCAGCGAGACGGGCGAGGCGGCAATCCTGCAGGCGCGCGGACGGCACGACCCGTGCGTTCTGCCCCGCGCCGTGCCGATGGTGGAAGCGATGGTCGCCCTCGTGCTGATAGACCACGCCCTGCGCCATCGCGGACAGTGTGGAGAACACCCCCCCAAAGAGGTACAATTCCCGCGACATTCCGGAGGCGAATAGCATGGCGAATTTGGAATTCCGACAGATCCAGTTGAACCTGAACGCGCCCGTCGGTCCCTTGAATGATGTGCGGCGGATGCGCCTCATGGCGGCAGTCGGCGAGGGCTTCAACCCGCAACCTGTGCCCATCGCGGGCGCGATTGCGCTGGTGAACCCGCTCTCGCGCGAGGCGATTTTCATGAACGAGAACCAGATTCAATACACCTGTGACGGCATGCCCGCGCAGTTCTCGCCCTCGCGAGTAGAGACGCTTCTTGGCGCAATCCGCGACACCCTGCTCCTCGAAGACCGATTCCCGATGATTTTGCAAGTAATCGCCCATCAGGACGCGAACGGCTCCGCGTTCGAGAAGACTGTAGAAGCGTTTACGCCTATCCCGCCCAATACGCTACGCAGCTACTTTCCAGGGCTGCGCGGGCTGGGGCTGCGTATCACCTTCGAGGAGTCGCCCTATATCTGCGACCTCCGCATCGAGCCGCTGTTCAGCGACCCTGCGTACTTCTTCATTCAGTTCAACGCAGGCTCGCAACAGACCGCGCAGTCGATCGCCGCGACCGTAGACGATACCATGAACTGGCTCAATCGCTTGCAGGGCGAAATCGGCGATGTTATTCAAGAAATTCTGGGCGCGTAGGCAGGAAGCCGACGTCAAGCCGCGAACAGAATCCCTCATGCAAGAGATTACCGCCGAGTTCAGCGCGGAGGAGCTGGGCAACGCGATTCCCGACGAGCCGTTGCGCGTAATCCCGCGCGTCAAATTCGTCGCCCGCTCGGAAATCGGGCATGCGCGCGAGAACAACGAGGACAAGTTCGACTTCTACGAACCCGACGAGGCGAACCTGCTCGCCGCGCGGGGTAGCGCGTTCTTAGTCTGCGACGGGATGGGCGGGCATAATGCGGGGCAAATCGCCAGCGAACTCGCTGCGAAGCAGTTCCTGCACGCCTATTATCACCTTGGCGGAACGGCGCAGGAGGCGGCGCGGCAAGCTGTGCTGCTCGCCCACCGCTACATCGCCGAGGTGGCGAGCAAAATCCCCTCCCGCTACGGGATGGGCACGACGCTCACCGCACTCATTCTCAAGCAGGACGAGGGGATTCTCGTGCAGGTGGGCGACAGTCGCTGCTACCGCCTGCGCGACGGCGCGTTCGAGCAGCTCTCGCGCGACCAGACGCTCGTGGCGCACCTGGTGGAGCAAGGCATCCTGACCCCCGAGCAGGCTAAGTATCACCCCCAACGAAATGTGATTCGGCAAGCCGTCGGCGTTCATGACCCCAGCGAGCCGTTCGAACCCGACATCGAGACCTTTCCGCTGCAAACGGGCGATGTGTACCTGCTCTGCTCCGACGGTCTCACCGACATGGTAGACGACACCGAGATGGAGGCGATTCTGTGCTCCGAGCCGCTCACCCGCGCCGCGTGGAAGCTTGTAGACCGCGCTCTCGCCAACGGCGGACGCGATAATGTGACGGTACTATTGCTACAGATTCAGGCGTTGGAGCCTGTGGAGCAGGTATAATCGCGCCATTGATGGAGCGGAGAACGGCGAATCCAACAGGCGACTGGGCGGGGCGCATCCTCTGGCTATTAGCGACGCTGGCGCTTATCGCGCTCGCGCTTTATGTCGTATGGTCGGTGCGCCATGTGATTAGCCTGATGTTCATCTGCGGCGCGATTGCGTACTTACTCATCCCCTTAGTAGACTGGCTCAGCCGTATGCGTCCGCGCATTTTCACGCCGCTCGCATGGCGCGGGGTGGTCAGTTTGCTCGTGACGCTGGGGTTTTTCGTGTTGGTAGGGGCTGCAACGGTCGCGTTTATCGCGCCGTTTGTGAACGAGGCGCGCGACTTTGTGCGCGACCTGCCCCGCTATCAGGAGCAGCTCAGTCAGACCGCCGCTGACTGGGAGAAAGCGTATCAAGCATGGTATGAGAGCCTCACTCCGCAGGCGCAGCAATGGCTCGACCAGCAACGCGAATCGCTCCTGCGTTCAATCAACCGCGCCACCGAAGACCTGCAGGCGACCGTGCAGGGCGCAATCCAGCAGACGGGACACATTCTCAACCTGCTGGTGGAGCTGTTTCTGATCCCTGTGATTGTGTTTTACCTGCTGTTCGACTCGCATCGCCTCAAGCGGGAGACGCTGCGCTGGACGCCCCCGCGCTATGTACGCCTGACGCTGAGCCTGATGCAGGAGACCAATCGCGTGATGCGGGGCTACATCGTCGCGCAGCTGATTCTGGGCGTGATTGCGGGAATTGCTACATGGATGGGGCTGCAACTCATGGGCGTCAAATACGCCGCTACGCTGGCGCTCTTTGCGGGCATCGCGCGGGCGATTCCTGTGATTGGTCCCGTGATTGCGGGCGCGCCGATTGTGCTAATCGGGCTGATTCAGGGCGGACTGGGGCTGGGGATGCAACTGGCGCTGTTCGTCACCGCGCTCTTCGTGATTGAACACAAGATGATTATGCCGAAGATTATCGGCGACCGCGTGGATTTGCACCCCGTGCTGGTGATTATCGTGTTGCTGATTAGCGGGAAGTTTTTCGGGCTGATGGGCATGTTTTTTGGCGTACCCGTTGCAGTCATCTTTCGGAATGTGATGGTGACGCAGCGACGCCGCGCACGGACGCGCCCGAAGGTGCATCGGCTGCAGGTCTCGGAACCCGACGAGAGCCGCGCCGCGCGCACCGGGACAGGAGGTCAATAAGTGGATATTCTGCAGGCAATCTGGCTGGGTGTTTTGCAAGGGCTGACCGAGTTTCTGCCGATCTCCAGCTCCGCGCACCTGATTCTGATGCGCTTCTGGTTCGGCTGGGAGATTGGCGACGCGCAGGCGGAGCTGGTGTTCGATGTCGCGCTCCATGTGGGCACGCTCACAGCGATTGTGGTCTACTTCTGGAAAGACCTGACGCGCATCGCAGGCGCGGCGTTCAGCAACGACCCCGAACGCGCCGTCGACAAGCGGCTCGCGTGGGGGATTGTGGTGGGCTGTATCCCCGCCGCGGTTGTGGGCGCGCTGTTCGAAGACCCGATTGAGGAGTTTTTCCGCTCGCAGTATACGCTGATTGCAGGGCTGCTCATCGGGATTGGCGTGCTGATGGCAGTGGTGGACAGGCTGGGGCGCAAGCAGCGCGCGCTGGAGTCGGTGGGCGTGCTTGACGCGTTTCTGATTGGCGTGGCGCAGGCGTTCGCGCTAATCCCGGGCTTTTCGCGGTCAGGCATTACGATTGTCGCGGGGCTGATGCTGGGCTTGCAGCGCGAGGCGGCGGCGCGATTCTCGTTCCTGCTGGCGACGCCGATTACTTTCGGCGCAGCGGTCTGGTCGTTTCGGAACCTGTTCAAGGGGGGGGTGCCAGCCGAGATGTTTGCGCCGATGCTCGCGGGCGGCGCGGCGGCGATGGTCGTCGGCTGGCTCTGTATCGCGTTCCTGATCCGCTATTTGCGCACGCGCTCGTTGATGCCGTTCGTGGTCTATCGCATCGCAATCGGCTTGGCGACGCTGGGCAAGATTTTCTGGGGTGGGTAGGAAGCTAAATTATCGGATACCCATCCCGCGCCAGCACATGCTCCGCAAGCCGATTCGCGGCGTCGATGGCGTTGAAGCGCGGCAGGGTCAGATGGGGCGTCGGTTCGTGTGCGCCTAACGCATTCAGCACGAGGTGCAGCTTCTCGTTGAGTTGCACGACGCCCTCGCGTGCGAACAGCATCGCCATCAGCTCGCCCGCCTCTGCCTGTGCGCCCTGCAGTTTAGGCAGTCGCGCGAGCATGCTGTCCAAGCCGTAGAGATAGACCGCCATGTCGGCAATCGCGGCGGCGACCTCTTGGCGGTGTTCGCGCAGGTGGTCGCCGTAGGCGTCCCAAGCCTGCTGGAACGCCATCAGCGTCGCCGCGCGGAACTGCTCGGCGAGCGTTGTCAGCATGGGGCGCGTTGTGTGGGCGTCCCCGCCGATGGCTGCGTGGTCATTGTTCAGCCTGCTCGCCTGCGCGCGCGCCTCCTCCAGCAACGGCAAGCCCGCCCGCTGCATCTGCCGAATCAGATGTTGCGTGAAATTCAAGCGGTTAATCTCGTTCGTGCCCTCGTAGATGCGCGGCACGCGCGACTCGCGGAAGATTTTGGCGATGGGGAAGTCCTCGGTATAGCCGTAGCCGCCGTGAATCTGCACGCCCTCGTCCGCGCAGAGGTACTGCACCTCCGTGCCGTAGAATTTGAGCAGGGCGCATTCGCCTGCGTACTCCGACGCCGCCTCGCGATAGCGCAGGTGCAACTCGGGATGGTCGGGCGGCAGGTCGTGAATCGGCTCGAACCACGCCTGCATCAGATGCCCTGTGCGGTAGAGCATGCTCTCTAAGGCGAACAGATGCGTCGCCATCCGCGCGAGCTTGGCGCGCACCAAGCCGAAGTTCGCAATCGGCTGCCCGAACTGCTGACGGTCTTTGGCGTAGCGAGTGGCGACCTCCAGCGCGTACTTGCCTGTGCCGAGCGCGCTGGCTGCCATCTTGTAGCGTCCTAAGTTGAGGGTATTGAGCGCGATATAGTGCGCCTTGCCGACCTCGCCGAGCAGGTTCTCGGCGGGCACAAACACATTCTCGAACGCCACGCGCCGCGTGCTGGAGCCGTGCAAGCCAATCTTATGCTCCTCGCGCCCCAAGTTCACGCCCTGCGCCGTGCGCTCCACCAGAAACGCGGTGAACTGCTCGCCGTTCAGCTTCGCGAACACGGTGAACAGGTCGGCGAAGCCTGCGTTGGTGACCCACATCTTCTCGCCGTTGAGGATGTAGCCGCCGTCGGTGGGGGTGGCGCGAGTCTTCATCGCGAGCGCGTCGGAGCCGCTGCCCGTCTCGCTGAGGCAGAACGAGCCGCACCACTCGCCCGACGCGAGCTTGGGCAAGTAGCGCTCCTTCTGGTCGGGGTTGCCTTCCAGCACAAGGGGCAGAATCGCCAGTCCTGCGTGCGCCTGTAAGGTCAGGCAGGTGGCGGGCTCGGGTCCGAGCTTCTCCACAATCAGCGCGACGGTTGTCTTGGGCAGGTCTAAGCCGCCGTAATGCGCGGGCACTTCCGCAGCGGTGAAGCCCAACTCGCCCATCTTGCGGTCTAACTCGCGCATCAAGCCCTCTTTGGCTTGCTCAATCTCAGGCAGCAGGGGCAGCACCTCGTTGCGCACAAAATCGTCCGCCGCCTTGCCCATCATGCGCGTCTCGGAATCGAACTCTTCGGGGGTGAACAC
>CALKLF010000020.1 GCA_937992175.1 uncultured Fimbriimonadales bacterium | reverse complement strand
CAAAGTTTAAAGCGTTCCCGAAACGCGCGAAGCGCGCATGGTGCGACGGCATTCCTGCCGTCGCCTCGCAGGTACGCTGCACAACGACGATGGCGGGAACGCCATCGTACCAAAAGGAGGCGTTTTCACATTTGTGGAACTCAAGTCTCCCCAACAATTCGTCCGTTTTACCAATGCTCTTCTTATGCTCTTCCCCCACATGGATGGGGAAGGCGTTGTGAAGGCAGGATTTCACGACTGCATGGGTGCAAATTCATTCACCTTGGGAAACCAGTTATTTGTTTAAACCCCATAAAGCTACACGCAGACGCTTGTCTCGATTGGCAACGGAATCTCGGGTGATGATGGGGTCTGAACCTCTTTGAACCTGGGGAGGGTACTAATTTCTACGAAGATGGCGAAGTATGCGGCGGCATCTACGGCGGGCAGGGTTATGCCATTCAGCGCGAGCTGGGCAACAGCGCCGTGAGGTTCTCTTTATGCAGCCTGGATGTCATCAACGGTTACGCTGCGGCAAAACGCACTTTCAACCCGAACCCGGGCGACCCGAACTGCCCCGCTATGGGCTATGGTACGGACATCCAGGAGTGGAACGCTTACGGCATCCCTGCCTGCTGGCTGAACTATGTAGCGTATCACGGGCCGGACCCAGGTTGTAGCGGCAGCAGCTTTACGCAAGGGCAACTCGGCTTTGGCAACGCGCATATCGGCGTCGAGGTTCCTGCGTTCCTGGCGGCGAGCGGCTGGGAGGAGGTGATTTTCATCCATACCTACGGTAGCGGGCAGCCCGCGACCTGCAATCTCGCTGATGTGAACCTCGACGGCGTGGTGGACGACGCCGACCTGCTGCAAGTGCTGTTCGCCTTCGGCAACGCCGCGCCCAGTGCTAATGTGGATGTGAATCTGGACGGCAGGATGGATGATGCTGGTCTGCTTAGCGTGCTGTTTGCGTTCGGCAGCGCGTGCTAATCTGACCCTCACCCCCAGCCCCCTCTCCCACTGCGTGGGAGAGGGGGTGTCACCCCTCTTCGTCCACCTTATACGGCTCCAACCGCTTCAACAGCCACTTTTCCAACTGACGGCTCGCTTTCGTTCCGATGAACTCGCGCGGGTGCATTGGACGCACCCAGATGGTGTAAATCCCCAGCCGATTGCCCCCCCACACATCGGTAAACAGCTGGTCGCCCACAATCGCAGCATGTTGCGGCTCGACGCCGAGCATCTCCAGCGCGCGGCGCAACATAGCACGGCGGGGCTTCATCGGACCCCGTGCGTAGGGAATCCCCAGATGCTCACTGAGCCAGTGAAGCCTGCCGAGATTGCGCGTGTTGGAAACAAAGCAGAGCTGGATCCCCGCCTCTTGCATCCGCTTCACCCACTCGGCGATTTCAGGCGGAACCTGACGGCTGCGCCACGGGGTAATCGTGTTGTCCAGATCCAGCAGCAGTGCGCGCACGCCGATTGCCTGCAGGCGTTCGGGCGTGATTTCCGCCACACTCTGCACATGTTCGTCGGGGCACCAGCACCGCAGCCAGCGCGGGGGCGCGTCCTTCCGAAACCGCATAGGGCTTATTATGGCATAACCCCGTAAGCTTTCGCCAGAATCTCCACTGGATGCAGCACTTCGATGGGCAGTCCGGCTTCCTGTAGCCCCTGCCGTATCCAGAGCGTGCAGCCGGGGTTCGCGCTAGCGACGAGCGTCGCGCCCGTGTCCCGAATACTGCGGACTTTGCGCTGGAGCGCCTCGCGGGCAAGCCTCGGCTGCAACAGGTTGTAAATCCCCGCTGAGCCGCAGCACATCTCCGCGCCGTCCATCTCGATGAGCTTGACGCCGGGCAATCGCTGTAGCAGGGCGCGCGGCGGCTGCCGTATCCCCTGTCCATGCACAAGGTGACAGGCGTCGTGGTAGGTGATACACAGCGAATCGGCGCGTTTCGGTTCAGGCAGCTCCGCCGCGTAGAGCAACTCATGCACATCCCGCACGCGCTGGGCGAAGGCATCGGCGTCCGCTTGCTCAGGCATTCCCCGAAATAGCAGCCCGTACTCTTTCATCGTGGAGCCGCAGCCCGCCGCGTTCACCACCACATAGTCCACCTCGCGGAACGCCCTCAACAGTTGGCGGGCATTGCGCCGCGCTTCCTGAGGATAGCCGTTATGTATCCACAGCGCGCCGCAGCAGCCCTGATCACGGGGGACATGCACCTCGTAGCCCGTTAGCGTCAGCATGCCAATCGTCGCCCGATGCACGCGGTCAAACAGAACCTGCTGGGCGCAGCCAAGCAGCAGACCCACGTGGGCTTTAGGCGTCCCCTGCGCAGGATAAACAGTCTGACTGGGTCGCCACGATTTAGGGGGCAGTTGAGGCAGTTGTACCGCCGATTCGTTTGCGCCGAGCAATCTGACCATCCAGCGCGGAGCGCAGCGCATGCCGAACGCACGCCCCCATTTGAGCATCGTGCGCAGGCGCGCGGGGTTCGTGAAGCTGCGGAGGGCTTGCTTGCGGACGAATCGCTGCAGCGGCGTGCGCGCATGCGTCTCGACTTCCGCGCGCGCCGCCTCGATGAGTTTCGCGTAGGGCACGCCCGACGGACACGCCGTCTGACAGCCCAGACACCCCATGCAGGCGTCGATATGGGGGCGCGCCTGCGCCCACTCAATGCGCCCCTCCAACGCCTGACGCATCAGGTAAATCCTGCCGCGTGGCGACTCCGCCTCCTGACCCGTCGCTACATAAGTCGGACACGCCTGCAGACATAACCCGCAGTGGATGCACTTCTGGAGGTCGTGCTTATCGAGCATGCAGACATAGTATACCGAGCCAGTAGGATGCGCCGCGCGCCCGCCCGCTCCAGATGCACCGACTTATTCCTCCTGTAACTCTTGCAAAAGCGACTCGATCGCGCTTCGCATCTCCGTTTTTGTTTCCGCGTCGGGGGCGAACTCGATGCGCAGCCAGTCGCCCTCCCGCGTGTCCGGCGGCAGCCATTCGAAGGGGCACAACCACTGCAGATAGTCGCCTTCGTCCAAGCGAATCAGCAGCACGGCGAGCGTTTCGCCGCGTTCGGTGGTTTCGATTCGATCTACGAAGGCGCGTCTCATCGTTCACTTCTCCTGTCGCTAAGCCATCGGAGCAAGGCGTCGCGTGAACGGGTATTGAGCAGGCGTTCTGGCGTTGCCCAGGCGCGCTGCGCCAGTCCGACGGCGAGTTCCATCGCCTGCAGGTCGCGCACAGCGTGGGCGTCTGTGCCCAGCGTAATCCACGCGCCGCTTTCGACGAGCATGCGGGCTATCGGCGTGGGCGGATCCATGCGGGTTGGGTAGCCGTTGATTTCCACCGCTTTGCCCAGCGCGCGGGCGCGTTCGAAGATTCGCGCCCAGTCGGCGTCGTTGGCAGGGCGTTTGCCGTAGCGCCTGCCCGTCGGGTGCGCCAGAATATCGACGGCGGGATGCTCCAGCGCACGCAGCAGCCGCTGCGTCATCTGCTCTGGGGGCTGACCGTGGTCATCGTGGACGCCCGCCAGCACGAGTTGCGCCGTCCGCAGCATCGCGTCGGGGGCAAGCGGCGTTCCATCTGCAAGGATATTGACCTCGATTGCATTCAGCAGGTAGGGGCGTCCGTTCAGCCGCTCATTCAGCTCCTCAATCTCGCGCCGGCGCTGCTCGAACGCCGTCATCGGGTCGCCGTTCGCGCCCAACATGTGCGCATGGTCGGTGACGGCGAGGTACTCATAACCCAGCGCGGCGGCGGTCTGCGCCATCTCTTCGAGGGTGTTGAAGCCGTCGGACCAGGTGGAGTGGCTCTGCAACTCGCCGCGAATCTGCGCAAGTTGCACGAGATGGGGCAATCGCCCCTCTTCGGCGGCTTCGAACTCGCCTGCGTCTTCACGCAGGGGCGGGGGGATCCATGGCAGCCCCAGCGCGGCGTACATCGCTTCCTCCGTGTCGGAGGCGATACATTCCCCACTGCGCCATACGCCGTACTCGTTGAGTTTTAGCCCGTGCTCAATCGCGCGCTGACGCAGGCGAATCGAGTGGGCTTTAGAACCTGTGATATAGAGCATGCCCGCGCCCCAGCTTTGCGGGGGGACAGTCTTCAAATCCACCTGCAGTCCGTCGCTGAGGAACGCCTGCGCACGGTTCGCCCCCTGTGAATAGACTTCGGCGATGTGCGGCAGTCGAACAAACGCCTCGATTACCTGCTCAGATTGCGCCGTCGCGACGAGGTAGTCTAAATCGCCGACATCTTCGTGCATGCGTCGGACGGAGCCGCCGAGCAGCGCGTTCTCAACGCCCTCTAACTGCTGGATTGCCTGCAGGAGTTCGCGTCCGCGTGGCAGGGCGAAGCCGAGCGGCGTGCGCCGCTGCGACTTGTGCTTGAGTTCGACAAGGCGCAGCAGCCGTTCACGCTTCTGGGCGCCGAGAATCGAGCTGGCGGCGCTGCTCATCAGCGCGTTGCGCAGGCTCTGCAGGTCGCTCACGCCGAGTCGCTCGTGCAGTTGGCGCGCCGTCTTCGCGCCGATTCCGGGAACCGCCATCACTTCCAGAATCCCGCGTGGAACCTGTTGCAGGAGTTGCTCGCGCTTCGGAATAGCGCCCGTGTGAAGGTACGCCAGAATCTTTTCGGCAATCGCCTCGCCAATGCCTGGAATCGCCTCCAGCGCCGCCGCGCCGCCTTCCGCAAGAGTCTCAATGGGGGTCTGCAGGGTCTCCAAAGTGCGCGCCGCCTGCCGATAGGCGCGCGATTTGAAGGGGCTATCGCCCACATAATCGGTCAGTTCCGCAAGCTCCAAGAGCTGCTGGGCGATTGCCTCGTTGGACATAGCCTGATTATACCCGTCGGGCAGAGCGTCTTTTGAGGGAACTTCCCTGAGAATTCCCGATTTTTCATGCAGGAATCTCCGCAGAATCATATAATAAACCCAGGTTGCTACCTATCCGTTTTGAGCGGGCGAGATTCCTCGCTCCGCTCGGAATGACAAAGCGGTTTTCGCAGAAATGAACTTGTCATTCCGAGCCGAAGGCGAGGAATCTCACCACAGGTAGTCACTTGGGTTATACTAAAGAATCCATTTGACCGTGCGCTGGCGGACTGATTGTAGTAGGCTTGTGCTGGTCACAGGAGGCAATACCTATGCGTTCTGGTAGAGGCTTTACGCTGATCGAGTTGCTGGTCGTTATCGCGATTATCGCCATCTTAGCGGCGATACTGTTCCCGGTGTTTGCCCAGGCGCGCGAGTCGGCGCGCCAGACGACCTGTGCTTCGAACATGAATCAGCTCGGACGCGTTATCCTGATGTATGAGACGGACAATGAGCAGACCCTGCCGATGAATCGGGTCGTACTGGGTCCGGGCGGTACCGGATTGCCCGACGCTGCCCGGCGCACCTGGGCGAGCTTGGTTAGCCCGTATGTGAAGAATAAGGATGTGTTTTTCTGCCCCAACGCGCCGAAGCCGCCGACGGAGGTGAACCTGGATAACTGGGCGCAGCGCGGCTGGCTCTCGGGGGGCTACAACACGCACATCGCGGGCTGGTATTGGGGAGGCGGCGGCTTACCCAGCGGAGAGCAAACGATTATGGTGCCGAACATCGCGACGATTCGTGAGGTGGCGCAGTTCGTGTTGCTGGCGGATACCGCCAGCGGGCGCTCGCCTCAGGAGGGCGGCAACTGTTTCGGTTTCTCCGCCGACAACAACTCCTATGGCGGCTGTGAAGGCACGCCCGAATTCCGACAGGTGATCCAAGGGCTGACGCGCAGCGCCACAGCGGGCTACGCCCCAATTATGGCGCGCCATCGCGGCGGGCTGAACCTCACCTTCGCCGATGGACACACCAAGTGGCATCGACTGGAAGCGGTCATCCCGAACCCGCGCCTGTTCCCGTCAGGCGGTTGCTCGAACCCGGAGGAGCTGCGCGACTTCAATACTGCCAAAACGCGCTGGCTCATTTGGAACCGCTGCTTGTAAAGAGGTGTGCATGCAGACCTTTCGGGACAAACCCACCCTAACCATCGGGCTGCTGATTGTGGCGCTGGTGATGGTGTTTCTCAGCTGGTTCCTGTTCTTGCGCACGCCCGAGCCAAATGTGGAGCCTGTGACCGCGCCGCCTGTCCAGCAGAACCCCGAACAGGGGCAAGGACGGATGCTCTAACGAAGGAGGACACTGGAAAAGTCATCGCGGCGGCGCGCGGGTTAAGACGAGTCCAATCACTTCTGCGAAAGAATTGCCCTGTTGCAGGGTTTTCCTGCCATTCACACCGCCATGACGCTTGAATCGCTGCAGAGTTGGGGTATAATAGAATTCGTCGACTGCGCGCAGGCACACTCATTGGAGTTAGCCCACGCGAGTCACAGGAGGCTATACCTATGCGTACACGCAGAGGCTTTACGCTGATTGAGTTGCTGGTAGTCATCGCGATTATCGCCATCTTAGCGGCGATACTGTTCCCGGTGTTTGCCCAGGCGCGCGAGAAAGCGCGTCAGGCGACCTGTGCTTCGAATGTGAACCAGTTAGGGAAGGCGATTCTGATGTACGCCGCCGACCATGAGGAGATTCTTACTCCCAGTCGAATCGTACCCGGCAACAATCCGGCTCACCCTGGTACCCGCATCTGGAACGAGCTTGTGGCGCCGTATGTCAAAAATGTGGATGTCTACTTCTGTCCCAACGGACGCAAGCCTGATGGCGCCTTCGTGCCCAACTGGGCGACTCGTAGCTGGCCCTCCATTGGCTACAATGCACACATCGCAGGCTGGTACTGGGTTGGAGGCGGATTACCTGGGAACTTCGACGAGACCTTGATCTTGCCCAGCCGAGCGATGATTAAGAAGCCTGCCCAGTTTGTGTTGCTGGCAGACTCGCCGAACGGACCGCCGACGACCCCCTGTCGCGGGTATTTGACCGACAACAACTGGTACGGCGGCTGCTCTGGCGAGCCAGGCGCACAGGCGCGTCGAGCCGACATTACCACCTATGCAGGGATTGGTATCGTGGCGCGCCACTCTGGCGGGCTGAACCTGGGCTTCGCCGACGGACACAGCCGCTGGTATCGACTCGAGCAGGTGCTGCCGTATACGCCTGCGGAGTTCAACGCACGCTATCCTGGCAAAACCTGTGCAGCGGATGAATACCGCGACTTCAACCCTGCGAAGACGCACTGGCTGATTCATAACACCTGCAATCCTGACTAAGGAGCAACCATGGGAACTCTTCGGGATAAACCGGCACTGGCAGTGGGGTTGCTAATCGTGGCGCTGATTGCGCTGGCGTTCAGCCTGTACTGGACACTCGGACGGTCTAATCAGCCCCCGGTTGTTCAGGATAGCGCGCCGTCCTCCAGCACGCCAACGCCCCCCCCACCCCCGTCGCCCGACGGCACAACCGGACAAACAGTTCCATACTAACTGATAGGAGTGAGCATCATGAGAAACCGAGCATTTACGCTGATCGAGCTGCTTGTCGTTATCGCGATCATCGCTATCTTGGCGGCGATTTTGTTTCCGGTGTTTGCCCGCGCGCGTGATAGCGCGCTGCGCACGCAGTGTCTGAACAATACTAAGCAGATCGCGCTGGGCGCGATTATGTATGTCCAGGACTACGATGAAATGATGCCGCTGGCGATCAACATTCCCGCTGGCATCAACGAACCCGCCAATCCGAACATCGCAACGGGGTACCTGAACCCGTGGATTCGGGACACGGCTTGCTTCATCGCCGCGAACAACATGACCTGTAACGCCACGGGGCAAATTGCCCAGCTGCGGTATCTGCCCATCGGGCAGCGGTTCGGCAACGCGCCGGTGGTCAATCCCCTGCCGCCCCAGGGATACCCCCTCTACTTCCCCAAGCTGGTGGATCCCTACATCAAGTCAGGGATACGCGGCAATACGATGACCAATCGCGGCGTCAAGAGCATCTGGGCGTGTCCTGCGGATCACACCAGCGTCATCGGCAACGGGAGTGTGAACAACCTTTTTGAACTCTCGGGATTGACCTGGTTCCGCGTCATCGGGCATGACTACCTGTATAACACCTGGCTCATCTACAACTACTCCGATCGCCTGCGCGGTGGGTTGCCGACTCAATGGACGCTGAAGGTACGCGGTATGGCGGGCGTCGCACGCCCTGCGGAGATTATCCTCGTCTTCGAGGCGTTCGGCATGTGGCACGGTCAGACCACCTCGCCGAGCGGCGGCGCCGTTGCGGAAGGCTGGAATGTCGCCTTTGTCGACGGACACGCGAAGTACCTGCAGAACGCTATCTTTATGGATCAACATCCGCAATCGCCTGTCGGCGGCGGTGGGCGTACTGTCCGCCTGAACCAGGATCCGTCGGCGGAGAACCCGAACCTGTAAACTCTCCTATCTGTCTGGCAGGAACGCCTCCCGACGCGGCGAATCGCCCAGCGCGGGAGGCGTTTCATGCATGCCATCTGGGACAAGCTGGAACTGAAGGAGAGAGCGACGCTGCTTGCGGTGTATGGCGCGTCGTTAGCGTTAGCCCTGTTGTTGGGCTATGGCTGGGGACGCAGTGGAACTCAGCCCGCGCTGCAAGCCGCCAGTCTTCAGGGCGGCGCAGTGGAAGTGATCGACCTGAACCAGCCAGAAACCCCAACTGCTGAGAAGGACACGACCGCGACTGAAGCCGCCTCGCCAGAGCCAGCTCCCCCAGAATCGCTGGTCGTGCATGTCGCGGGCGCGGTCAAAAAGTCGGGCGTGTATCGCCTCGCGTTGAACAGCCGCGTGGCGGACGCGATCGAGCAAGCAGGCGGCGCGACTCCCAACGCCGATTTAGACGCGCTGAACCTCGCGGAGCCGCTCGCTGACGGACAGAAAATCTATGTGCCGCGCAAGGGGGAGACGCCCCCGCCTGCTGTTTCAGCCGCTGCGTCTGCCCAAAGCGCGCCCAACGCCCCGCGCGCCGCGAAGTCCGCGAGCGTTCAATTCCCCCTCAACCTCAACACCGCCACCGCCGAGCAACTGGAGGCGATCCCAGGCATCGGACCCGTGCTGGCGCAGCGCATCGTGGAATATCGGAAAACGCACGGCAAGTTTCAGTCAGTGGATGACCTGCTCGAGGTGCAAGGCATCGGGCAGAAGCGACTGGAGAACATGCGCCCCTATGTGGTGGTGAAGTAGGCTACTCCCCCTCCACGCACGCATGGGGACGGTAGCCCGCCTTCTCTGCTTCTTGAGCGGAGCGGAACCGCTTCTGGTTTTCGGGTTTCGGCAGCTGACCGCAGTCGGGCGTGTGGTAGACTTTAGAGTTCCTGTTGCCAATTACCGCGCCTGTGAGCGTTGGTTTCGCAGGCTGCTGTGCTTCCCTGAGCTGAGCGGGCGCATGACGCTCAGTTACGACCTGCAACTTTTTATCCGCGCCCAGCTGCATCACGATATCGCCATGCCAGTCGGTGCGGTAGACGCGCCTGTCCTGTAGCAGGGCGAGCGTTTCGCGGTGGGGATGCCCGTAGCGATTGTTCGCACCGACGGAAATCACGGCGACGCGCGGGTTCACGCGATTCAGAAACGCCCGATCTGTGCCGTTTGCCGCGCCGTGGTGCGAGACTTTCAGCACATCGGCACGAAGGTTCGCCCGCACCTCATATAGACGCCTGCGCCCCTCGCGCTCGATGTCGCCCGTGAATAAGAAACTGCCTCCCGGCGCGTCGATGCGCAGCACGATGCTATTGTTGTTCGGGTCGGAGCGCGTGCCCGAAAGCAGCGGCTCGCGTGGCGCAAGCACACTCAGGCGCACATTCGGCGCAGGCTCCAGCGCCAACCCACGGCGCACTTTGCGAAATGCGGGACGCTTGCCGTCGGGCGTCTTCGCGCTGCGCACCGCGAGCAGAAAATCGCGATACACGGGCGACTCGTATGGCATCGCGATATCCCACACCTCTCCAACGGGCAAACTTTTCAGCACCTGAATCAGCCCGCCAATGTGGTCGCTGTGCGGGTGCGTCGCCACGAGCCAGTCGATCTGTTTCACGCCGCGCTGTTGCAGTTTCTGCACGAGCCGTCGCCCCTGATCGGTCTCCCCGCCGTCGATGAGCATCGTTTTCCCGTTCGGAAACACAACGAGCGCGCTGTCGCCCTGCCCGATATCGAGGAACACGACCTGCAGCGCGTTTTTCGGTGGGGCGGCTGGCTCCGTAGCGGTTGGCGCGGAGGGGTTAGAGGAAGGGGCACAACCCGCGATGAGCAGGAGAACCAGAGTGAGCCAGTGCAGAGAACAGCGCATGGCGGAATTATACCGAAGGCACACTTTCGCATCAGAGGCGCTTACGAGGTCGCTTCAAAATCCCCGCCCCCGAATGGTATAATCCCTTTTGAGAGGGCAACCCACTATGTGCGGAATCACGGGCTACATCGGGGCGCGTCCTGCGCTGGAAGTCGCGCTGGATACGCTGAAGCGGCTGGAGTATCGAGGCTACGACTCGGCGGGCGTGGCGTTCTGGGGCGGCGAGAAGCTGCAGGTGATGAAACGCGCAGGCAAGATTCAGCAGCTCAGCGAGATGCTCAACAGCGTAGAGGCGCACGGACTGGCAGTTTCCCACACGCGCTGGGCGACGCACGGCATCCCCAACGACCCGAACGCCCACCCCCACACCGACGAGCAGGGGCGCGTGGCAGTGGTGCATAACGGCATCATCGAGAACTACCTGGAACTCAAGCAGGAGCTGCTCGCGCGGGGGCATCAGTTCCGCTCCGAAACCGACACTGAAGTGCTGGCGCACTTGATTGAGGAGCAGCTGACGCAGGGCTACGCGCCTGAGGAAGCTGTGCGCCGCGCGTTGCAGCATGTGCGTGGCTCGTATGCGATTGCTGTGCTGTTCACGGATTATCCCGACCGCGTGGTGGTCGCCCGCAACGATTCGCCCCTCGTGATTGGCTTAGGCGAGGGCGAGAACTTCATCGCGTCGGACATCCCTGCGCTGCTGCCCTACACACGGCGCGTGATTCTGCTCGAAAACGGCGATGTGGGCGTGGTGACGCGCGACTCAGTGAGCCTCTCGCGCATCGACGGCGCGCTCGTGGATCGCCCGCCCGTAGAGATTACATGGTCTGCCGAAGCCGCCGAAAAGGGCGGGCACGAGCATTTCATGATTAAAGAGATTCTGGAGCAGCCCGAGGCGGTGCGCGACACGCTGCGCGGGCGACTCAAGCCCAACGGCGGCATCCAGTTCCCCGAGCTGAAGCTGGAGGTGGAGGACTGGCAGAAGTTTCGGCGGATTCTGATTGTGGCGTGCGGCACGGCGTATCACGCGGGGCTGATTGGCAAACACGCGCTGGAACGCTGGCTGCGCCGCCCCGTGGAAGTGTACTACTCCTCCGAGTTCCGCTACGGCGACCCGATTCTGCAGCCGAACACGCTGGCGGTGTTCATCAGTCAGTCGGGCGAGACGGCAGACACGCTCGCGGCGTTGCGCCTGTGCCGCGAAGCGGGCTACACCACGCTGGGCATCGTGAATGTGGTGGGCAGCAGCATCGCCCGCGAGTGCGACCATGTGATTTACACGCAGGCGGGGCCCGAAATCTCCGTCGCGTCCACGAAAGCCTACAGCACGCAGATTGCCGTGCTGTACCTGCTGGGGCTGTATCTGGCGTCGATCAACGGCACACTGCCCATGCAGGTCTACTCGGAGGGTGTGAAGGGGCTGATGCAGATGCCCTCGCTGATTGCCCGGACCTTAGAAACCGAGCCGCAGGTGCGCCAGATTGCCGAGCAGCTCTACAAAACGCCGCTCGCGTTCTACTTGGGGCGGGGCGTGGACGCTTATGTGGCGATGGAAGGCGCGCTGAAAATCAAAGAGATCGCCTATGTGCCCACGCAGGAGCCGCCCGCAGGCGAGATGAAACACGGACCGCTCGCGCTGGTGGAGCCGGGCGTGATTGCCGTGTTCGTCACCACGCAGGAGCGCACCCGCGAGAAACTGCTGGGCAACCTGAAAGAAATCAAGGCGCGTCAGGGCACAGTGTTTCTGGTCACCACCGAAGACGACCACCTGCTGCCGCAGGAGGCGGACTACACGGTATATGTGCCCAAGCCCGCACTGGAGGAACTCGCGCCGCTGACCACGATTCCTGTGCTGCAACTGTTCGCCTACCATGTAGCGCGCCTGCGCGGCTGCGAGATTGATCAACCACGCAACCTGGCGAAGAGTGTGACGGTGGAGTAGCGGCTCGTTTATATTTCCCCCTCCCGCCCTCCCCCGTGGACGGGGGAGGAGTCCCGCTTACTCGCGCGGCAGACCCCCTCCCCGTGGACGGGGAGGGTTGGGGTGGGGGACATATTTCCGCACGACCTAAACCCCCTCAAAACAGGCAACTAAGTCCGCAAAGAGCGTCGGTTGCAGGCGCTGGTACTCTGCTTGGCGCACCAGCAAGTAGCACCATGAGGTTCCTGTAAGACGTGTGGCGTTTTCACACCAGAGTTGCGCCGCACGCGCCTTGTGCGCCACTTCGACGGTCTCTGCGCCTTTCGTCTCGATGAGATAGTGCGTTCCATCGTCCAGCACGGCTACGAAGTTCGGCTCGTAGTAGCGCAGGTTGCCCGCACCGTCGGTGTACTCGATCGCGAAGCCAAACGGTTCGGGTAGCTTGGCAAACGCATTAACATCGGGCGCGTCATCCAGAAATCGCGCGAACTCACGCTCGAACTCGTTGTCGCAGGGCACAAGATTGAACACTGTCTTGCGAGCGTTCAGCGCAGGGCGCGAATAGGGAAATGGCGGCGTCTCGGAGAGCCTGCGTCCTGCAGCATTCAGCAGCTGCGGCTCCAGCTCTTCTATCACGCGCTGGCGCAGCGCATTCGCAAAGGTTTTTTACGGTAACATAGTGCGCCACATTACTGCTGATGGCTTTGATGAGTGCAGGGTCATTCAAGTTCACACGCTGACCAAACGCCTTCGTTTCGAGAAATTCGCGTACTTTGGGGACTAACACCGCGAATTGCGAGGGGAGCTTCACCTCCTGCGCGATGCGCCGCGCGTAGTAGCCAATCACCTCCTCGGCAGTTTGGGGTTCAGGAATCACATAGTCGCGCTCGACCAGCTTCTGCAGCGTAAGGAAGTCGTAGCCCTCATAGCGAAAAACCTGCGCCGCCGTGTCGCCCTCCTTGAACGGCAGAACTGGGCAGTCCAGCGACGCTACATCGAGCGACTCAATCTCCTGTTGGAGCGACTTCTTACGCGCCAGCACGGGACTCAGCACAGGAATCTCGATATCATACTGGGCTCTCGCAGGGTCTGGCAGAATTGAGACAATCTGGAGCTTTTCCCTGCCCAGTTCGAAGGTCTCCAGCTCCAGTTCCTCACGCGCCCGCTCCAAATCGTTTTTAGACACTTCGCCTACGCGGTCGGTGTGGATAATCAGCAGTTTCTCGCCGCCGAACTCATCGGGGTACCTGGTGCGCAGCCAGTGCCCACCTCATCCGCCTCGCGCGTGCTGTTGAGCATTATAAACAAGATAGGTTTTTTGTTCAGCGGCGTCAGTTGCTGGCGATATTCGCGCCATCGCTCCACACCAGCGGTCAGGTACGCCTCATAGCGCACGCTGGCGATATCGGAGGGTTTCTCGCTAATGCCCTTTGCTACGCCCTTAATCGGCTGCTTCACGATGCCGTCGATAATTGCCTGTTTGATGGGGTAGTCGTACACAGTCCATGTGAAGAGCACGCCTTTGGTGTGGCGCGGGGTGGCGGAGAAGTCGAGCTGCGCCACAAGTGGCGCGTCGGCGTGCAGGCGACGAATTGCACGGTTCCATTCCGACTCTTCGTCGTGCGTGTGGTGCGCTTCGTCGTTCAGCACCATCACAGGCTCGCGTCGCGCGGCGATACGGGCGCGGAAGTCGTCATTCACGACGGGGTTCGCCGCTGGCTTAGGACCCAACACTGCCGTCATTGCCTCAGGTTCGTCGGAATCGCTTGCGTCAGGACAGTCGTACAGCTGCTGGATGTTCGTGAGATAGAGCGCGCCCAGCGAATGCGCTCGCTCGCCCTCGCCGCGCAGGTACACCTGAAAGTCCCAGAGAATCTGCAGTTCAGGCGGAAGGATGGGGTCGGTACGGAAGATGCGCCCGCCGGCGAAATCGCTGCGGAGTCGCTCGAACACAATCACGTTCGGCGCAATCAGCAGGAAGGTCTTCGCATAATCGTCGCGTCCTTCGGCGACGGCGTTGAAATAATGCCACGCGATGGCGAGCGCCATCACCTTCGTTTTGCCGCTGCCCGTCGCCATCTTGATACAGTAACGGGCGAAGTCATCGTACTGGAGTAAGCGTAGGTCGCTCCGCTGGGCAAACTGCTCCACCAGGTCTTTCTGGCGTCGCACCTGCGCTGCTTCGTAGAGATAGACAAGCGTCTCAATCGCCTCGCGCTGCGAGTAGTGATACTCGAAGCGTCGTCCCGTGGGCAGGCGATGGTCGGTGTGGAACCAGTAGCGCAGCAGGGTTTGAGTTGTGTCGCTAACGCCAGGGTAGCCGCGCTCGCGCCACTGGCGGACGGCTTCCCGAATGGCAGGCACGCAGGGTGCAGTGGAAACCCGCGCCTCCAGTAGCCCCAGCTGACCTGCCGTTTTGCGTTTACTCCGCGCCATCGCTATCGAACCTGTACGCGCAACGCCTTCGTCGTGTCGTTGCCCAGAATATCGATCACTTTCACCAGAATCGTGTAATCGCCTGCCTGCTCGTACTGATGGCTCGCCAGCAACTCCAATTGCTTATGCTTGCGCGTGCGGTAGGATTGCCACTGATTATGGAAGGCGTCGCCCTTGAAGTCCCAATCGATAGCCCAGTAGTCGATCCACTACGACCAGTGTTTGACAGCGCGTCGGGCGTCTTCAGGCACATTATCGGGCGGAATGATAAAATCGGTCAGTTTCACTGTGACCTTGCGTTGGTTCACCTGCACCTCCGCCTGCAGCGCGGCGAGTTCGAAGAACTGGATATCGCCTTGCTCTACGGCGCGTTTGTCCATCACATCGCGCGGGATACGCAGGAACCGCAGGTTCACTTTTGCGGCGTCGGCGTGCTGACGGGCGACCTCGTTGAGTTCGAAGGCGAAGTCCCAGCCAAGGATGTCGATTCCGTTCGTGGTGGGCGCGTTCTCGCCTGCGCCGACCGCTTTGCGGAACTCGGCGACAATGTGTTGCACATCGCCGAGGCTTACGGGAGCGTCCACACTGCCCACATGCACCATACGCCCGCCCTTGAGTCCGTGTAGCCAAGTGTAGCCACTGATGGGGCGGGCATGGTAGAGCTTCAGGATGAACTGGATGTACGCCTGTTTTCGGGCGGCGGCATCGGAGGGGCTATGCCCGTCGCCAAATGCGCTAATCTGCCATACCTGCCGCTCATACTTGCCCAGATTCTGCACCACGAACGGGCGCAGGTTGGGAATCTGCAACAGTCGCTTGCGCGTGGTGTGAATAGCAAATCGGCTCAAATCGCACGCCATCCAGCGTCGTCCCAGCTTCTCGGCGACGACAGCAGTCGTGCCGCTGCCGCAGTTGTGAATCGCGCAGACTTCGGTCAGGAACGAATGCGCGTCTTCCACCTCGATGTCGTAGACCTCTTCGCGCGTCCACTGATGTTCCACTTGCTCCAATGGCACGGCGCGGCGTTCAGCGCCGAAAAACACGCGGTCGCCTGGAAGCAGCTCGCCTGCGGGAACCCACTGCGCGCCCTCCAGCGACTCCACACGCTGCTGGCAGCGGTGTTCAATCAGCATAGCACGGCGTCGAGCTGCTGGTGAATTTCAACCGTAGTGAAGCGCAGCACCTCCAGTCCCAGCGAGCGCATATAGGCGTCGCGTTCGGCGTCGTATGCCTGTGCTTCGGGGGTGAAGTGCGTGTCGCCGTCGATTTCGATTACCAGCTGCGCCTCGCGACAGTAAAAGTCGGCGATGAAAGGTCCGATGGAGTGCTGTCGGCGGAACTTCCAGCCGAGCTGATTGTTGCGCAGGCGCGCCCATAGGCGTTTTTCGGTAGGCGTCATTTCGCGGCGCAGTTCCCGACGTCGGTCGCGATTCTCGATAGGCGTTGCACTCCAGTCGCGGTTCCCGCCCAGCGTGCGCGGGCGCAGTTTCGCCAGCACCAGATGGTCTTCCGTGAGCCAAAGCGTTTGCTCGCAAAGGGCGTGCTTCAGCCCTACCATCCGCCCGTGATACTCACGGCGAAACGCTCGAAGCACGCGATGAGGCTTGCCATCGTGCCCAATCACATATTGACCGGGCTGGATTTGTTCGATGGGGAGGATAGTTACCCCCACCCCCGCCCTCCCCGCAAGCGGGGGGACTACAGGGGGGGCTAACGACCAACACCCCCGTACCCCGCCGCACACAAAAACAATCCAGCACTAAATCAGGCTCATAACTCCCCGACGGCTTCCGCGTGGACGCCCGAATAATCCGCTCCAATAACGCCTCCGGCTTTTGAGTGGGGTAGCCTGCTTTTTCACTTGAGAAGCTCATGATTTGAATACTTGTCAGTCCTTCTTCGTGATACAGCCCCCATACATCTTCTATGGGGATACCTGCACCTGTGGGAATACTTCCACCGCGTCTTTCATAGCCGGGCGGATAGGGGATGTACGATTTATTGAAAACGAATTGGCTCGGGTGCTTGGTATAAAACAATATCGTGTCATGATTACGAATCCAGTTTTTTGCTGCTGTCTTATAGCCGAATACCCACCCTATACGCCAAACAATTTCACGCTGGAAACAATCTCTTCCAAATACTCCGTCAAGCACAATTTTAGCATAATGCCCTATATGTGCATCCAAATGCACATAAATACTCCCATCTTCCGCCAGTAGTTCGTGTAGCAGCACAGCGGTTTCGTAGAACCACTGCAGATAGGAGTCGAGCCCGCGTCCCCAGGTGTCGCGGTAGGCTTTCTGTTCGATGAGCGAGGGTTCTTTGGTGAAGGCGAGGGTTTCGTCGTCGTCCTCGTCGGCGGGCGGGATGGTCGCCTGGAAGGAGAAATCCGCGCCCACATTGAATGGCGGGTCGATGTAAATCAGGTTCACCTTGCCTGCAAACTCAGGCAGCAGGGAGGGCAGCACATATCTCTTATTGCCCCAGATGAGACGGTTGCGCTACTCGGCGGGTTTGCCCTCGTGGAACAGTTGCAGCGACTTTTGGCGCTCGGGGGCGGACTCGTTGACGATTTCGACGGTCTGGAACGGCAGGTCGATGCGCAAAGGCGCGCTTTTTTTACCGCCCACATACTTGCCTTCCCAGATGAGTTCGGTCATAAGGGGTGCGTTTTTCCTGCGAAACTCTAGCCAGTAATAAGCCCTTCCCGCAAAGAATAACACAATCGGGCTTTCAAGTATCGTATGTCGTCGGTGGGACGCCGACGACACACGACATCTGAAACCCCAATTGGTATAACACCGAGAGAGATTCCTCGCTTCGCTCGGAATGACGGAGCGATTTTCGCAAAAATGAACTCGCGATTCCAGGCCGAAGGCGAGGAGTCTCGGCATAAGTAGAAACTCAGATGATGTTATGCTCGCGCCGCGATGAGTTCCTCGTCCAGCTCGGCGAGATCCATAAAGTAGCGCGGCGCTTCGCCCTTGAGCTTGCTTGCCAGCAGTCGCTGGATCGACAGACGCAAATCGGCGGGCTTGATCTCGCGCAACACGACCTCGAAGAAGCCCATGACAATCAGCGCTTCGGCAGCGGCAGGGTCAATCCCACGCGAGCGCAGGTAGAACAGCTCGTCAGGTTGAACGGGACCCACCGTCGCGCCGTGCGTGCAGCGCACCTCGTTTGCGCCAATCTCGAGGTTCGGGATAGTGTACGCCTGCGCCGTGTCGCTCAGCAGCAGGTTGCGGTTCGCCTGATAGGCGTCGGTATGCTGCGCCTTCGGATGCACGCGAATCATGCCCGAAAACACGGACACCGCCTCGTCGTACAGCGCGCCTTTATAAAGCAGGTCGCTTGAGGTGTTGCCGACGCGATGGTCTTGCAGGGTGCGGAAGTCGAGATGTTGCTTGCCGTCGCCGAAGAACAGCCCCAGCGGGCGCGCCTCCGCGCCAGGTTCGGTCATCAGATGCTGCAGCACCGTGCGCCCCAGTCGTGCGCCCAGCCCCACACTCAGCGACAGCACGCGCGAATCGCGCCCCTGCTCGTAATCGACGCTGCTGATGAACAGGCTCGCGCGCCCCATCCGCTGCATCAGCGTATGGCGCAGCTCGCTGTTGGGCTTGTTGAACACCTCCACCGCGCCAAGTACGGACACAGGTGCATCCTCCGGCGAGAAAAACGACTGCACGATGTTCGCTACGCTGCCCGATTCACACACGATTACCGTGTGCGGCAGGTGCAAACCGGGCGTTTCGAACCAGTGGATAATCTCCATCACGCTATCCACCTGCACACTGCGCGGGATGTAGATATAAAGCCCGCTGTCCCACGCGGCGGTGTGCAACTCAGTGAACTTGTCGCCGGGGATGGGCGCGAGGCGTCCCAAATCGCGCTCCAGCAGCTCAGGATTCTGCGTCAGCACTTCGTGCAGGTCGCGCACCTGCACGCCCTGCTCGC
Source organism: uncultured Fimbriimonadales bacterium (assembly GCA_937992175.1). GTDB lineage: Bacteria > Armatimonadota > Fimbriimonadia > Fimbriimonadales > GBS-DC > GBS-DC. The sequence continues at coordinate 43,791 of CALKLF010000020.1, read as the reverse complement.
GTAGCGCGTTGGGGATATACGCCTCGAAGCCGAAGCCCGCGCGATGATACACGCGCACGACGGGATTTTCGGTAAGGAACGCGGGCATCTGCGCGGGGGCGTCGCCGCGCGGGGCGTCGCTCCACGCAACCGCCGTGTAGTCTTCCAAGTGTAAAGTGGTGATGTCAGTGTAACGCCAGTCCTCCTGTTTGGGCGAGGGGAGCGGCAACTGGAGAAATCGGTCGTAGGCTTCCAGGCGTCGCTGGATATGCCATTCGGGTTCGCCGTGGGCGCGCGCCTGCTGCTCAATCCGCTCGCGCGTCAGCCCCTGCGGAACATCCTTGAGAACCTCCGTCGTCATTCGCATAGCCTCCTGAATCCTTAGCGTGGCTAAATTATGGCACATTCAGGAGGCGAAAGTCAACAGGGGCGTTCCGTAATCAGCCGCGCGATTCGCTCAGCGATGACTTCGAGCATCGCCTCGTCCGACTCGTCGAACGCGCCCACTTCCGTGCCGTCCACATCGATCTGACCGAGGATTTTCCCGTTGTCGGGATGGCGAATCAGCACCACGATTTCCGAGCGCGTTTCGAGGTTGCAGGCGAGGTAGTTGCTCAGCGTGCGCACATCCTCAATAATCTGGTTCATATTCTCGGCGACGGCGGTTCCGCACACGCCGCGCCCGACGGGGATGCGCACATGCTCTGTCGGCAGTCCCACATAGGGTCCCAACACCAGTTCGTTGCCTCTGAGCCAGTAGATGCCCACCCAGTGAAAATGCGGCAGGCGGTCGTGCAGATACTGCATCAGGTTCTGGAGGCGTTCCTGAACGGGTTTATCGGACGCCTCCAGAATCGTTTCCGCCTCCAGAATCACTTCCGTCGCCAGCGCGTCGTCGACCATCGGGTCGGTTCGCCTCCTGTTTAGTTAGACGGAGAATCCGCCTTTTTCGGCTCCCACTTCTCCAGCACGACGGCTTTCTCAATCGTGTCGCCGATGCGCACTTTGTCGATAATTTCGATGCCTTCAACGACTCTGCCGAAGATGATGTAGTTGCCATCCAGCTGGGGCAGGTCTTCGAGGCAGATGTAGAACTGGCTGCTGGCGCTATCGGGGTCTTGCGCGCGCGCCATGCCAATCGCGCCGCGCTTGTGCTTGAGATTGCTCGGTTCGAACTTGATGTTCTTGCCTGAACCGCCCGTGCCCAGCTGCGGATGTCCCATCGGCAGCGTCTTCGACTGCGGGTCGCCCGCCTGAATCACAAATTTCGGCACGACACGATGGAAGCGGATGCCATCGTAAAAGCCGTCTTTGACCAGATTGAGGAAATTCTCGCTGGTTTTGGGGGCTTCTTTCAGGTCTAACTCGATAATCAGGTCGCCTTTGTCCTTGATGGTCATTTTCACATAGGCAACCTGTGCTTTCGGCTCTTTCTGGTTCATGGGGGTCTCCTTCGCCTTATCATCGGGTGGGGCGGGCGGCTGCGGCGTCTCATGCACGGCGATTTCTGGTGGTGTTTTGGTGTTCGCCTGCGTCTGCTCCATTGATGGCGACTGACAAGCGCAGAGCGTCAGCGCCAGCACAGGCAGCATCCCGCGGTTCAAAAACAGCGTTTTCGGGTTCATAGCGTCTCCCTCCTGTTGAAGCGTCCTATTGTACCTCACTGGCTCAGCAACCGTTGCCGAAGTGGAACAACACCAGGAGCAGGTCGGCGTCGTCGATTACGCCGTCGCCGTTCAGGTCGGCACGGTGCGCGCCTGTTTCGCCAAAGCGGAACAGCACCTCCAGCAGGTCGGCGTCGTCGACGCAGTCGTCGCCGTTCACATCGCCCTGCAGGCGGGGCGCGTTGGGCATTGGACGAATGCGCGGGCGGAAGTTCGGCGGCAGGTAGGGCAGGCTCGTCATCCAGAACTCCGGCGCGAGGATCGAGTTGCGCAGCCGAAACTCGCTGAAATAGACCGTGTTGCCCGGATTGAAGTGGCTCCACGGCAGCCCCGTCGCCAGTTTGTACCAGAGATTGCCGCTGCGGTCGGTCATCCGTTGCCCGCCGTAGAGCCACGAGCCGTCGTTCGAGTAGTAGACATGCACCTCCACCACCTGATAGGTCGTCGCCAGCTCGCCGCCGAGCGACGCCTGACCGAGAAACTCCTGCATCACGGCGGTCGGCATGGGGGGCACATTCGGGTAGTTGCCGTCGTTTCTCAGATGGCGTCCAATCCAGAAGCGGGTCGCCGCCTCCACGTGCGCATCCGCGAAGGTGCGGTTATCGAAGGTCTCATAGGGCGGCGGCAGGTTCAGCGTGAACAAGCCGTGATCCCAGTTGGGAATGACTACAATCCGATGCCGATCGCGGTTCGGGAAGGCGTTGAAGGTGTCCAGCGTGCTGTCGATGGGGAAGAACTCGTCCTGTGCACCGTTGATGAGCATCACGGGCGCGTGTTGCGTGCGCGCCTGGTGGATGGGGTCTACCGTGTCGCAGAGAACCTGAAACGGCGCGGAGCGTCGCGACAGCCCGCAGGCGCGCAGCAGGTGGTTCATCCAGCCGTCGTTGTCGGCGGCTTTGCGTAGCCCGCCCGTCCCACTCACGGCAACCGCGCAGCGCAGGCGGTTATCGAAGCCGTTCACATTCAGCGTTGCCATCGCGCCCGCGCTGTAGCCCGACATGCCGATGCGGTTCGGGTCGGTGGCGGGCAGCGTCGTGAGAACCGTAATCGCACGGCTGCCCGCTACCGCGTGGCTCCAGAACCACGAGCCGCGCGGGTCGGGAATCGTGTCAAACAGCAGGCGCGTTTCGAACGGCCGTCCGCCCGACTGCCCGCAGCCGGGACCGCTGTAGTAGAGCGCGGCGACGCCGTGCTGCGCCGCGAAGCGCGCCGCCGCGCTCGCGTCCGCCTGCGCGCCCAGCCCATGCGCCAGCACCACTGCCGCGCCATAGTTGAGCAAAACAGGACGCGCGTAGAACGCCTGAATTGGAATCGTCTGCAGCTGCCCGTTCACGCATTCCCACGAGTTGTATCGCAGTTCGATTATCTGAATTTGCTGTACGCCCACCAGTTCCGTCCACTGACGAATAATCTGCACATTCAGCGTGCTGGTATCGTTGAGCATGCTCTGCGGGGGCCAGAGCGGTTGCGCCTGCGTCGCCGTCAAGGCGAGCAGCGTGGCTAGTCCCCATCCAAGAGTCTTAGCCATAGTCGGGATCTCCTTTCACTGGTGTTTACTTGATGGAGTCGTAAGCAGTTCCCGCGCGTGTTGGAGGGCGGTTTCGGTCGGCTCGCCCGTGAGCATGCGGGCAATCTCCCCCACGCGCGCCTCGCCTTCGAGTGTGTGAATCTGGACGCGCGTCGTCTCGCCGTCAGTGAGTTTCTCGATGGCGAGGTGATGCGTGGCGCGACTGGCAATCTGGGGCAGGTGCGTGATGCATAGAATCTGGCAGTGCTGCGCCAGTTGCGCGAGTTTCTCGCCGACGGCGTGCGCGGTGCGTCCGCCCAGCCCTGCGTCGATTTCGTCGAACACGAGCGTGGGCACGGGCGTGGCGTCGGCTAAGACCGCCTTGAGAGCGAGCATCACGCGCGACATCTCGCCCCCTGAAGCGATTTTGCTCAGCGGGCGTGGCGGCTCGCCCGGATTCGCGCTGAACAGGAACTCCACGCTGTCCGCGCCGCTTAGATCCATCGGCTTGGGGCGCACTTCCACGATGAACTCCGCCCGCTCCATCGCCAGTTCGCGCAGGGTCGCCTGTACGGTTTCGGCGAATCGCTGCGCCCCAGCCCTGCGCAATGCCGAGAGCTGCTCGCACAGCGTCGATGCACGCGCCTGCAGCTCGGCAATCTGCGCCTCTAACGCTTCGCGCCGCTCGGTCTGCGTCGCCAGCGCGTGCAGTTTCGATTCGGCTTCGTCGGCGTACTGCAGCACGGCTTCGATTGTATCCCCGTACTTGCGTTTGAGCCGTTTGATGAGTTCGAGGCGGGCGATGACCTCTTCGAGGCGAGCGGGGTCGTACTCGATGCGCTCGGCGTAGGCGCGCAGGCTGCGGGCGACCTCGTCGATGTGCGCCAGCGCGCCCTCCAGCAAGTCGCCCCACTCGGCAACGGAGGGGTCGATTCGCGCGATTTCGGTCAGGTTGCGGCTGGCAGTGGCTGCCTTATCATACGCACCGTGTTCCTGCATCAGGGCGTCATACGCGCCCCCCGCCAGCGCAATGAGTTTCTCGGCGTGCGTGAGGCGTCGCGCCTCCGTCTCCAGCTGCTCATCCTCGCCGGGTTGCAGGTTCGCCTTGCGGATTTCGTCCACCTGGAAGCGGTAGAGGTCGAGCATCTGCTCCCGTTCGCGCTCGCGTTCGGTGAGTTCCTGCAGTTCGCGCTCCGCCTGACGCAACGCCTGCACTGTGTCGCGCGCCTGCGCCCGCAGGCTCAGCGTCGGCTCCCCCAGCCAGCGGTCTAGAAACTCCAGATGGCTGCTCGGCTTCAGGAGCGACTGATGCTCGTGTTGCCCGTGCAGGTCGACGAGCTGTTCGCCAATCGCTTTGAGTGCACTGAGCGGGGCGGGCTGTCCGTTGATGCGGGCGATGGAGCGTCCCCCCGCCTGCACCTCGCGGCTGAGGTAGAGTAGCCCCCCCTCTGGCTCCACGCCGAGTTCATCCAGCAGGACGCGCAGGTCGGGGTCGTCGGGCGGCTCGAACACGGCGTTCACTCGCAGCCTGTCCGCGCCCGTGCGAATCAGCGTCGGGTCGGCGCGTTCGCCCAGCGCGAGGTTAAGCGCGTCAATCAGGATTGACTTCCCCGCGCCCGTTTCGCCCGTGAGCGCGTTCAGCCCCGCCTCGAAATGAACCTCTAGGCGGTCGATAATTGCGAGGTTCTCGATGTGCAGCGCGTGCAGCATCGCGGGGAATTGTACCTATTGCAGGCGCATCCCTCATTTTCGCCCTTGCACCCTAATCCCCTGATACATTATTGGACACATCTATCGTTGTTGGCGGGGTTCCCCGCCCACAACGGGGCGTCGGAGCTTGACTTTTCAATACCCTTGCTCCCGACCTCTCCCGTAAATGGGGGAGGCGTCGCGGCTGCCTGCGCGTGCGCGACGATATCGAACTCAGCCGTTGTACCCTTGCCAGCGGGTTGGGGTGGGGGCAGCGGCTTCGGCAGGCGTCAAGGCAAAAAGCGGCACCTTAATCTTTGAGGGACTTACTACTTATTGATTTTGAGCGGGCGAGATTCCTCGCTCCGCTCGGAATGACGAAGCAGGCTTTGCAAAAGTGAACCTGTCATTGCGAGCCGAAGGCGAGGAATCCCAGCATGGGTAGCGACTGGAGTATAGGTACGGCTCAGTGTTCGTCGACGGCGTTGAGATCCCGCTCGGCGATTGCGATTACGATGGCGGTGAGTGCGAGGGCGACAGTCAGCCCGACCGCTGCGCCGATTCGCGTGGCGCGGGGCATATCGGCGACTGTCGTGGCGAGACTGCCGAGGGGCAGCACAAGAATCAGCCCCAGCATGCTCAGCGGCGCAATCCAGTGGAACAGGCGGTTGCCGTACAGGTACGCGCTGAGTGCTGCGCCGAGCGCGCCCGCCGTCCAGCCCGCCGCCGCCCGCTCCGAAAAAACCGCCGTGAGACCGAGCGGCGCAACCGACGCCCAGAACCCCGCAAGCAGCGACCGCCACAGTGGCGACCGCTCCCCGCGCTGGCTCCACCAGAGCGCAAGCGCGCCCAGCCCTATCAGCGCAATCAGGAATGCGAGCAGCGTGAAGTAAAGATACAGATCGGCGCGGGGCGGGCGCAGCGGATAGCTCAGCGTAAAGAGCCGAAAGCCCAGCACGCTCGTCAGCAGCAGCGCGCCCGCGACATAGAGCGCGTTCTCGTGAGCCGTCGTGCGCGTGAACTCGCGATGGGTCATTACGAGGGCGTGCAGGGCGGTCATCAGGGCGCAGACCGCCAGTCCGAATCCGCGCATTGTTGCGAAGGCGGCAGCGAGCAGCCCCAACCATACCAGCAGGGCGTAGCGCGACCAGAGTTCGCTGCCCGACAGCCCCCGCGCGAGCGTGGCAGCGAGGAGCGTGATCAGCACCAGCTCCAGCCACGGCGCGTCGGAGCCTGCGAGCCGATAGCCGACCGACGTGAGCACGAACCCGCCGAACAGCAGGATGTAGCTGTAGCGCCAGCCTATACGCCCCCCACGCGCGAGCAGCGTCGCCAGCCCGAACGCTGCGAGTCCTGCGCCAGCAAGGCAGACGCCGAACCAGAGCGGCGCGCCCGCGTAGGTCGCCAGCGCCGTCGCCCAGCAGAGCGCGAGCACGCTGAGCGCGACACTCTCCAGTGACGCCCACGCCCGACCCAGAATAGTCCACATCAGCCCTGTTGCGATCCCGACGCCCCAGAGCGCAGGCAGCAGCCCCTCCCGCGCGAATGCCAGCGCAAGCATGGGCGCGCTCAGCGGCAGCAGCGCGCCCAGCCATTCATAGTGCAACCGACTGCCCACGAACGCGCCCATCAGCCACAGCCCCGACGCCGTCAGCACGCCCCAGCCGAGCGCGCCCCCCGCCTGAAAATAGGGCGCAGGCGCCGCAGGCAAAGTCACGCCGAATGCCACAAGCGCAATCAGCCACACCAGCGGGAGCGCAAACGCGGGGAACATCGGCACACGCGCACGCGCCATCAACGCCGCAACCAGCCCTAACCCGAAACAGATTCCGCCAATCGACCACGCCGCGAGACTCATTCAACGCCTCCCTCCTTAGAGGCAGGCATGGAGTTCCGTCTGCACGTTCTGTTTCCTGCAAAAGCGAGAGCCACATAAATCAACAAAGGAGCCTACACTTATTTTTGTAATCGGAAACCGTGCGGAATCAGCTCCGCAAGTGTATACCATTGCACAATCTCGTCAGGTTTGACCACCCACACGACGCAGGTTTCAGGGTTCAGCGCGCACTCCAGCAGTGTCTGACGGCATGCGCCGCATGGGGTTCCGCCATCTGCGGTGCAGACCGCAACGGCGATGATTTTCCGCGCACCCGCGGCAATCGCGCTCCCCAGTGCGACTCGCTCCGCGCACAGGCTCAGGCTGTAGCTGGCGTTTTCCACATTGCAGCCGGTAAAGATACGCCCATCATCCGTGCGCACGGCTGCGCCCACTGCGTAGTTTGAGTAGGGCGCATACGCATAGATACGCGCGCTGCGTGCCGCCTGAATCAACGCCTGATCCACAGGGGTACGATTCACGGGCATCTTCGGGATTCCTGCCCGCCCTGCGCCCGTCAAAAAGCGGCTCCCCAGACTGCGCGGAGCCGATGAGGGTACCAGCGGGGAGTCGTTTACGCCTGTGCCGCCCCGCAACGGGATCACGCGCCATCTGACGCCTGGCGATATCACTGTGGCGGTTCATGCGCGCTACTGTCCACGATGAGGATATGTTGCTCCACGCGCTCCCCAAACACTAAGACTCGGTTCTTTCAAAACCTGTTACAGATTTCGTTGTCATATAACTCAAAACCGCTCGAATCGCTCCACATTCAGCACGAACACGACCGCCCCGCCGACTTCGACGGCGATGGGGGTGGGCAGGAAGGTTCCGATGGGCGCAGCGTCCGGCGGCATCGGATTGACATATTGCTCGCGCGTGCGACAGTTGCTCTCCAGCAGGCGCAGCAGCGCTTCCAGCTGCGAGTCTTCAATCCCAATGAGCAGGGTGGTGTTGCCCTCGCGCAGGAAGCCGCCCGTCGAGGCGACCTGCGTGAACTTGAACTGGCTCTCCAGCAAGGCGTCCACCACGCGCCCCTTGTCACGATTGTGAATCACAGCAATCACGAGTTTCATTGGCGGATGGTAGATTCCGCTGGAAACAGGGTTTTCCTGCTGTTCTTTAAAGCTGGTGGGTAGCGTCGGCGTTCCCGCTCCCCACCCACTCAGTTTGCGAGTTGCGTCAGCTCCACAATCGTGCGCGCCGCTTGCTGCATCGTTTCGGCGGGGATGAGCGGCGTGCCTTGCAGCAGGGCGCGTCCCTCTTCCGCGTGCGTGCCTGCAAGGCGCACCACGACGGGGATGTTCACCTGAAGCGTCTCGAACGCTTCGAGCATTCCGCGCGCCACCTCGTCGCCGCGCGTGATGCCCCCAAAGATGTTGAACAGCAGCCCTTTCACATTCGGATCCATCAGCACGAGTTCGACGGCTTGACGCACGCGGTCGGCTTTCGCACCCCCGCCGATGTCGAGGAAGTTCGCGGGGCGTCCGCCCGCCCGCGCCACCTCATCAACGGTACACATCACCAGCCCTGCGCCGTTGCCGATGATGCCGATGTCGCCGCCCAGACGCACATAGGCAATCCCGCGCTTGCTCGCTTCTTCCTCGATGGGGTCTTCGATGCTCTCCTCGCGGAACGCCTCCAGTCGCTTCTGGCGATAGAGCGCGTTCTCGTCGATGGTGACTTTCGCATCGGCGGCGATGATGCGCCCGTCCGCCAGCACCGCGCAGGGGTTAATCTCCGCCAGGTTCGCATCCACCGCAATATAGGCGCGATACAGCCCGTGCAGAATCGCGCTGAGCGAGCGGATCTGATCCTGGGGCATGCCTGCGGCGTAGAGCGCCTCGCGCGCCGCGTAGTCGGTCAGCCCCAGCAGCGGGTCAATTCCGACGGTCGCAATCGCGTCGGGATGCTGCGCCGCGACCTCCTCAATGTCCATTCCCCCGTATCGGCTGACCATCAGCACATTGCGCTGGGGCGTGCGATCGATGGTAATCCCGATATAGTATTCATGTTTGATCTCGACAGCTTCTTCCACTAGCACTTTCTCGGCGACGAGTCCCTGCGGGTTCTGGGGCGAGATGAGCCGCTTGCCGAGAATGTTTTCTGCGGCGTGGGCGGCTTCGTCGGGGGTCTGGGCAAGTTTGATGCCGCCTGCCTTGCCGCGCCCGCCCATCAGCACCTGCGCCTTGACCACGACGGGCTTGCTCAGTCGCTCCGCGACGGCTTTCGCGCCTGCAGGCGTGCTAACCACCTCTCCTTGCGGCGTGGGGACGCCAAAATCGCTCAAAATCTGTTTCGCCTGATACTCGTGCAGTTTCATACGCTACTCCTGTCCGTGCAGGAGTATACCATAAAGAAGAGGTTCACGGGACGGGTAAATTAATGTGCTGTGAACGGGGCAGGGTATGCAGTGCCTCAGGTGGGCTGTTCAGTCTGTGGGGCGGGGTGCGAGCCGTTGCAGGAGTGTTGCGCACGCTGCGGGAACGATCCGTTCGCTGAGATCGGCGTGCGTCTGGGTCCGCTGAGCGGGCGGCAGTTTCTGCGCAATTTCGGCTGGCGCGTGCTGATTGCGCTGCCGTTTCTGGGCTGGCTGCTGTGGCGCAAGGCGGCGCAGCTGCCCCACTGGGAGAGCCTACCGAGCTGGGCGCAGCTGGGGCTGGGCGCGCTGATTGCCGCCGCCCTGCTGACGATGGGGTATCACCTGTGGCTGACCTGGCAGGCGGCGCATGTCGCGCTGGTACTGACCCCTGCCGAAGCGTGGCTCTACCAGCGACGCGGCGGACGGGTCTACTTCGAGCGCATGAGCTGGCTGGAGTGCCTACCTCCCGACTCGCCGCGCGGCTGGCGCATCCTGGAAGCGATGAGCGCATTGCTGCATCTCGTTCTCCATGCGGGGCTGCAGGCGCTGGCGTTGCTCATCCCTGACCAAGTGTACGAGTTTCATCTGCGTAGTCGTACCGACGCAGGCAGACGCTGGCGGCTCGCGCTGGCGGGGGCGCAGCATCACCCCCGCTTCACGCTGACCTCTCTCGCGCGCTACGCGCTCCCCCACTGGCTGCGGAGCGGCGTCGTGCGAGTCGAGCCGGGCTATGAGCCGTCTTCGGAACGCACCTTCCTCGCGCTGGATCTCGCCACGCGCACACTCCGCGCCTACGCCTTCAATGAAGTGCGTCTGGACGAAGGAGTGTTCCGTGGGACTGTAGAATCGCACAACCCCGACGGCAGCCGCGTGGAAAGCGACCACTCGCTCGACGCGGATGCCTCACGAGCTGAGGAAGCCGCACAACGCTCTATCGACGAGCTGAGCCTGCCCGCCTTCGCTGTGCCCTATGGCGACTACTGGCTCCGCGCTGACTGGGGCATCATCAAGCGCATCGAGAGCCGCCGTACCGCCAGCGAGACCGCAAGCGTGCCCATTCAATCCCCGAGACCCGCATAATCCCGCGTGGGGCGAATGCGCAGGAAATCGCCGTCTGGGCGCGAACTTTGCACTCGATGCGGATAGCCGTCTTGGGGCTGGGGTTGGGCGTGTCGTGCTTGCTGGTTGGGGCGCAGCGAGTGGGGCTGCTGGGTTGTGGGGAAGCCTCGCGCGATACTGCCTATCGCGACGCACTGATTGCGCAGGGGCTGACTGTCGCATGGACGACGCCGTACTACGAATTCAACGCGGCGTCCCTGTTGTCGCTCTGCGATGTGGTCGTGCTTGCGCCTGTGCAGAACTACTATGACATGCCCGTTTCAGGGCAGTGGGCGCTGGAGAGCTGGGTGCGCGGCGGCGGCGGGCTGGTCACGGTCGAGTGGACGCTCTGGTCGCGAACCAACGGGAGTCTGTTCGTCGGACTGAGGGATTTACTTCCTGCTACTGCGACTCGGTTTCATCAGCAGCGCGAGGTTCGGTATGCCCTGCGCGTCTACGACCCAGTGCTGAGCGCGGGCCTAGCGGCGTCGCTGTCGTTAGGGTTCCTGAAAGAGACCCATATTCAGGCGCGTGCGGGCGCGATCGTGTTCTACGCCAGCGACTACGCGAGCGACAGCGCGGGCATCGTCGGCTGGCAGGTCGTATCGGGGCGCATAATCAGTTTATCGATCGCGCCGGGCGCGGTGTCAGGGGAGGAACTGACGAACCCCACTGTGGCGCGTCTGCTGGCGAACGCCGTGCGCTGGGTGGCGGGCGACGCCTGCACTCCTGCACAGGGCGACGCGAACCGCGACGGCTGCATCGACGACGCCGACCTGCTGCAGGTGCTGTTCGCCTTCGGCGCAACAGGAACAAACGAAGCCGATGTGAACTGCGATGAGGTTGTCGACGACGCCGACCTGCTGGAAGTCTTATTCCAGTTTGGCGCGGGTTGCTGAAAGTCTGGATTAAGAATTCTAAAGCGCGTTCCGATAATCCCTCACGAGCCGTCGCGAAACGCCTGAAACTGCCTTTGCCGAAGGCTCAACTACTTTGATTACGGAGGTCTACTATGAGACAGCAGAAACGCAAATCCAAAACGCCGATTCAGGAGCGCCCTGTGCCCATCAGCACAGCGAGTTTCCTGGTGGGCGTGGAGACGCACACCATCCGATACTGGGAACGCGAGTTCGCTGAGTTCCTGAACCCTGTGCGCACCCATGGCGGACAGCGACGCTACCGCCGCGAGGACATCGAGGTGCTGCAGGAAATCAAACGCCTGCTCAAAGAGGAACTTTACACGATTGCGGGCGCAAAACGCATCCTGAGCCAGAAGTTCGGGCAACGCGCCGACTCGCCTGCCAGCGCGGGCAACAACGGCGTGCATAAGACCGAGACGAAGGGGCGTAAACGCGCCGCCGCGAAACGCTAAAGACGCCGAACAGGAAAGGGGGGAAATATGCAGTCCTTCGTGTGTCGTCAGCAGGTTCCCATCTTCGCCGAGGGTTACGATGCGTCGCTGAACGCGGCGTTCGAGCTGCTCTCTCAGGAAAAAAGTAGCGAGGCGTATGAAGCGTTTTTAGAACTTATCCGCGCGCGCCCCGGCGACGAGAACGCCTATGAAGGGGCGATTGTCGCGCTGCTGCAACAGACGCGCTGGAACGAGGCGCAGCAACTCACAGAGCAGGCGCGCGCCGCATGCCCCAACTCGACAATCCTCGCCGCACGGCAGACATGGAACTGGATTTACCTCACGCGCGAGTCGGAGGTATATCCGCTGGTCGTGCAACTGCTGGAGCGCGGCTATCGCAACCCCGACTGGCTGCGCGAGGTCGTGTTGCCCCTGCGCAATGTGTTGATTTGCCACGCGAGCGACCCGCGCCTCGTCTCCAGCAAGCAGCAAAAACGCCAGCAGGATCGCGCAACGCTACTCAAGGGCATTCAGACCCTCGAACACTGGCTGGAGCGGTATCAGTTCCCCATCTCTGACGAGCCGGTCGGCGTGAAGATCACGCTCAGCATGATTGCCCGCAACGAGGCGCAGTATCTGGAGGAGTGCCTCAAGAGCGTGCAGGGCGTGGTGGACGAGATTGTGCTGGTGGACACAGGGTCCGAGGACGACACGCCGCGCATCGCTGAGCGGTTCGGCGCGAAGGTGATTCGCGCGGAGTGGCAGAACGACTTCGCAGCGGCGCGCAATATCGCCCTGCAACACGCCACAGGCGACTGGATCCTCGTGCTGGACGCCGACGAACGCCTGACGCCTGAATCGAAACAAGCAATCCTGAACGCCGCGCGCCATCCGCAGTTCGCAGGCTACTATCTGGAGATTCTGAACGAGATTCGCGACGGCGATTATTTTGTGCATCGTATCGTGCGCATGTTTCGGCGACTGCCCGGATTGCGCTGGGAGGGCGCAATTCACGAGCAAATCACGCCGAGCATCGTGGAGCGCAAAGGGCGTATCGCGACCGTCGCGGCGCAGATTCGGCACTTGGGCTACCGCGGCGAGGTGATGCAAAGCCGCGACAAAATCCAGCGCAATATTGAACTTATCCAGCGCGCGCTGGAGCAACATCCTGACGACTTGTTCCACAAGTTCAACCTCGCGAACACCTACTTCACGGCGGGCGACTATGAGCAGACCGTCTACTGGTCAGAGCAGACCTGCCCCTACCTGCGCGGCGACGAGGATTACGCAGGGCACGCATGGTCGAACTGGATAGCGGCGCTCAATCATCTGGAGCGGTTGGAGGAGGCGTTGCGGGTGGGGGCGGACACGCTCGCACGCGGGGTCGACAGCCCGACGGTTTATTACACGCTGGCGCAGGTCTACTATCGGCTGGGTTGTTATCAGAAATCGCTCGACGCGCTCGATTCGGCGCGCGAGTCGGCGATTCGGATTGGTTTACTTGCGCCCGACGGCGAGACGCTGCAGGCAGGCAGCCCGTTCACGGGCGATGTGGGCGTGGTGGGCTACAAGTGGCGGTTCGCTTATGCCCGCGCGCTGCGCGCCCTGAACCGATTAGGCGAAGCGCGCGCCCTCTACGAACGCCTGCTGCAGGAGCGCCCCCGCGACCCGATTATCCTGATTGACTATGGGCAGCTGCTGGCGGCGATGGGCGACCTCGCGGGGGCGGAGGAGGCGTTCCAGCAGCTTGCAACGCACGACGCCTATCAATTACTGTTCCAGCAGCTGCTGGCGAAGCTCTGGTGGGACGCGGGCGACTATCGGCGCGCGCTGCCGTATGTGCGCGCGGTCGCGCTGGCGACGCCCGCCGACCCTGCATGGGCGGAGCGCTGGCTCCACGCTGCGCAGGAATCCAGCGACTGGCGCAGCCTCGTGGAGGCTTATGAGTTCTATGCCCAGCAGGGACGCGCCATTACGCCTGAAATGCACATCAACTGGGGACGCGCCCTGTGGCAACTTCGGGCTTACGAGAGCGCGCTTGCGCACTTCGCCGCGGCGATCGAGCTCAACCCGCAAGACGCGAACGCTTTTCTAAATGCGGGCGACGCGCTTTACCAGCTCGGCGCGTACAGCGAAGCCGCCGACGCCTACAGCGCAGGCGTCGAACGCGACCCATATAATGCGCAGGCGTGGTTCACGCTCGGCAACTGCTACTTCCGCATGGGCGTGTACGACGCCGCCAAAATCGCCTATGAACAGGCGCTCGCGATCGACCCGAAACACGCCCAGACGCAGCACAACCTCGAACTGACCCGCGAGCGAATTCGCTTCACGGCGGCTTAGAAACTGCGCTGGAACGCCTCCTTAATATTGGGGCGCGTCAACACAATCAACACGTCAATCGGGTAAATCAGCCCGACGATGACGCGAATTATCGTCAGCGGGCTGAGCGGCGCATTCATCACCGGCTGTTCAATTGCCGTGCTAACGATGTTCCAGAGAATCGAGACAGCGGCGTTTGCCATCATCAGCGTATAGACCGTCTGCTTCATCCCCAGCAACATCACGGACGCAATTATCAGCCACAACGCCAGCACGCGCCAATCAGACTGCTGACCAGCGAGAAACGCATCACGGCGGGATTCTCCATCATCGCTTGCAGTTCGGGGGATTGCTGCCCCGACTGCTGCGCCATTTGAGCCAGTTGGGGGATTATGCCTGCGGTCGCTAATCCGCGGGAGCCTCGACGCCTCCCCCGTTCACGGGAGAGGTCGGGAGCTGATAAGGGTACATCGCGAGCCTCAACTTGGGGGGACGCGCCTGCGATTTCCCACGCTTTTTCCACCTCACCCCCAAGCCCCCTCTCCGTAAATGGAGAGGGGGGCGAGGTTCAGGAAATCGGAAGAGGGCGCAGGGCGCGCCAGTGAGGCGTCTGCCGACCGTGTGAATGGAGCCTTCTGTTCCATCTTGATATCGAATCTGTCCGTTCGCCAGCACGCGCGCAATGCAGGTCAGATTGCCCTGAAAATAGAGGGCGTCGCCCGCCGTCAGGTAGTTGTTTTCCACCAGCATGCCCAGCGACACTCGGAGGCGCGGGTAAGGCGGCGCGATAGGCTCCAGATACTCGGGCGGCAGGGGTTGAACCGCCGCAATCCGCTGTCGCGCCAGCGCGACATAGCGTGCGTCGCGCTCGATGCCAATCCATCGTCGCCCTAGCCGCTTCGCGACCGCGCCGGTTGTGCCTGTGCCGAAAAACGGGTCGACAATCACTTCGCCGGGTTGCGTACTTGCCAGAATCACCCGATACAGCAACGCCTCGGGCTTCTAGGTGGAGTGCGCTTTTTCCCCATTCACGCGCAGCCGTTCACTGCCCGTGCAGAGGGGGATGTACCAGTCGCTGCGCATCTGCAGGTCGTCGTTCAGGGCTTTCATCGCATGGTAGTTGAAGGTGTAGGGCTTGCCACGCTCTTTTTGCGCCCAGATGAGCGTTTCGTGCGCGTTGGTGAACCGCACGCCCCGAAACTGCGGCATCGGGTTCGTCTTAATCCACAGCACATCGTTGAGGATCCAGAAGCCCAGATCCTGTACTATCTTGCCAATACGGAAGATGTTGTGATACGCACCGATGACCCAGAGCGTGCCCGTATCTTTGAGGATGCGGCGCACTGCCTTGAGCCACCGCATGGTGAACTGGTCGTAGGCTTCGAAGCTCTAAAACCGATCCCACTCGTCATCGACGGGGTCGACCTTAGTGCGATTCGGGCGATAGAGTTCCTGTCGGAGTTGCAGGTTGTAGGGCGGGTCAGCGAAGATGCAGTCCACTGACCGCTCGGGCAGCTGCTGCATAATCTCGATGCAATCGCCGTGCAGGATCTGGTCAATCGGCAACTCCTTCATCGGTAGCGTGTATGATACCCTTGTTGAAGGCTCAGGGGGATTGAGTCAACAGCGTGCGTAGTTTCGGTATCGCCTGACGCATCACCTTCGCGCGGTGGCTGATGCGGTTCTTGAACTCGGCGGGCAGCTCGGCTAAGGTGCAGCCCAGCGACGGTACATAGAAAATCGGGTCGTAGCCGAAGCCCGCCTGCCCGCGCGGCGCGTCGGCGATTCGTCCCTCTAGCGTCTCCTCGAAAGTGTAGACCTCGCCTGAAGGCAGGGCGATGGCGACGGCGCAGCGGAACCGTGCCGTGCGTCGTTCCACAGGTACGTGCCAGAGCCGTTCCAGCAAGAGGCTCATTTTCACGCTGAAGGGCGTGTTTTCGCCAGCGAACCGACGCGAATACATGCCAGGCTGCCCGTTGAGCGCGTCAATCTCCAGTCCGGCATCGTCCGCGAAACTGATTGCTTGCGTCAAGGCGGTGCAGGCGCGCGCTTTAATCACCGCGTTGCCCACATAGCTGTCGGCGGTCTCTTCGGGCGGCGGCGCGTCGGGGTAATCTGCCAGCAGGCGAATCTCGACAGGCAGGTCGTTCAGCCCCGCGCGCAACAACTGCTCTATCTCGCGCGACTTCGAGCGATTATGGCTCGCAATCACAACCCGCATCGGCTCAGACATCGCTGGCAAGTCGCTGTATCAGGTCCTTCACACGCGCTTCAATCATGCCACGCACACGGCGAAACTCGTCGACAGGCAGCCCAATCGGGTCAGGGATGTTCCAGTGTTCCTGCACGCCCAGATAGGTCGCCGGACACAACTCATCGGTGCGCGCCTCGCACAGGCTCACCACTGCATCGAACTGAGTCAGATCGAACTCCTGCACGCTTTTGGAGGTCTGCCGCGAGATATCGATGCCCACCTCCCGCATGGCTTCGATGGCGAGGGGGTGCACCCGCCCTGAGGGAGCAGTGCCCGCGCTAAAGGCGACCACTCTGCCCTGCCCATAATGGTTGCCGAACCCCTCCGCCATTTGGCTACGACAGGAATTGCCAACGCACACAAACAGCACCAGTTTCGGTCGGCTCTCCATTTCAGTACCCTCGCTGTTTATAATGCTCGATGGTCTGGTTATAGCGTTCCTTGCCGTCGGGTCGGTTGATGCTGGCAAGGATTGTCGGCGAACTGCCCGCCGCCGCCATCCGCTCCACGATGCCCGCTACCACTGCCCAGAGCGCAACTGCCGCGCCGATGCCCGATGCTGGGCAAAACGCCGTCTCTACACCCTCAACTGTGAGCATCGCATCACCGTAGGGCGCGGCGTTGTCAATCACAAGGTCTACGACCTCGAAGAGCCGCTTCCCCGACTCATGCTCTGACTGCAGCTTCGAAGAATAGTCCAGCGCAGTCAAGCCAATCGTGAACACGCCGCGCGCCCGCGCCTGAAGCGCCAGTTCCACGGGGTACGGCGTCTTGCCAGATACACTGCCAATAATCAGCACATCGTCGGGGACGACGCGGCTCCGATCCAGCGCCGCCTGCACGATACAGCGCACCGTTCCAGGGTGGGTCTGTGCGCCTACGCCGTGCGCCTCGCGATAAGGGTTGGGATTCGTAACTTGCAAATCGAAGTGCAGGGGGCTGAACGCGGCTAACCCTCCCGCGCGGTTAATCAACTCGCGTGAGACAAGATGCCCCGTGTCGTACACATGGATGACCCCGCGGCGCATCAGGCATTCGGCGCACACATCCGCAGCGCGTTCAATCGCGCTCAACGACCGCTGTTCCAGCGCGGTTATCTGGGCGCGGACGCGCTCAAAATAGATCTGTGAGAGGCTCATGGCAAGTAGATTTTACTCGATGGCGGGAGAGACTGTATCAGGTATTCTATACCCCGTTATGCGACGAGTCGATGGCAGAGCGGCGAACGAGCTGCGCCCCATCCAGTTTGAACCGGGTTTTCATCCCTATGCGGAAGGCTCATGCCTGATTGCGATGGGCAACACGCGCGTGATTATCACGGCGACGGTGGAAGACAAGACCCCGCCGTTTCTAAAAGGCACGGGCAGCGGCTGGGTCACGGCGGAATACAGTATGCTTCCCCGTGCGGGCAAGCAGCGCAACCAGCGCGAAATCGCCCGCGGAACTCCCAGCGGACGCACGATGGAGATTCAACGCTTGATTGGACGCGCCGTGCGCGCGGTCGTCGACCTCTCGCAACTCGGCGAGCGCACCATCACGCTGGACTGCGATGTGATTCAGGCGGACGGCGGCACCCGCACCGCCTGCATCACGGGCGGCTTCGTGGCGTTCGCGCAGGCGTGCCGCTGGATGATGGATCAGGGCTATATCAATCGCTTGCCGTTTCAGGAGCGAGTCGCCGCCATCAGCGTCGGCGTCGTGCGCAACGACGAACTGTTAGACCTCTGCTACGAAGAGGATGTGCAGGCGGCGGTCGACATGAACATCGTGATGACTGATCGGGGGCGGTTTGTGGAGGTGCAGGGCACCGCGGAGAGCGCGCCCTTCTCACGCGACCGCCTAAACCGCCTGATAGACCTCGCGCAGAATGGACTGCAGCAGATTTTTCAGCTGCAGGCGCAGGCGATTGAAGCCATCTTGAACAGGTAGAATGCAAGCCCGTCGCATCGTCTCGCTCGCGCCCTCGATAACCGAGATTCTGTTCGCGCTGGGGCTGAACGAGCAAATCGTCGGCGTCACGGAAGTGTGCGACTATCCCCCCGAAGCGAAGCGCAAGCCGAAAGTGGGCGACTATCAAATCAGCCCAGAGAAAGTGGTCGCGCTGAAGCCTGACCTCGTCGTGGCGCACGATGTGCTGAACACACGGGTGATCCCCGTACTGAAGCGACTGAAGCTGCGCGTGCTGAGCGCGAATCCGAACCAGTTTCGCAAGCTCTACGCCTTCATGCGGGAAATCGGACAGGCGACGGGCGCAGAACGCGCCGCGGAGCGCATCGTCCGCTCGATGCAGGCGCGTGTGGAACAGGTGCGCCGCAATGCGCCCCGTCGCAAGCCGAAAACACTCTTTTTGATTAGCGTCGCCCCCCTCTGGGCGGCGGGACGCGATACCCTCGCCGACGAGATGATGACACTCGCGGGTGGGCGGAACCTGTTCGCGCAGGCGTTCAGCAACTTCAAAGCCGTCAGTCTGGAGACCGCAATTGGCGGCGCGCCTGAACTGATTCTGCTAGCAGGTCTCAAAACGCAGGCGATTATAGATAACCCGCGCTGGCAACGCACGCCCGCCGTGAAAAACCGCCATGTGTACGAACTGAATCCCGACCTCGTGCTGCGCGAGACGCCCCGCTCGGTTGAGGGGCTGGAGCAGATTGCTCAAAGGGTTCGTCAGGCAGCGCAGGGCTGATAAGTCCCTCGAAGATGAGAACGCCCTCTTTTGGTGCGACGGCATTCCTGCCGTCGTGCCCCATGGGTATCCTCAAAATGCGACGGCATTCCTGCCGTCGCACCGTGCGCTTCGCGCGTTTTGGGGACGATTTAATCTTTGAGGGACTTAAGTCCCTCCAATGTGAAATCGTTCCTTTTTACCCGAATGCCTGCGCCAAAGCTACCCCCACCCCAACCCTCCCCGATTGCAGGGAGGGTCGGGGTGGGGGCGACGGCTTCGGCAGGCGTCAAGGTAAAAAGGGGTGATTTAACCTTTGAGGGACATATCAACTGGCGGTTCAGATGTCGTGTACCGTCGGCGTCCCCGCCGACGACTTACGGCATCTGAACCCCTAATCGGTATGAGTTTCCTCGCCTGCGGCTCGGAACGACAGGTGTTCCTGCAAGGCGCAAACTCTGTCATTCCGAGCCGCAGGCGAGGAAACTAACTGACAGGCTCTTGAATCATTAGCCACGCTAAAGGTATAATCTGTAGAGAAATGGAAACGATGACGACGGAACTGGGAACGACGCAGGCGGCTGTTGCGGAGACGCCCGAATCGGAGGGCTTCGTGGCGATTAACTACATCACCTGCGAGCCAGAGTATCGCGAGCGGTTCGAGTATCTGTTCAAAACGCGCGCCCGCGCGATCGACCGCCTGCCGGGCTTTCGCGGTATGTATGTGCTGCGCCCACAGCGCGAGGACGACGCCTATCTGGTGGTGAGCCACTGGGACAGCGAGGCGCACTTTCGAGCATGGCTCCAGTCGCCCGAATTTCTCGAGGGGCACAAACGGGGCTTTGAAGATCTCCGGGAGGCGAAAGCGCGCGGTGAGGAGCCACCCATGCGCTCGGATTTTCGAACTTATGAGGTGATTACGCGGTAAAAATCCCTCAAATGTGAAATTACGCCGAATAAGACTCTCGCTGCGCTCGGAATGACACTGATCTTCAGGTACCTCACTGTGTCATTCTGAGCGGAGGGCGGAATCGTTCATGTTCACCCCCCTCTCTCTGAGAAACGGGTATAATCCTTGCGCTCTCATCATCACAACAGGAGGCGGTAATGAGCGATTTAGCGATTAAAACGGTCAACCTGACCAAGCGCTATTCGGGACTGTGGAGCAAACAGCCCGTCGATGCGGTCAAGAATCTGAACCTTGAGGTGCATCGGGGCGAGATTTTCGGCTTCCTCGGTCCCAACGGCGCAGGGAAAACCACTACCATTAAGGTACTGCTGGGCATTATTTACCCGACTGAGGGCGAGGCATATGTGCTGGGCAAGCCTGCAGGCGATCCTAAGAATCACTACCGAATCAGCTACCTGCCCGAAAACCCCTACTTCTACGACTTCATGACGGGGCGCGAGATTCTCACTTTCTATGCAAAGCTGTTCGGCATCCCTGAACCCCAGCGCAGCAAGCGCGTGAACGAATTGCTGGATCGGGTGGGGCTGTCCCGTGCCGCCGACCAGCCGCTGCGCACCTACTCCAAGGGCATGCAGCAACGCATCGGGCTGGCGCAGTGCCTCATCAACGACCCTGAACTGCTGATTCTGGACGAGCCGACAGCGGGCTTAGACCCCATCGCGCACATCGATATCCGCGACATGATTCTCGACCTGCGCGATCAGGGCAAGACGCTCTTTATCAGCTCGCACCAGCTCTCGGATGTGGAGCGCGTGTGCGACCGCGTAGCGATTCTGAACAAAGGCGTGATGGTGCAGCTGGGGCGCATCGAAGAGTTGCTCGCGGGCGGTCATGTGGAGGTCATCGCCGACAAAGTGCCTGACAACGCGGTGGAGCCGATTCGGCAGCTGGGCGGCAAGGTGAGCCTGCACGACGGACGCCTGATTGTCGAGCAGCCCGACAACGGCTCGGTGGATCGCGTGATTGACATCGTGCGTGCGGCGGGCGGACATATTATTAGCGTCAAGCCCTACCGACGCTCGCTGGAAGACCTATTCGTGGAGACTATTCAGGGAGGCAAAAACGCATGAACGCGACTTTTGCGATTGCTGGGGCGACCTTCGGCGAGGCGGTGCGCAAGCGGATTCTGATGGTGATTCTGCTCGTCGCGCTGCTGATTATTCTCATCAGCCCCGCGTTCGAGCCGTTCGCGGCGGGGCGCGGCGCACGCACCCTGATTATCAGCTTCGGCTTCGGCGTGATCCAGCTCGCAGGCACTTTCATCGCCATCATCATGTGTACGGGCATGATTCCGACCGAGATTGAGCGCCGCACGATTTACACGATCCTCTCCAAGCCCGTGCAGCGGTATCAGTTCGTGCTGGGCAAGTTCTTCGGCGCGGTCGGCACGCTCGGCTTTATGTACCTGATGATGGGGATTGTGTTCATGATTGCCTCGCGCATGGCGCTGGGCGAGCTTGAGCCGAAGATTGTGCGCGGGTTGATTATGTTCTTCTTCCAGAGTTCGCTGCTGGCGGCGGTGGTGCTGTTCTTTTCCACTTTCGTCTCGCCGCTGGTGAACTACTTCCTGTCGGGCGGCGTGTTCCTGCTGGGCAACCTGCTGAGCAGCTTCTTAGAGACCATCCAGCGCAACCCCGAAGTCACGCCGATTACCCGTATCCCCGTGCAGCTACTGACCGTCATCCTGCCCAACTTCGCCAACTTCAATGTGCAGAATCCGATTATCAACCCCGAACAGGTGCTGACCGACGAGTTCGCTTACCTGGTGCAGACGCTTGCCTACGCGGTTGTGTATATCGCGTTGCTGCTTGTGGCGAGTATGCTGATTTTTAACCAGCGGGAGATGTGAACTTGGTGCGACGGCATTCTTGCCGTCGCACTATACACAGGCATCCTCGAATATCTGTGCGACAGCAGGAACGCCGGCGTACCTAACACAGGTATAATTTGACAGCTATGCCAGCAGAAGCTACCGTCGTCAAGCCGAAATCCGTTCGACGCCCGCCACGCACTTGCGCCGAGGCGCGCTGCAACGACGACTGGCAGTTCCTTGAGCGTGTAAAGAATCTTGATCTGCCTGAAGGGGACGGGGTACCGTTGGAGGGCGATTACCATGTGATGCAAATCCCTCTGCTGGACAATGTCGTGCGTCAACATGAGGTGCTGCAAGCCTATTGGGGCGTGTGGGAAGGTGAGTATCACGGGCGCGTATACGAGTGGCTGCGCCTGTATGACAGAAATGGGAACTTAGTACTTACGCGCGCGGAGAAAGCGGAAGCCGAACTGCACCGCATCCGCGCCATTTTGCAAGAACGCGGCATCGATATTGACGATTTACGAGGTGAATCACCATGAAACGCAATTATACGAAGTTATGGATTGCGATTGTTGCGCTGCTGCTGGTGCAGGCGGCGTTGCAGGCGCGCATCTTTCCGTTGTGGGTACGCAACTACGCGCCCAAGCAAGCGACGCCGATTGGACTTGCGCCCGAACAGTTGCTGGTCGCTGTTGCGGGCTTCCGCGAGTTCATGGCGGCGATTCTGTGGGTGCGCGCGGACGGCTTTTTCGATTCGGGCAACTACGACGCTGTGCTGCCCATGCTGCGCCTCGTGACCTGGCTTGACCCACACAACATCGATGTCTACTCCACAGGCGCATGGCACATGGGCTACAACTTCACCGATGAATCGCAACGCTCCGACCGGCGCTATATCCCCATGGCGCTCAAGTTTCTGGAGGAAGGCATCCAGAACAATCCCGCTGTGTGGGATCTCTACTTCGAGATGGGCTGGATGTATTATCACAAGATTCAAGACCCGACGAACGCCGTGCCGTGGATGCAGGTTGCGAACGAATACAAAGGCATGATCCCCGCCCGACGGCACATGCTCGCGCACGCCCTGTTCAAGTCGGGGCGACTCGACGAAGCCGTCGACCACTGGGCGAAGCTGTTCCTTGACGCCGAAAAAGACCGTGGCAAGGACTGGGAGTCGAGCAACCTTTACGATGTGCGCCAGAAGAATCTGGAGGAAACGATTCTCGACCTCCTGCGCCGCTATGGTCCTGACCCTGAAACCCAGCCGCCCGTGGACCTGCAGTTCGACGCCTCTGTGAAGGTCGTGCGCCCGCGAGTGTTGTTGGTGGAAGGCAGGCTGGGCATCCCTGCGATTGGCTGCCGCGTGACGGTCATTCTGCGCGATAAGGGCAGAACGCTTGAATACAGCCCTAAAGCGCTTAAAACCTTCACCTTCGAGGTAGATCCGAAGCTGACCTACATGCAGGACTCGCTGGCGGTGCGCGATGAAAAGTTCCGCCGCGAAATCGACATGAGTAAAGACCCGAAGATGTATCCGTTCAAGGCGGAGGAGTACGAGGTGGAGTTCATTTTCGAGCCGCGCTACGCCTCGCCGAATATTCAAGACCGTATCGGCTCGGACGGTGTGGGGATGTGGGACGCGCGGTATCTGGAGACGGTGCGCGAGAAGCCCGCACCGATTGAAGTGCCCAAGTACGCGCAGATTTCTGATGCACTGCGTCGCGCAGTGGAGAACCCCACTCGCGAGGTAGAGTATAAGCGCGTGCGCAAGGTGATTACGCTCACCCGCGCGGATATTCTGATGCTGGGCAGGCGAGGCGAATGAACTTTCCACTGGTGCGCGAGGCGCGGCTTGACGATCCCGGCGCGCGCTTGCGCCTGCTCTGGGAGCAGCGCAATATCGTGGTGATGCCGGGCGTGTTCAACGCCGCGCTCGCCCGACTCGTGCAGTTCTATGGCTATGAAGCGCTCTACATCTCGGGCGCGGGCGTGACCAACAGCCTGCTCGGACTGCCCGACCACGCCTTCATCAACCTGCCCGAAATGGCGCAGGTGTGCAACTATATCACTTCCGTTGTGAACATCCCCGCGATTGCCGACGCCGACACGGGCTACGGCGGCGCGCTGCAGACCGCCCGCGCTGTGCAGATGCTCGAACGCGCAGGTCTGGCGGGTATCCACATCGAAGATCAGGTCAGCCCCAAACGGTGCGGGCATCTGGAGGGCAAGGAGGTTGTTTCCACCAGCGAGATGGTCGCCAAAATCAAGGCGGCGGTGAACGCGCGGAGCAACCCGAACTTCGTGATTATCGCCCGCACGGACGCCCGCGCGATCGAGGGGCTGGAGGGCGCAATCGAACGGGCGAAACGCTACCTGCAGGCGGGGGCGGACGCGATTTTCCCCGAAGCGCTGCAGTCGCCCGACGAGTTCGAGCGGTTCGCCCGTGCCGTGCCCGCCCCCCTGATGGCGAACATGACCGAGTTCGGCAAAACGCCCTACCTGACAGTGAATGAGTTTGCGCAGATGGGCTATAAAATGGTGATTTTCCCAATGAGTTGCTTCCGCGCGATGATGAAAGCCGCCGAGCAGACCCTGCTATGTATCAAGCAGCACGGCACGCAGACCCCGATGCTCGACGCGATGCAGACCCGCGCGGAGCTGTACGAACTGCTGGCGTACGACCGCTATCTGCAGTACGACCAGCAACTGGCGCAGGAATGAGCGAGAAACTCTTTGTGGCGGACAAGCTGCAGCGCGTGCTGCCTGCGTATCCCGACGACAGCCTCTTGCGGGCGGCGGAGCTGATGGCGCAGGGCGGCGCGGGCGTGCTGCCGATTATCGAACTCGGCGCGCCGGTGGGCGTGCTGACCGAATCACGCCTGCGCGAGGCGATTCAACAGGGGGCGGACTGGCTCGAACCCGTCGCGCCGTGGATGGACGAGTCATTCCTGCGCCTGCCCATCGATACGCCCGTCGAGGAAGCCGCCGAGGTTCTGGCATACAGTGAGCAGCCCGTGCTGGGCGTGGATCCGTGGGGACGCTATGTGGGTGTGATTACGCTGGCAGGACTCGCGGCGCGCCCGATTAGCCTGCCTCAGGTCGGGCTAATCGGCGGGATGGCGACCCCGCTGGGCGTGTACCTGACGAACGGCGTGGTGAGCGCAGGCGCGGGCACACTGGGGCTGATGCTCACGGGCGCGTTGCTATTCGCGCTGTTCCTGATGGCGAACTGGCTCATTATCGGCGGGATGTGGTGGGCGCAGGAGCGGTTCGGCGTCCCCCTGTATAGCTACTACAACTCGCCATTCGCGGGGCAGTGGTTCCTCTTTTCCGATGTGATGGGGCTGGTGTTGCGCAGTTCGATTTTCGTCGTATTCCTGCTGCTGATGCGTCTGTTGCCGATTGCAGGCACGCACGCGGCTGAGCATATGGTGGTGCATGCAATCGAGCGCGGCGAACCGCTCACGCTGGAGGTCGTGCGTCGGATGCCGCGCGTGCATCCGCGCTGCGGCACGAACCTCGTGGCGGGGATTGCGCTCTTTCTGGGGCTGTCCAAAGTGTTCACTTTCGGCGTGTCCGACGGCGACTCGCGCGATTTCGCCCTGCTGATGGCGCTGCTGTTTACGCTGATGTTCTGGCGTGCGTTCGGAGGATTTCTGCAGTGGGCTGCCACCACGAAGCCGCCTACCGACAGGCAACTGTTGAACGCAATTCGCGTGGGCGAGGAGCTGCTGCGCCGGGCGCGCCCGCTCAGCGGTGCGACCCCGCCGTTCGGATTGCGCCTGCTCAATAGCGGAATTTTGCAGATTCTTATCGGCGCATGGGGGCTGATGGCGATTCTCTACCTGCTGGAGAGCCTGCTGGGGATTACAATTGTCATGCAGTAGCCCTACGGAAAGGTACAATAGGTCTGGTGAGAGCCTATGCCTGTAGTGATTCGCGCCGTGTTTGACGGCAAGACCGCTCGCCCGCTGCCCGGCGAGCCAGTGCCTCCGATACGAAGGAGCCGCGCCATGCGCTGGATAGGGCTGTTATGTGGAGGGTGGCTTGCGCTGCAAATCGCAGGCGCAGATGATACGCACCTGCAGCAAACCGTGTCGTTTCAAGAGCCTGCACAGACCGTCGCGCAGGTTCTCCAGAAGCTGACTCGGCAGACGAACATCACTCTGTTCCCCGCGCCGCCGCTGGATAAAGAGATTCTCCTTGTCGACGCGGACAAAATCCCCCTCAAGAGGCTGATGGACGCGCTCGCCGACGCGCTGGACGCCGAGTGGTTCGAGCAGCCGAACGGTGCCTATCGGCTGTCGCGCCCCGCCAAAAGAGCGATGGAGCGTCGCCAGCAAGATGACGCCGTGCTCAAAGCGAGCCTGCGCAAGGCGCTCGAGCGCGAGGCGAAGGCTTCCGACGAGTTCCGCTGGACGCAGGAGAGCCTACGCGAGCCGATTCGCGCTGCGCGTGAAAGCCTGAGCCATCTGCTCGACAATCCCGACGCCCGTGAATCGGCGCAGCGGGAGCAACTCCTGACACTATCGAGGCAATTGAACCCCGTCGAGCGATTGCTCTGGCGCGTGATGCAGAAACTGGATATACAGAAACTGCTTAACATCCCTCTTCGTGAACGGCGCGTGTTCAGCAATCAGGCAGGGCAGTTTCTGGAGCCGATTGGGTTCGATGTCACCCCCATGCTCAGGCAGTTCGCGCAGGAGCAGAGCTTGCTAAGCGTCGTGTGGCACGACCCACAGGCAGGTGTGGACGCGCTGGAAAAGCAATATCGCGAGCAGCGCGAGTATGAAAGCCCCCTGACCTTCCACTGGGGCAGCCTGCCCGACACGAGGCCGGTCGACCCGTCCGCCCTGCGCCTGTATCTGGAGATTCTGCGCAGCTCGCCTGAAGCGTTCAGCATCGTCGTCTATGTAGAAGACCCCGCCTCGAAACGCGCCTATCGCGCATGGCGCTACTTTTCACCAGGACGCGAGGGTCTATTCCCCCTGCCTGAAGGCGAGTGGCGTCAGCGTCCCGTCGAGTGGAGCGAAGAATCGCGCCTGCTAGTGAATATTGTTGCCAATTTCCACGAGTCGTACTATAGCAGCACGGCGCTCTCCAGAGTGTTGGGAAGCGAGAAGGCGTCCCCAATCGGCTATCGTCTGGACGAGGCGCGGCTGCGCCTGCTGGATTCTGCAATCACCGAACCGCACAGTATGATAACCACGGATCTGCTGCGCAGCTACGCCCGTGCACGGAGCAAAGCGTTA
Source organism: uncultured Fimbriimonadales bacterium (assembly GCA_937992175.1). Lineage (GTDB taxonomy): Bacteria > Armatimonadota > Fimbriimonadia > Fimbriimonadales > GBS-DC > GBS-DC. The sequence goes on along the minus strand of CALKLF010000020.1, from coordinate 16,989 downwards.
GTGGCTGTGCCCAACGAAGACGCGCTGCTCCCGATTGCGGCGCAGTCGATAACTCAGGCAATCCAGTCGGGACGCGACCGATTAGAATTGCACTCTGTTGCGTTGCAGATGCACGAGTGGGGGGAGCGCGAGGGCGTTTTGATTGCCAGGCCGTTGCTGGCGTCGTACTGCTGGGGCGATCGTTTTGACCGCGCTGGTGTGAGTCGCGTGACGGCGCGCGTGCTGCAGCGCGGGTATCTCACGCTGAACGACACGCTGGAGTGGGCGCGGGTCGAATCGCCTTATGGCTCACACGGCGAGTTCTGGGCGTCGTGGCGCGGCGCAACCGCGTTTCGCTACGCCCGCTCCCTCACTATCGCCCGTTTCCTGAACCGCCTCTCGGAGCAGGAGCGGAAATCGTTGCTGGGGGGCGCAACGGTGCGCCTCTACGAGATGTCGCCTGCGCTACGCAACGCTCTAATCCACCTGGTCTACTATGCGGATGCCCTGGTCAGCCCCTCGCCGCGGGAACCCGACGCAATCGACATCCCCAACGCAATTTTCCCGATGGGCTTGCCTGCCGAGAGCATGTTCCGTGTCCGCTCGAACGACATGGCGTGCTACATCCCCCAGCGGGCGGACGCGATGCAGGAGAGTCCTACGCCGCTGGAACTGCCTCAATCGTCGCCTGAGGGCGAATCGAATACAGAAACGCTGGATGAGACGGCGGGGCTATTCGGCGTGGAGCGGTTCTACGAGCTGGAGCTGGTTCTCCCCGACGAGCGGACGATTCGCCTGGGTTCCATCAGTGAGTTTCGTCCATTCGCCGAAAAGCCTATGCGCTGGCGCGAGTTACCCGAGAGCGTTCAGGAGACGCTGACTCTTCTGATGAAAGCGGCGTCTCCTTGATTATAGCGCGGCTTCGCCACGTTCGCCCGTGCGGATGCGGACGACCTCCACGACTTCGCTGATGAAAATCTTGCCGTCGCCGATTTCACCGGTCTGCGCCGCCTCGATAATCGCGTCGATAATCTCTTCCACCCGCTCGTCAGGCGCGACCACCTCGATTTTTATTTTGGGCAACAGGTTCGTGGTGTAGGTGCTGCCGCGATATTTTTCGGTATGCCCCTGTTGACGCCCGAACCCGCGCACATCGGTAATCGTCATGCCGAAGACGCCGATGTCGTTCAACGCCTCTTTGACCGCCTCGAATCGGATAGGGCGGATGATGGCCTCGATGCGCTTCATCGTTTCTGCGCTTTCAGTTTACCCCACATGAAGTCGCGCAGGGCGTAGGGCATATCCGTTCCGATGAGGTCGACGCCCGCCTCCCACAACACTTCCCAAACGGAGGGCAAGTCGGCGGTCGCCCAGAAACGCAGTTTGTAGCCCTTGGCGTGGGCTTGCTGAACGAGCAGGCTCAGCTCCGCTCGCTCTTCATCGGGAAACGCGCCTCGCCCGTTCCAGCGGAACAGGCGCATCCAGTTATCGCTGACCCACGGCATCAGAGCGGCGGGTGCGCCGCTGTTCAGGTCGCCGAGCCTGCCGTCGTAGCCAACGAAGCGCACACGCTCGCGTCGAAGTTGCCCCAACGGGATACGGTTGCCCGACAGCACCGCTTGCACGGTGCGCTCGATCTTACGCTCGCCCTCATAGTGCGTGAGCAGGTCGTCGTAGCGCTCCAGAGTCTTGTGGAGCGCGGCGTAGGTCGTCTGCGCGTCGCTTTTGATGTCGATGAGCAGGTAGAAATGCGGCGCGTCGGGATGGATTCTGCCGCGAAACTGCTTTGCTCGCGCCCGTAGCGGCTCTAAGTAGAGCGATTCCAGCGTGCGTTCAGGGCGCAGCTCGTGGGGTTCGTGTCCCACGAGCAGTTTGTCGTCCACCAGAAAGATATCCGCCTCCACGCTGCAGAATCCACACTCCAGCGCGTCCTGGAGGGGACGCTTACGCCAGTAGTCGTTGTGCGAGTGCGCGCGGGGCAGGGCGACTTGCATACTACTGTGGGTCAGGCTGCTGGGGTTCTTCGTCAGCGTCCTGGTCGGGCGGTTTCGGGGGCAGGGCGGGCGCGACGCGCAGGATATGTACGCGCACCTTTCGTCTGCCGAACTGCAGCGCCTGCTGGCGCGTGGCGAAACATAAATCGATCTTATGCCCCTTGATGGCGCGTCCTGTGTCGGCGGCGATAGCCATGCCATAGCCCTCGACATACAGCACCGTGCCGAGCGGAATCACGCGCGGATCGACCGCCACCAAGCCATAGCCCGCGGGCAGCCCACTGGTGGTATAGCCTGAACCCGTGCCGCCACCGCTGCGGTGGGGCGTATACGCGCTGGCGTGCATCTCCACCACTTTCGCGGTACGAAACGAAGAGCCTCTGCCCACCGCGCCGCGCGAGACGATGTGTCCATGCACGCCGATTTCGTAAATGCGCGGTTGCGGAGGTTCGAGGGTCTGCTCCTCGAGCTTGACGCGCTTGATTTCCTTGCCGTTGCGATAGTACACGCGCCAGACGACGATTTTCTCGCCCGGTTTGCCTTCGGCTTTCAGCACCTTATGGCGCGGGGGTAAGCGCCGATTCACTTCAAACAAGGTAGGCGGCGGAGTCTGTTCGCGCCGCTCCACGATTTTCGTCGTTACTTTCTGATCGTTGCGAGGCTTTTCCGCACAACCGATTGCGCAAAGCGCGACTATACCCACACTCAACAGCAGCCATCGCCACGATCCACTCCTGTTAGCGTTCCTTCGCTGTTGCATAGTTGACCTCCCTTTGCGAAACCGCTACGGGCTCCGCGAAGTGTCGCCCAGGTTTGGACAGGCGCAGTATACCCGATGAGCGCGCGAAAATTGATACTGCGCGACGGAGCATCTAGGTCAGGTACAATTTTATTTGTATGAAAACCATCGTTATTGTCGGCGCGGGGATGGGCGGATTGGCGACCGCCGCGCGACTGGCGAAAGCAGGTTATGAAGTCGTCGTGTTCGAAGCGCGTTCGCAAATTGGCGGGCGTATCGGCGAGCTGCGACGCGACGGCTATCGGTTTGATATGGGTCCCACGCTGCTGATGATGCTCGAACCGCTCGAACGGCTCTTCAGCGATCTCCATCGGCGTGTGGAAGACTATCTGGACTTAGTGCTGATTGACCCCTCCTATCGCGTCTACTTTGGCGACGGCACGGTGTTCGACTCCACGCCCAATATCGCTCGCATGGTGCGCGAGATCGCCCGTAAAATCAGCCCTTCGGAGGTTTCGGGCTACCTGCGTCTGATGAGTGACCTGAGCGCGATGTATCACGCCGTTGTGCCCGTGTTCGTGCGTAAGCAGTATAACGGGCTGGGCGATTTGTTCACACCGTATCAGGTAGGGCTGCTGCTGCGCCATCGGCTTTTGGGCAACCTCTGGAAAGGCGTGGGGCGGTATGTGCGCGACCCGCGCCTGCGGATGCTGTTCTCGTTTCAGACGATGTATCTGGGGCTGTCGCCCAAGGATGCGCTGTGGGTGTACGGCGTGCTGACCTATATGGAGTCGGGCGAGGGTGTGTGGTATCCGCGTGGGGGGATGCACCGCCTGCCCGAAGCGATTGCCCGAATCGCCCAGGAAGAGGGCGCGCGTATCTACCTGAACCATCGGGTGGAGGAAGTGTTGATTGAAGACGGACGCGCGGCGGGCGTGCGCCTCGAATCGGGCGAGGTGCTGAAAGCGGATGGAGTGATTATCAACACGGACGCGCCCACCGCCTATCGCGAACTGCTGCCCGCCACGCCCTACGCGCAGCGCAACTTCAAAAACTCCTGCAGCGCTCTGATGTTCTACATCGGCTACACCGAGCCGCTGCCCCACCAGTTGCATCATAATGTCTACTTCAGCCGCGATTTCGAGGCGAACCTGCGCGAACTGTTTGAGGAGAACCGCGTGCCCAGCGACCCGTCGTTCTACACCTGCCTTTCCAACCGCACTGACCCCAACGACGCGCCCGCGGGATGTGAGAACCTGTATGTGCTGGTGCCCGTACCAAACCTGACAGGCGAGGACGCCCGCGCCGCCGCCCCGCGCGTGCTGGAGACGGTCATCCAGCGCGTGGGCTTGAAACGCGAGGCGATGCAGTTCGTGGAGACGCTGACCCCGCACGAGTGGCAGGCGATGGGCTTGTGGCAGGGTGCGGCGTTCGGCATCGCGCATACCTTCTTCCAGTCGACAGCGTTTCGCCCGTCGGTGCAGACGCCGTTTCGGAACTGCTATCTGGTGGGCGCAAGCACGCAACCCGGCAACGGCATTCCGATGACGCTGATTTCTGCGGAGTTAGTCGCCGAGCGCGTGCTGGGCAAGTGGGGGAAGAAGGCGTAGGGTGTTAGGTACAATCACTTCAGGTGAAAAACCATGCCCCCTGCACGATGGCTTATCGATGAACTGTTGAAACAGTGGGACGCGCAGCCCGAGCGTGTCGCACAGACTTTGGAGCGCACGCTGGAACCTGTATGAGTTAAAGGAACGATTGTTGTGCCGCAGGTGTGACTATTTATGTTATGCCGCCGCCAACGCGCCCATCACCTCCGCGCGGCTGATTTGCTCCACAATCTCGATGTTCGTGTTCGGGGCGATTTCGTGGTAGGCGATTACATGCAGCTGGGGCAGTTCCGCGCCCAGCAGTTTGCGCACGGGCAGGCGCAGGTTGCCTGCGCATGCCAGCACGGGCAGGTGCCCCCGCGCCGTCATTTGTTGGGCGTGTTGACCGATTGCTTGTAGCAGGGCGCGGCTGGAATCCATCTCTAAGCTCAGCGCGACGCCGTGTGGGGTCTGCTCCACGCGCTCACGCAGGTAGGCTTCCAGTGCAGGCTCGAACACCATCAGGCGCAGCTTGCCGTCGGGCGACTGCAGGCGGTGAGTGATGGTGCGCGCAAGGGCGGCGCGGGCGTACTCGCCTAACGCCTCCACATCGCGGGTGCGCCCTGCGTGGTCGCCCAAAGTCTCCAGAATCGTCTCCAGGTCGCGGATGGGCACGCCCTCGCGCAGCAGGTGTTGCAGCACCTTCTGCACCTCGCCCAGCGTGAGCAGGTCGGGCACAACCTCCTGCACCACGACGGCGTTATGCTCTTTGAGGTTGTCCAACAGTTGCTGCACTTCGGCGCGCCCCAGCAGTTCGGCGGCGTGGCGGCGCACGATTTCGGTCAGGTGCGTGGCGACGACGGCGGTCGCCTCCACCACTGTGTAGCCCAGCCGTTGCGCCGTCTCGCGCAGGTGCGGCTCTATCCAGTACGCCCGCATGCCGAACACAGGCTCTGTGGTGGCGACGCCCTCAATCGGGGGTGAGTCGGAGCTGGGGGGCATAGCAAGCAGCATGCGCGGCTGCGCCTCCGCCTGCGCCACCGTCTCACCCCGAATCTTGATTTGATACTGCATCGGGCGCAGGCGCACATTATCGCGCACACGCACCGACGGCATCACGAAGCCCAAATCGGTCGCCAGTTGCCGACGGATAGCGGCGATGCGCTCCAGCAGGTCGCCTTTCTGGTTCGGGTCAACGAGGGGCATCAACCCGTAGCCGATTTCGAGTTCAATCGCGTCCACTTTGAGCATCGGCAGCACGGCTTCGGGACCAGTGGGGGCAGGCGGTTGCTCCTGCGGTTTTTCTGGCTCTGGGGGCGGGGGCAGCAGATTCACGCGTGTCGCCAGATAGCCCAATCCGAACAGCGCCGCGCCTACCATGACAAACTGCGGTTTCGGGAAGCCGGGCACCAGTGCGAGAAACGCAATCGCGCCGCCCGCCGCCATCAGCACGCGCGGATACTGCAGCACTTGCCCCACCACATCCTGCCCCATCGCCTGCTCGGTCGAGGCGCGGGTCACCAGCAATCCCGTAGCCGTGGAAATCAGCAGCGCGGGGATTTGCGCCACCAAGCCCTCGCCCACCGTGAGCAGCGTGTAGGTTTGCAGCACGGTCATCGCGTCGCCCTGCCCGCGCAGAAAGCCCACCGCAAAGCCACCGATGATGTTAATCAGGATAATCAAAATCGCCGCAATCGCGTCGCCTTTGACAAACTTGCTCGCACCGTCCATCGCGCCGTAGAAGTCGGCTTCCATTTCGATGGCGCGGCGGCGGCGTTTGGCTTCCTCCTGATCTATGAGCCCCGCGTTCAGATCGGCGTCAATCGCCATCTGTTTGCCGGGCATCGCGTCCAGCGTGAAGCGGGCGGCGACCTCCGCCACGCGCCCTGCGCCGTTCGTAATCACCACAAACTGCACCACCACCAGAATCAGGAACGCGACCACGCCCACCACGAAGTCGCCCCCCACCACGAACTGCCCGAAGGTCTCGATTACCTTGCCTGCGCTGCCCGTGCCCAAAATCAGCTTCGTAGCGACGATACTCAGCGCCAGCCGAAACAGCGTGGTCACCAGCAACAGCGCAGGGAACACCGAAAACTGCAGCGGATTGGTAATGTTCACCGCCATCAGCGCGATAACAATCGACGCGGCGAAGTTGAACACGATAAAGGTGTCCAGCATCCACTTAGGCATGGGCACGATCAGCATCGTCACGACGACGAGAATCGCCAGTGCAATCATCAGGTCGGAGTTGCGCAACGCCCGCGTCAGCCAGTTCGCCCACGCCATACGGGGGAATTATTGGCAGGTTGGAGCGGGTTCTATACACACCAATCTACTCTGCAGCGCAATTGGGAACTGTGGACGCGGCTAAGGAACAAGGTCTATGATGCTCACTTCGGGGCGCGTGTACCAGCGTGGCACGCTGCGCCCGTGCGTCACCCCGCTGGTGATATACACCCACGTGTCGCCCTCCTGATACAGCCCGTAGGGGTGGCTCGTACCGTATCTGGTTTTGGGAATATAGCTGCACCCGAAGAGTTTTTGCATGGTGCGATGCGCAGTCGTGGGCGCCCAGATCTGCCCGGCGTGCGTGTGCCCCGCCACAATCAGTGTGGCGCGGTCGCGATAGGGGCTAAGCGCGGCGTCGGGATTGTGCGAAAGCAGGATCACAGGATGGCGGGGCTTCTCAGGCACACCTCGAAACGCCTTCGCCCAGTTGGGCTTGCGGAACCACAGGTCATAAATCCCCACCAGCGTCAGTTTTGTGTCGCCCTTGCGCAGCGTGATATTCTCTTCCCGCAGCACGCGCACGCCTGAATCTTGCAGGGCGCGAATCACGGCGTCTCTGCCTGACCTGTGGTCGTGATTGCCCAGCACAGCACATACGCCCAGCGGCGCGCGCACGCCCTGCAACGCCCGCTTCAGATAGGGCAAGCCATGATGCGTATGCACATAGTCGCCCACCAGCAGAATCGCGTCGGGCTGTTCCGCCATCGCGCGTTCCAGACATGCACGGGCGTGCTGCAAGCTGGCTTCGTCGATAATGTGAAAATCGCCCAGCACAGCGATGCGAACTGGCTCCTTCACGGGCGCGGGGAGTTGCACATATCGCGTGCGCGTCCACCTGCCTACCGCGAAGCCCCCCAGTAGCATCAGCAGCCCTGTCAGCCCGACGGCGATACCCCAGCGTCGTGTGCGCATCAGGGAAGATTATACCGTGTCCTCATGGGGTATACTTCCTTTTCGTAGCCTGCAGGCTACAGGGGGAGCTGCCATGAAAGTGTATCGATTGGATTTGAATGATGTCGTCCAGCACCCTGGGCGGCGCGTGGAGTACCCGATCGAAATCTGGTTAGAGCGGGAAGAGGCTCCCCCGCTGGCGGAACCGATTCGCGGCACGCTGGTCGCCGAGAGCGGCGGACGCATTTTGCGCCTCTACGGCGAGTTCAGCACCACTGTGTGGCTGGAGTGCGGACGCTGCCTGAGCTACTTCCAGCTGCCCGTGAAGTTCGAGATCCACGAGGAGTTCCCCTTAGCGGGCACGCCCGCTGGATTGAGCGCATACGGCTACGCCGAAGTGGAAGATCGGGACTCGTTCCCCGTGTTCGAGGGGAACTGGCTCTATGCCGACGACTTGCTGCGGCAATATCTGTTGCTGGAGTTGCCGATAGCGCCTGTCTGCCGGGAGGATTGCAAGGGCTTGTGCCCCACCTGCGGACAGAACCTGAACGAAGCGCCGTGCGCCTGTGCGCCGAAAGCGGGGCATCCCGCCTTCGAGGCGCTGGCGCGCGCATGGTACAGCGAGGATTGACACAAGGAGGCAAACGATGGCGAACCCGAAACGACGACATTCGCACGCGCGGGGCGCGAAACGCCGCACGCACTATAAGCTCGAGCTGCCTGGCTTGAGCCGCTGCACCCACTGCGGCGCGATAGTGTTGCCCCACCGCGCCTGCCCCGTGTGCGGCTACTACAAGAAGCGCAAGTACGAAGAGGCGGTTACCGAAGGCGTGACTTCGGAAGAGTAAGCGATGCGCATCGCCGTCGACGCGATGGGGGGCGACCATGCTCCCCACGAGATTGTAGCGGGCGCGCTGGAGTCCGCTCGGCAGGTGAGCTTCGAAATCCTACTGGTGGGCGACACGGCGCAGATTGAGCCACTCTTGCCGAAACGCGGGCGACCTGCGAACCTCATCGTACATCACGCCTCACAGGCGATTACGATGGACGACTCGCCCGTGATGGCGATTCGGCGCAAGCGCGACTCGTCGCTCGTGGTCGCCGCCAAGCTCGTGAAAGAGGGCAAGGCGGATGCGCTGGTCTCGATGGGCAACACGGGCGCGGTCGGCGTCACCGCCAAACTGCTCTGGGGCGGGCTGCCCTATGTGGATCGCCCCGCCATCGCCACCGTACTGCCCACCTACACGGGGCGATGCGTGCTGTTAGACAGCGGCGCGACCGTCGACTGTACCCCGCGCCAGCTGCTCGACTTCGCGCTGATGGGGCAAATCTACGCCGCGCAAGTGCTGGAGATTCCAAACCCGCGCGTGGGGCTGCTCAACATTGGCGAGGAAGCCACCAAAGGCAACAGTCTCACCAAAGAAGCCTACCAGCTGCTGCAGAGCCAGCTCAAAGACGAGTTCGTGGGGAATGTGGAGGGCAAGACCTTCTACGAGGGCGTCGCCGATGTGGTGGTGTGCGACGGGTTCGTGGGCAACATTTTTCTGAAGACCAGCGAGGGCGTGGCGGAGATGGTGCTGAAGGTGGTCAAAGAGGAGCTGACCCGCAACGCGCTGAACAAACTGCCCCTTGCGCTGCTCAAGCCTGCGTTCGGGCGCATCAAGCAGCGGTTAGACTATCGCGAGTGGGGCGGCGCGCCGCTGCTGGGCGTGGACGGCGTGTGCATCATCGGGCACGGACGCTCCGACAGCTACGCCGTGCGGCAGGCAATCGCTGTCGCCGCGCAAGCCGTCGCGAACCGCCTCATCCCCACCCTGCGCCACGCGCTGACACTACTCCACCAGGAAAAGGAGGGCTAACGGGCAAGTGCGCGTCACCATCTTGGGCTGTGGCACTTCGATGGGCGTGCCGCAACTCGGCTGCCGTTGCGCCGTATGCACCTCCGCCGACCCGCGCAACCACCGCACCCGTCCCAGCGTACATATCCAGCAGGGGGAAACCCAAATCCTCATCGACGCCCCGCCCGAACTACGCCTGCAACTGCTGCGCGCGGGCTTAGACCAGCATCTGGACGCCGTGCTGATTACCCACACCCATGCCGACCACATCATGGGGCTGGACGATATCCGCGGCTTCACGATTTACACCGGACGCACCGTGCCTGTCTACGCCGAAGCCAGCGCTCTGGACGACCTCAAGCGCGTGTTTCGGTACATCTTCTTCCCTTACCCGCCGGGCGTCAGCACCCCGCAAATCGAGTTCCGTGAGATCACGGGCGAACTTCAAATCGGCGAACTCACGCTTGAACCGCTGCGCGTGTTTCACGGCGAGATGCCCATCCTCGCGTTTCGGATTGGCGATTTTGCGTATGTGACGGATGTGAGCTACATCCCGCCCGACACATGGGAACGCCTGCAGGGGTTGAAACTGCTGATTCTGGACGCCCTGCGCCGCCAGCCCCACCCCACGCACTTTCACTTCGACAAAGCGGTGGAGGTCGCCCTGCAGCTCAAGGCGGAGCGCACGCTGTTCACGCATCTAACGCACGACCTGGATTACGAAACTACGAACGCCGAACTGCCTGCCGGGATTGAACTGGCGTATGACGGGCAGGTGTTGGAGGTAGGTTAATTTCTATCGGGGTACAATTATCACGCTATGCGCCGCAAACCTGTGATTGCCATCGTCGGACGCCCCAATGTCGGCAAATCCACGCTCTTCAATCGGCTGATTGGGCAGCGCGTGGCGATTGTGGAAGACACGCCGGGCGTCACGCGCGACCGACTCTACGGCGAGGGCGAGTGGCTCAGTCACCCGTTCATCGTTATCGATACAGGAGGCATCCTGTTCAGCGACGACGACCCGCTGATTGAGCAGGTGCGCGTGCAGGCGCAGGTGGCGATGCACGAGGCGGACTGCATCCTGTTTCTGGTAGACGCCCGCGACGGGCTGACCCCCGCCGACGAGGAGGTCGCCGAACTGCTGCGCAAAGGAAACAAGCCGACGCTGCTGCTGGTGAACAAGGCGGACAACCCGCAGCAGTGGGAGAACCAGCGGGCGGAGTTCTTCGCGCTGGGGCTGGGCGAGCCGATCCCGATTTCGTCCATTCACGGGCACAACATCGCCGAAGTGCTGGAGCGGGCGTTCGAACAGATGCAGGCGCAGCCACAGCCCCCCGTTGAAGAGGAAGAGGGCGAAGAACCCATCAAAATCGCAATCGTGGGGCGTCCGAATGTGGGCAAGTCGTCGCTGCTGAACGCGATTTTAGGTGAACCCCGCGCAATTGTGAGCGAAATCGCGGGCACGACGCGCGATACGCTCGACACGCCCTTCACATGGAAAGGGCAGCCCGTGATATTAATCGACACGGCGGGCATCAAGCGACCTGGCAAGGTACAGCGTTCGCTGGAATACTACGCGCAGATGCGAGCGAAACGCGCCATGCAACGCGCCGATGTCGCCGTCGTGGTCATCGACGCGACCGAAGGCATCACGCACAACGACCGACGGATAGCGCAACTCGCGGCGAACGCAGGGCGCGGCGTCGTGTGGGCAATTAATAAGTGGGATCTCAAGGAGCCGCCCGATGGCAACCTCGAGCAGCGCACCCCCATCAAGAAAGACTTCGAACGGCTGATTCAGCAGGAAGTGAAATGGCTCGACTACGCGCCGTTTGTGTTCATCTCCGCGCTGGCGGGCAAGGGGATTGAGCCGCTCTTAGATACCTGTATGGCGGTCGCCGACTTCCACTGCATGCGCGTTGGCACGGGCGAGCTGAACCGCCTGATTCAGGAATGGCTGTTCGAGCGTCCCTACACGCGCAAGGGCAAGCAAATCAAGATTTACTATGCGACGATGGCGAGCGTGCGCCCGCCCACCGTTGTGCTGTTCGTGAACGACCCCGAAATCGTGCATTTCTCCTACCTGCGCTATCTGGAAAATCAGCTGCGGAGCCGATATGAATATACAGGCGTCCCGATTCGCTGGGTGGTGCGCGCGGCGCACGAGGAACGGGAGAAGTGAAACTAAGTCACAAACTCCGTGCGCCGGCGCTAATAAGGCGCAGGAGGTTGGAACAAAGTGCGAGAACAAGGCTTAACGACTCTGTTTTTTATCGCGGGCGCGTTCGCGGGCGTTATCGGGATGCACGCACTGGGATTCCGCGCCTCATCGCCCGCTTCAGCGACTGCGTCTCCGAGCCTGAGAGCGGACAATCCGCCGATTCCCGCGCCTACGCACGGCGCGGCGGAAGCGAATGGCATCCTGGCGCAGGGACTGGAATTAGGACAGCTGTATCAGCGGTTCGCGCGGGAACTGGACGAGTCTGGCGCGCCGTTGCCGACCGTCCCTGCCTATAACGCGCCTGCGCCGATGGGCGAGCCGCCTCCACCCGCAGAGCCAGCCGACAGCGAGCCGATCCAACCGCTACAGCCCACTCCTGAATCGGGCATCAGGACGGTGGCGGGCGCACGAGTGCATACTATTCCACCGTTTATGCGCGACGCGCTTAAAGCAAGCGAGGACCAAACCTTAGCCCAGATACCGCCAGCAGCCGACGGCAAGTAAAGCCATCACCAGAATCCAGCCTACTTGCGCCGCGGGACGGCGGGGTTCGGGAAACAGTCGCTCCCAGCCCAGCGCGAGAAAGATGCTGATGGGGACAAGCGCGGGATAGAAATACCGCCCCTGCGCCTGAAAGAAGATGCGAATGAACATCAAAAAGCTCGCCAGCACGAGCGCGAAGGTGATGGTGCTCAGGATGAGCCAGACACGCACGCCCACAGGTATCGGCTCACGCAGGCGTAGCAGGAAGCCGACCAGCACGATGAGCGTCCATGCCGCCAAGCCCCAGTACACACTGTCGGGCAGGAAGTTGGGCAAGCCGGTTCTGGCGGTGGCGGGAATCCCGTAGGCGAACCAGAAGCTGCGAAAAGTCCAATCGCCGACGAGCTGGAGGTATTCCCCCCAGGTGAAGCCGCGCTCCAGAAAGTCCTGCGCCCTCGCCGTGCCCGCAAACACATCCACAAAAGTCTTTTGTAGCAGAGGATCGTCGTAAAGAATCGCGTTGCGGATGAACCACCATCCTCCGATGATTAGCGCGACCCCGAGCGTGATTCCTGCTTTGAGCGCGCCCTGTACCCCGCCCTGTCCGTGCAGGCGCGCACTCCAGAGAACGCCCAGCGCGACGATGGGAATCAGCAGGACAGCGGTGGCTTTGGTAATGAGGGCGAGACCTGTAAGTAGACCCGTGAGAATCTCACCCCCCAGCCCCCTCTGCGTAAACGGAGAGGGGGAGTTGCCATACGATGCGGCGGCTGCACCCCCCTCTGCGTAAACGGAGAGGGGGGACCCAGGGGTGAGGTTAGTCAACACCCCATACAACACCGCCGCAAACAGCAGGTTGGTCAGCGCGTCGTTGCCGACCGCGCTGCCTATCGCGATATGCATCGGCAGGAATGCCGCGAAGCCCATCCCGCTGAGCGCAAGCAGGGGTCGTTCGGGGGCGATTCGGCGCAGGCTCAGCCACACCAGCCACACCACGCCCGCGCTGCACAGCGTGGACAGGAGCCGCACGCCCTTGCCCATGCCGCCGAATAGATGATAAAACACCGCCGCCAGAAAGTAGTAAAGCGGCGGCTGGTGCGCTTCATAACCTACACCCTCGTAGCCCTCGAAAATGGGCAGTCGCCACTCACGCGCCACGAACTCCACATACTGGAAGTGCGCGCTTTCGTCGGGCGTGTTGGCGTAGCCGTTGTTGCCGAACGGCGTGGCGAGGTTATAGGCAATCGCCAGCAGAATATGCGCCGCAAGCACCGCCCACGGCGCATACCGCATCCAGCGGTCGCTCAGTAGCCCTTGCTGGCGATGTATTTCGCGAGGTCGGCGACGCGACACGAGTAGCCCCATTCGTTATCGTACCACGCCAGCACTTTCGCCAGACGGTCGCCCATCACCAGCGTTGAGGGCAGATCGACAATCGCGCTGCGCTCGTCGCCGCGAAAGTCCATCGACACCAGCGGTTCATCCGTAACGCCCAGAATGCCTTTCAGCGCGCCCTCGGCAGCTTGCTGGAACGCCACGTTAATCGCCTCCACCGTCGCCGCGCGCGCAAGCGTCACGGTCAGATCGACGATAGAGACCGTGAGCGTGGGCACACGCAGCGCGATGCCGTGCATGCGCCCCTTCAGTTCAGGCAGCACGAGGTGGATTGCCTTCGCCGCGCCCGTGGAAGTCGGGATGATGTTCGCCGCCGCGGCGCGGGCGCGTCGCAGGTCTTTATGCACCTGATCCTGAATGCGCTGGTCGTTCGTGTAGGCGTGAACAGTCGTCATAATGCCGTGTTCGATGCCGAAAGCCTCGTGCAGCACTTTGCTCACAGGCGCAAGGCAGTTGGTGGTACACGAGGCGTTGGAAATCACATGGTGCTGGCTGGGGTTGTAGGCTTCGTGGTTCACACCCATCACGATTGTGACATCCTCGTGGGTGGCGGGGGCAGTGATGATGACCTTCTTTGCGCCGCCTTTCAGGTGTGCAGCGGCTTTCTGCCCGTCGGTGAACACCCCCGTCGATTCGATTACGATATCCGCGCCGACATCGCCCCACGGGATGTTCGCGGGGTCTTTCTCCGCGAAGACGCGAATGCGATCGCCGTCAATCACAATCGCGTTCTCCTCCGCCTTCACCTCGCCAGGATAGGTTCCGTAGGTGGTGTCGTACTTGAACAGGTGCGCGTTGCTGTGGGCATCGGTGAGGTCATTAATCGCCACCACATCAAAATCGTTGGGGTAATGCTTGCGAATGGCGCGGAGCGTCATGCGCCCGATGCGCCCAAAGCCGTTGATCCCGATTCGAATAGGCATAGTCAACCTCCCTGAACGGTAAGGATTGTACCTGAAACGGTTCAGCACCCTTGCCCGAAGGCGAACAGCACGGTCAACAGGTCGGCATCGTCGATTCTGCCGTCCCAGTTCAGGTCGCGCCGATTGAAGCCGCGCCCACCGAAGTGGAACAGCGTCTCCAGCAGGTCAGCGTCGTCGATGCAGCCGTCGAAGTTCACATCGCCCACAGGGTCGCGCCGCCAACGGTAGTCGTTGCGCATCGCCTCGCGCCAGTCCTGAATCGTGTTCCACTTGCCCTCGATATAGTAAGGGTCTATCTGGGGCCAGCGATATAGACACAGCCCCCGTATGGTCTGATTCGCAGGGTTTCGGTTCCAGTTGTGCAGTTCCAGATAGGCGTTCTTAATCCAGCCGTTATTGATATCGGGCCACGGCTCACCCGGGTTGGTTTCCGTAATGAACACGGGCAGGTGGCGCAGCGAGTGGGGCACACGGCTCAACAGGTTCCGATACACACGGAAGTGTAGATACACATGGTCATAGGGCGGCTGCATGCGCGTTTCGCTGAAGATGTTATTGGGGTCGCTGCCGTGCGTGTAGGCGTGCAGGATGATGCCGTCTTGCTCAGAGCCGATGGCTTCCAGCATCTGCCCCCAGTAGTCCAGAAAGCCCGGGATGCCGTACTGGGGGAACGGCGGCGCGTAGGTGCCCACGGGCGCGGCGCACACGATGTCGTCCTCGTGTCCTGGGATTGAGCGGATGGCGTCGCGGCACATTCTGAATACCTGCACATAGCGAGCGATCGTGATGGGTTCGCCGCTCTCGCCGCCAGGCCACTCGACAGGCAGGTTCGTCTCGTTGCCGATAATCCAGATATGCGCGCCGTGCGAGTTGCGCACAAAGTTCGCCACGCGCCGTGCGAAGTTGGCATATTGCGACGAGGGCGGGAGCGTGCCGTTGGGGTGATAACCGTAGTTCAGGCGCACAATCACGCCGTGCCCCGCGTCGCGGTAGGGGCGGTAGTCGCGTCCTGTGAGGTTGTTCGGGTCTGCGCCCAGCTCCTCCGTGAACAGGATCCAGATGCGTTTGCCCTCCGCAACGGCAGCGAACTCGCCACCCGGCTCATGCATGCCGAAAATCCACGGCGGGTCAACGGGGTCGCTCTCGTTAGGCAGCACGCGGATGTCGTCGAGGTACACCACATAGGGGCGCAGGTCGGAGGGGTCAACAGGCGTGAAGGCGAGATGTTCCAGCACGCCTGCGCGTCCGTTCAGTATGCCGTTCGCATCGCTGGTGAACGGGCGCACTGGCTCGTTCGGCAGGTCGAAAATCACCTGGATCCAGCGGTCTTTTTGGCTAATGCGCTTGCCGATGGGCGGGTTGGCGGAATCGCCCTGCACTGCGCCCACCCACTCGATCGCGCCCGTTGCGCCGCCGTTCGCGCCGCATGCGGCTTTGGGTTGCGTCTCGCGCACGCCTAAGGTGATATAGAAATCGGGCGTGCTGCTGGGCACATAGAGCCACAGACTGAGGTGGCGAGTAAAGCTAATCGTCGGGTTGGCGTAGTAGAGCGTGTTGTTGGTGGTCAGGCGCAGCCACGCACGCGGGTTGCCGTTGAACCGCCACACGACTTTGAGCGAGCGGTTGCCCGACGGCGTGCGGTTTTGCTCCAAACTGATTTGGGCGCAGTTGGGACCGCCGCTGCATGCGCCCGTGTACGCCAGATAGCCGTTGGTTGTGCCAGAGAAACTGGGCTGGCGGAACATCACCACGCCGTTCAAGCCGTTATTGTAGCCTTCAAAGTGCATAATGTCGCACTGCGCGCCCGCGGCAGCATAAATTGCGACTGCCGCGCCGAGCAGCTCAAGGCGAAACGCCTCCCGTTTCTGCGTAAACATACGGGCTTCCCTCCCACCGTATTATAACCCAGGTTGCTACCTACTGGTTTTGAACGACCGCGATTCCTCGCCTTCGGCTCGGAATGACAGAGCCGTTTTTGCGTAAATACGCGTGTCATTCCGAGCCGAAGGCGCGGAATCGTGGTCGGTGATCCCTTTTGGGAGGGGCTTAAGTCCCTCAAAGATTAAACTGACCACCATAATCCCACTCGGCTGAAGCCGTTCCTGTGCAAACAAAGCCCACCTACGCGGGCTAAAACCCCGCGCAGGCGGGGTTTCGCTTGCACAGGAACGACTTTAGTCGACCTGTTCACTGAGCAACTATTTATTCAAACCCCATAAGTACCTCAAAGGTTAGCTCGTCGCGCTTTTGGTGCGACGGCAGGAATGCCGTCGCGTGTGGAGCCTACGCAGGTGGCACGACGGCAGGAATGCCGTCGCACCAAAAGTACGCCCCACGCTTCGGGGACGATTTAATCTTCGAGGCAGTTACTACTCTCCCCATAGCAGGATAACCACACCGTTATAGCGAAATCGAGTTATAATTTCACAGCAGGAGGTTTTCAAATGCGACGACTTGGTTTTACGCTCATCGAGCTGCTCGTGGTGATTGCGATTATCGCAATTCTGGCGGCGATTCTGTTCCCGGTGTTTGCCCAAGCGCGCGAGAAAGCACGGCAGACGACCTGCTTGTCGAACCTGCGGCAGCTGGGAACAGCCTTCGTGATGTACCGAACCGATTGGGAAGGGCGCAACCCTGGTCCT
>CALKLF010000019.1 GCA_937992175.1 uncultured Fimbriimonadales bacterium | reverse complement strand
CCTGCACATGCACCTCTTCTCCTGCCGCCACCTGCTTGGCGACCTTGCGACAGATGGTGGAGAGTTCACGCTCCAGGTTGCGCACGCCTGCCTCGCGCGTGTATTCGCGGATGATTTTTAGCAGCGCGTCGTCAGTAATCTCCAGATGCTCGCTGGTCAAACCGTGCCGCTCCAGCACGCGCGGAATCAGGTAATCGCGTGCGATGTGCAGCTTTTCGTCCTCCGTGTAGCCAGAGAACGAGATAATCTCCATGCGGTCGCGCAGCGGCGCAGGGATAGTCTCCAGCGTGTTCGCAGTCGTGATGAACATTACATCCGACAGGTCGAACGGCACTTCCAGATAGTGGTCGGAGAACTTATCGTTCTGCTCGGGGTCTAACGCTTCCAGCAGGGCGGAGGTGGGGTCGCCGCGGAAGTCGTAGCCGAGTTTGTCGATTTCGTCCAGCATGAACACGGGGTTGCGTGTGCCCGCCTGTCGCAGTCCTTGAATGATGCGCCCGGGCATCGCGCCGATGTAGGTGCGGCGGTGTCCGCGGATTTCCGCCTCGTCGCGCACGCCGCCCAGCGACACACGAATGAACTTGCGCCCCAACGCCCGCGCAATCGACCGCCCCAGCGAGGTCTTGCCCACGCCCGGCGGTCCCACAAAGCACAGAATCGGTCCCTTCAATGAGCCAGAGAGTTTGCGCACCGCCAGGAACTCCAGCACGCGCTCTTTGACCTTTTTGAGACCGTAGTGGTCTTCGTCGAGGATTTGCGCCGCCTCGTTGATGTCCATGCGGTCTTCGGTGCGCTCTTTCCATGGCAGCGAGAGCATCACATCGAGGTAGGTGCGGATAACCGACGCTTCGGGCGAGCCGAAGGGCATCTTTTCGAGGCGATCGACCTCTTTGAGGGCGCGTTCGGCGATGTCTTCAGGCATGCCCGCCTCGGCGATGCGGTCGCGGTACTCCTCGACTTCCGAGAATCGGTCGTCGCGCTCGCCCAGTTCGCGCTGGATGATTTTGAGCTGCTCGCGCAGGTAGTATTCGCGCTGTGTGTCGCCCAGCTCTTGCTCCACGCGATCCTGAATGCGCTGTTTCAGTTCGGCGATTTCCAGCTCGTGGCGCAGCACATGCACCAGCACCTCCAGCCGCTCCTTGATGGGGATGGTCTCCAGCACTTTCTGCTTGTCGGTAAATCGGAGCGGCGCGAAGTGCGCAATCGTGTCCGCCAGTCGCCCTGGTTCTTGCATATAGGAAATCGTGGCGACGACTTCGGGCGGGATGCCGCGCTCGTGCGCCGCGATGTCCTCGAACATGTCGACGGCGGAGCGCATCAGCGCCTCGATGTCGGTGGTCAGTTTCGCTTCGCGGGCAGGAATCGGTTCGATTTGCGCCAGCAGGTACGGCTCGTCCGCCTGTAAGCCCAGCACGCGGGCGCGTTGCACGCCGCGAAACACGACGCGCATCGTGTTGTCGGGCGCGTGAATCGCCTGCAGAATCTCGGCGACGACGCCGACCTCGAACAGGTCTTCCAGACTGGGATCTTCTATCGTGACATCGCGCTGGGTGACCAGCAGCATCATTTTGCTGGGCGAGTCCAGCGCGGCTTCGACCGCGCGCAGTGACTTCTCACGCCCCACCAACACCGGCGCGAGGGTGTTGGGAAAATAGACATTATCGCGCACGGGCAAAATCGGCAGGGCGTGGGGGATCTCCACGCGCCGCCTGACCGTGCGCCGTCGCCTGCGCACAGGCGTTTCCGTCGATTCGGTGGCAGGTGTAGTTTTCTTCCTTGGCATAGCGTCTACCTCAGTCATATACGCAAGAAACGATATTCGGTTCCTGATTTCGATAGGGAGAACGCAATTCCTGCACGGACGGGCGACGGGAACGCACACTCGCCGCCGCTCCCGAAGGGTTCCATGGCGGAATCTACTGCGCATACACCTTAGTCGCCCGTCCCGCTCACTGAAACCACAGGCGTCGGGCAATCGTCATCGGCTGTTCTTGATTGCCTGCGCCAGATCCTCGAGCAAATCCTCGACATCCTCCACGCCGACGGAGAGGCGGATGAGCGCGTCGGTGATGCCGATTTTCGCGCGCTCCTCGGGCGGGATCGAGGCGTGGGTCATCGTGGCAGGGTGGCACATCAGCGATTCGACCCCGCCGAGCGACTCGGCTAAGGTGAACAGGCGCGTGCTGGAGAGGAACCGCATCGCGCGCTCCACGCCGCCGTGCAGTTCCATCGTGACAATCGCGCCGAAGTCGAGCATCTGCTGGCGCGCCCGCTCATGCCCTGGATGGGACGGCAGCCCGGGATAGCGCACGGTTTTCACTTCGGGGTGATTCGCCAGATACTCAGCAATCCGGCGGGCGTTCTCGCAGTGCTGACGCATCCGCAACGCGAGTGTCTTAATCCCGCGCAGCACAAGGAAGCAGCTGAGCGGTCCGGGCACGGCGCCCACGGCGTTCTGATAGAACTTGAGTTGCTCATAGACAGCGCGGTCGCGCACACACAGCGCCCCGCCCACCACATCGGAGTGCCCGCCCAGATACTTCGTGGTGGAGTGGACGACGATATCTGCGCCGAATTCGAACGGGCGTTGCAGGTACGGCGTGGCGAAGGTGTTGTCTACTACGGCGAGCGCGCCGTGCGCATGCGTCAGTTCGCACGCTGCCCTGAGGTCGGTAATCGCGAGCAGCGGGTTGCTCGGCGTCTCGATCCATAGCATGCGGGTGTTCGGGCGGAACGCCTGACGCAGCGCGTCGATGTCCTCACCGTCGGCGTAGGAGAACTCGATGCCGTACTTCGCCCAGACGCGCTCGAACAAGCGGTAAGTGCCCCCGTACAGGTCGCGCGTCGCGACGACATGGTCGCCCGGCTGCAGCAGGTTCAGCACGGTGTTCTCCGCCGCCAGCCCGCTGGCGAACGCGAGTCCGTAGTCCACGCCTTCCAGCGCGGCGAGGTTGCGCTCCAGCGCGGCGCGGGTGGGATGGTCTGAGCGCGAGTATTCGTAACCCTTGTGTTGCCCCGGCGCGGTCTGCGCGTAGGTCGAGGTCAGATAGACGGGGGTCATAATCGCCCCTGTGGCGGGGTCAGGCTCCACGCCCGCATGGATGGCTTTCGTTGCAAAGCGCATGGGTTCGCCTCCTGAGTCAGGATTCGGGTAAGCCAAGCAGGTGCGCCAGCGTATGCACTAGGTCGTACTTGGTCAGCACATCGTAGCGTCCGTTCTCGACGGGCGTCAGCACCGCCGTCTCCTGCCGAATGAGGTCGGTCAGTTCATCAAGGTAAGCGTCGGGTGAGACAATTAGCAGGGGCGGGTTCATCACCTCGCGCACGACGACGCTCTTCAAATCATGCCCCTGTAGCGCCATCTGCATAATTGAATCTTCTGAGATTGCGCCAATCGGTTCGCCGTTCTCAAGCACGGGCAGCTGCGAGATATCATGCTGTTCCATCAGGTGGAAGGCGTCCAGCAGGGTATCGTGTGGGCTGACGGTGAGCAGTTCGTGGGCGAGTCCGCGTCGCCGTTTCGCCTCGATGAGGTCGCGCGCCGTGAGTTTGACGCGCGGTTCGTAGCACCGGTGTTCGCGCAGCCAGTCGTCGTTGTAGACCTTGTTCAGCACGCGCGCGCCGCCGTCGGGCACGATGAACACAATCAGCGCATTCTCGTCGGCGCGTTTGGCGACTTCGAGTGCGCCGTAGAGCGCCGCACCCGTGGAGCCGCCCGCGAAAATCCCTTCCTCACGCGCCAGTCGCCGTGCCCACAGGAAACAGTCGCAGTCGCTCACCTGAATCACATCGTCCAGCACAGAGAAGTCCATCGTGGAGGGGAAGATATCCTCGCCGATGCCCTCCACCAGATAGGGATGCGCTTCCACCACCTTGCCGTGATGGAAATAGTCATAGTAGACCGAGCCGACGGGGTCGACGCCAATTACCTGAATCTTCGGGTTACGCTCTTTGAGGTAGCGACCCGCGCCGGAGAGCGTACCGCCCGTGCCGACGCCCCCCACCAGGTGCGTGATGCGCCCTTCGGTGTCTTCCCAGAGTTCGGGACCTGTGGTCAGGTAGTGCGCTTCGGGGTTGGCGGGGTTCTCGTACTGGTTCGCGAACCATGCGTTGGGGATTTCCTGCGCCAGTTTGCGGGCGACGGAGTAGTAGCTGCGGGGGTCGTCGGGCGCGACGGCGGTCGGGCACACAATTACCTCCGCGCCCATCGCCTTGAGCATGTTGATTTTCTCGCGGGACTGTTTGTCGGTGGTGGTGAAGATGGCGCGGTAGCCACGCAGCGCCGCCGCCATCGCCAGCCCCATCCCCGTATTGCCCGAAGTGCATTCGATGACCGTGCCGCCGGGCTTGAGTTTGCCCTCGCGTTCCGCCTGCAGGAGCATCCGCAGCGCGATGCGGTCTTTCACGCTGCCACCGGGGTTCATGAACTCCAGTTTCGCATAAATCGCGGGTTTGAGATGGCGCGGGATACGCTGTAAGCGCACCAGCGGCGTGTTGCCAATCGCATCCAGTAAACTTTCGTAGCGCATAACTACCTGCCTCCTCACAGTCGCCACAGGGCTGCTTATATTATAGCCGAAGTTGCTCCCCGAGATTCACAGGGATTGCCACGCCAACTGGAGACGCGCCCGAAAAGCGTCCAGATGATACTGCTCGACTAAATCGCTTGCCTGCTGGAGCCAGTCCTGCGCTTCCTGACGGTCGCCGACAGCGAGCAGCGTTCGGTGCCACAGAGCGCGTCCTCCACGCGGTTCGCGGGGTGTACTTGAACGAACACGCTCAGGTACGGTATCGCCTCCGCCGCGCGTCCTGCCTGTACCAGGACATGCGCATAGCCACTACGCGTCAGGCTGACTGTCTGAGCAATGTGCGGCAGCTGGGCGTCGGCTTCGCGCTGTATACGAGCGACTGGGACGGCGTTTTCCCCCCCGCAGGTTGCGTTACAGTGGGCAATCGCGGCTGGGTACGCGCCCTCGGTCATCATCAAGTGGATGTCGCCCAGGGCGCGCTGTTTCCGTATGTGAAAGAACGGAACCTGTACTTTTGTCGCTCCGACCCGCAGAAAGAGGTCAATCGGCTCTCGTACTCGATGAATTATTGTTTGAATATTGTGTATGAGAGCCGAGTGAGCTTTCCCGCGGCGACAGTGCTGTTGATGGAGGAATCGGAAACCAGTGCCGCGGGGCGCGGCTTGAACGACGGCTGCTTCGTCCCTTACTACGCCAACGATTTGCCCGCCGTCCGCCACTTCGGAGGCGGCAACTTCGTCCTGGCGGACACGCGCGCCAAGTGGTTCGCCGAGCAAGACTTTCGGTACTACAACTTTGTCCGATACGGACTTCGGTGGGCGTGGTTTGACCCCTATCGATCGCGGGAGGATCAGCCTGACCTCAATCAGTTGCGCGTGCTTTGCACGCTGTTCCCATAGGGCGGAGAGTAATGGTGGCGCAGGTAGCTCCCTCTCCCGAGATTCCTCGCGCCGCTCGGAATGACAAAGCGGTTCTTGCAAAAAGGAACCTGTCATTCCGAGCCGAAGGCGAGGAATCTCGGGAGAGGGAGCTACCCGGGTTAATTCTCGACCGGTACGGGTGCTACTCCTCGCCCATCTTTGCAGGTTGCCCCTGCAGTTTCGAGAGCGACTCGGCTTTCTTCGCGAAGGTCTCAGGGTCGCTCATGAACTTGTTCTTACAGCTGTTGCAGCAGGTGTAGTAGACCTTGCCGTTATAGACGAAGCGCACCGCAGCCGCGATGTCCACCTCCTCGCCTGCCACGGGACATACGACTTTCGTGTCGGCGACGGGCGTCTCAGGCGCGGTGGGCGGAGCGGGTTGCTGCTTCGGCGGGCAGCAGCAGGTTGTCTTGCCGTCGCCGTCCCCCGCCACACAGCCGCATGTGCTGGTAGTCTGGGGCGTCCGACGGGGATTCATATAGGGGTCAGGGTTCAACGCGAACGCGGCGAGGCAGTTCAGGCAGCCGAAGTAGTAGGTTCTGCCGTTGTAGATAAGGCGCGGCGCTTTGTCCGGGTTCGACAATACTTTACCTGACACAGCGCACCGCACCGTGGGCTTCTGAGCAGGTTGTTTTTGCGCCGTCTGCTGTTTCGTGGTTTGAGTTTTCGGCTTCGTCTCGCGCGGCTTGCTGGTCTGCGCCACAGCCACGAGACTCATCGAGACTGATAGTAAAAACGCAAGGCTCCAGATGGTTCCGATACGCATCGTTGGGTTCCTCCAGCGAGGAGTATACCTTGCGAAAGATGCCCTAACGAAACGCGCGGGGTACACTCCTTTTGCCATGCTTGGCAAGCTGAGTCGAACCCCGAACGTCACGGAGGTCGCCGCCTGACCCATGCGCCGCTGTCCCTACTGTCAGGCGGAGCTGCCCACTGACGCGCCTGAGCAGGAGTGCCCGCAGTGTCGCAACATCGTGCGCCCGCCCAACCCCCATGCGCGGCGATTCGCGTGGATGATGCTCATCACCGCCACGCTCTACCTGATCGCGATGTGCTCGATGCTGGGCGGCGATACGGGCTGGTGGGTGTTTCTCATCTTCGGCATGGCGACGCTCAGCGGCGTGTACCTGATGATCACGATGTATCACTTTTTCAAGGCGGGGTGAGGGTACTATTTCCCCTATGCAGAGCGCGACTCCGAGCCAGCGGGAACGGATTCAGGCGTTGCAGGCGCGGGCGAAGATCCGCTATAACGCGCCGCCGAAACTCACGCTCGCCTTTTACTATGGCTGGTACGGCAACCCCGAGGCGTCGGGCAGATGGCTCCACTGGGAGGGCGTCGACCCCGAACGCAAGCAGATAGCGACCTCCACGCACTACCCCACGCTGGGGGCTTACGACTCGAACGACCCGAAAGTGATTGAGCAGCACTGCCAGTGGGCGCGCGGGGCGGGAATCGACGGCTTTATCTACTCGTGGTGGGGCATCGACCGATACGAGGAAAAGCCGTTGCCCCGCTTGCTGGATGCGGCGCAGAAGCATCGCCTCTCGGTCTGTATCTATTATGAAGCGGTTCCACAGCCGGGCGACCCACGCTCCGTTTTACCCGAACTGCGCCATATCCTGCAGCGGTTCGGGCGTCATCCTGCCTATTTGAGGGTAGAGGGGCATCCCGTCGTGTTCGTGTATGTGCGAGCGATGGAACAACTGAGCCTCGCGCAGTGGGCGTGGGTCTGGGAGACTATCGCGAAGGAGTTTCCGCCGGGCGTCTGCGCGATTGGCGACTCGCTTGGGCGCAGCGCGGCGCGGGCGTTCGATGGAATCCATACTTATAACCCCGTGCTGGCGTTGCAGGACAAGCCGCTGGAGGCGATTCAGGCGACAATTGAGGCGCACTATCGTGAGGCGCTACAGACGGCGGGCGAGTTCGGACGCATCGCCTGCGCCACGATTATCCCCGCCTACGACGACACGAAAATCCGTAAGCCGGGCATCCGCACAGAGCGGTTCAACGGCGAGGCGTACCGAAAACAGTGGCAGGCGGTGCTGAACCTGAACCCCGACTGGACGCTGATTACGAGTTTCAACGAGTGGCACGAGGGGAGCGAGATTGAGCCGTCAGTCGAGCATGGCGAGCGCGAGTTGCGCACCACCGCCGAGTACGCGCCGCGCTTCAAGCGACTGGGGGAGCGTCCGCGTATGGCGACGCCGCTCGTCGCGCTCACGGGGGACTCCGTCGCGAATCTGCGCAGACTGTGGCAGGGCAAAACGATTGGATTGCTGCCCGACGCACAGTCGGAGGCGTTGTTCTGGCTTATCGATATGGGCTTGCCCTTTGAAGCGCTGGAGTACGCCGACCTCGTCGCGCCTGGACGACTGACCCCGCCGCGCTACGCCGCGCTGGTGTACGCAGCGGGCGAGAGCTATCGGGCGAGTGTGAACGCGCCGGGCGATGTGGATCGCGCGTTGCAGGCGTATCTGCAGGCAGGGGGCGTGCTGCTCGCGCTGCCGAGCGCGCCGTTCCCCTTCTACTACGCCGACGGCAAGGAGGCGAGCCGCGCCGCGCTGTTCGGATTGCCAATCGCAGGTAGCTCCGACCGTCCCGAAGCGGGCAAAACGGGCTTTGAAACGCCGCCCGCGACGGGCTTGCAGTTCCGCCTCAACCGCGAGCAGGTCAAGGCGGCAGGCGACGCGCCCACCCCCTTCCCTGCGGGCGGCGACTTGAGATGGCGCCCCGCGTTGCGCAGTCTCGCCCCCGCAGGCGCAACCTACATCCCGCTCGCCACGCTCTACGACGCGCAGGAACGCAACTGGGGCGAAAGCGCAGTGTGGGTTCAGCTCCCGAACGGCGGGGCAGTGGGCTACCTCTGGTTCCGCCTGCTGGAGACGCCCTACGCGCCAATTCTGCTGGCAACTTTCTTTGAACGTGCGGCGCAGCCCTGATACGCGAAGCGCGTCTGTCGCGTCGGCGTCCCGCCGACGACTTCGCAACCGCGGCGCGACTGATTGGTAAGTCCTTCCCACGAAAAATACTACCGAAACGCGACAGGAGGTAATCGAAATTCCTTGCTTCGCTCGGAATGACAACCATTGTCATTCCGAGCGAAGCGAGGAATCTCTTTCGGTATCATTTCTTGCAGGGAGGACTTATTACACGAATAATGTGGATCGCAGGTGTCGATGAGGCAGGACGCGGACCGATAGCGGGTCCCGTGGTGGCGGCATGCGTAGTGCTGCCACGCCTCTGCTCTGTTACGGCGATCGCCGACAGCAAGCAGCTGAGCGCGGCGCAGCGCGAGCGGCTGTTCGTGCAAATCCAACGCGAAGCGGTCGCATGGGCGATTGGCGTCGCCAGCCCGCGCGAGATTGAGCGGTTGAACATCCTGCAGGCGAGCCTGTTAGCCATGCGCCGCGCTGTGCTGAGCCTGAGCCTTACCCCGCAGCGCGTGCTGATAGACGGCAAGTTCTGCATTCCCCACCTGAACCTGCCGCAGCAGGCGGTTGTGGACGGCGACGCGCAGGAACTCTGCATCGCCGCCGCGTCCATCCTCGCCAAAGTCGCCCGCGACCGCATGATGGCGGAGTTAGACCGCCTCTACCCACAGTACGGCTTCGCGCAGCATAAGGGTTATCCGACGCCGTTGCACTTAGAACGGCTCCAGCAGTACGGCGCGTGCCCCGCGCATCGGCGCACCTACGCGCCCGTCGCGCAGCTCAAACTACTCGCAGCCTGCGCCGAAGTTGAATAGCACAATCAGCAGATCGGCGTCGTCCACGATGTTGTCGCCGTTCAGGTCGGCGCGTCCGCTCCCGCCGAACTGGAACAGCGCTTCCAGCAAATCAGCGTCATCCACGCAGCGGTCGCGGTTTACATCGCCCAGCAGAATCTCGTAGAGTTCGATATACTGGTAGTTGCCTTGCCCCAGAATAGTCTGCACGGTGTTCGCAGGGTTCGGCGCGTTCGGGTCAAACACCTTCACGCCCGCCGCGTCAGTGAACAGAATCAGCCCGTTCTCCAGCTCATATGCGCCGCGCGGTCCCGAACTCACGGCGTAGTACGCAACCCGATTGCCAGCGTCGTCAAATTCATAAATCCCTGCAGGCGAGCTAAATCCTGCCACCAGCAGATTGCCGTTCGAACGGCGGCGCGTAATCTGCTGTGGGAAACGGATGGTGGTTTCCACCCAGGTATTCAAGAACGCGCCGTTCAGGTCAAAGCGCTGTATCAGGTGCGAGCTGGAGTTCGTAATCAGTATATCGTTCTCGCGGAAATAGATGGCGAAGGGGCTGCTGAGATTGCGGTCAATAAAAGTCTCCTGTCCCGTGCCGTCCAGATTGAAACGCTGAATCGTGTTCTGAAGCGTCCCTGAAGCGACCGTGACATAGAGTTTCCCGTCGCGGATTGCGATCCCGCGGATGTTGTCGATCTGGTTATTCTGCAGGTTCGCAATCGTGCGGATGTAGTTGCCGAAGCCGTCGAACTCGTGGACAGCGTCCTTGACTTGGTCCGCGACGAGGATTGTCCCGCGTGGCGTCGGCAGGGCGTGCTTGGGCGAGTCGAAGAGCTGGGTATTGGTCGGGATAAAGTTCGCATTAATCACGCTGCCGTCTACAGGGCTCAACGCGCACACGCGGTCGTTCGTCCAGTCGGGAATAAGCAGGAACGACTGTTGGCTGTAGCCTGCCCCTACAATCAAACTGCTCAGCGCCAAGTAAAACGCAAGTCGGTTCATCCTTTCATGCCTCCGTTATGTATTATAACCCAAGTTGCTACCTATGCCGAGATTCCTCGCCTTCGGCTCGGAATGACAGGGGTTGCGCTCCGAGTGCCCCTTGTCATGCCGAGCGGAGCGAGGCATCTCAAACACTGACGCCCCTGATTTTTCGAACACCCTCACCATGTGAATCCGAAATTAGAGTGT
>CALKLF010000018.1 GCA_937992175.1 uncultured Fimbriimonadales bacterium | reverse complement strand
TGACACTGTTCAGAATGGCGAGTTTCCTCACTGCGCTCGGAATGACAGGCTTATTCGTATGCAGCCTCTGTTGTCATTCCGAGCGCAGCGAGGAATCTCACTCTGAAAATCGGAGGGGTTATGAGCATCAAACGAATCGGGGTGCTGACGAGCGGCGGCGATTCGCCTGGTATGAACGCCGCCATTCGCGCGATTGTGCGCAGCGCGATTTATCACGGGCTGGAAGTGTACGGGATCAAGCGCGGCTTCGCGGGACTGCTGAACGAAGAGATTGAACCGATGACGGCGCTCTCGGTGGGCGGGATCATCAATCGCGGGGGCACGATATTGCGCTCGGCGCGCTGTGAGGAGTTCAAGACGCCCCAAGGGTTGCAGAAAGCGGCGACCATTCTGGAAAAGTTCGGTATCGATGCGCTGGCAATCATTGGAGGCGACGGTTCAATGCGTGGGGGCGTGGAGCTGAGCCAGATTAGCCCTGTGAAAATCATGGGGCTGCCCGGCACGATCGACAACGACATCCCCGGCACGGACTATGCAATCGGATTCGACACCGCTGTGAACACCGCGCTGGAGGCGATTGACAGGGTGCGCGACACGGCCTATTCGCATGACCGCGTGTTCGTGATTGAGGTGATGGGACGACACAACGGGTTTATCGCGCTGGAGGTGGGGCTGGCGGGCGGCGCAGAGGCGATTCTCATCCCCGAAGTGCCGTATGACCTTGTGGACTTACTGGACAAACTGCGCGACAGCTATGAGCGCGGCAAGACCTCCAGTATTATCGTCGTGGCGGAGGGGGCGGCACGGGCGGAGGATGTGAAAAAGTTCCTGCAGGAACACACGCCGTATCACCTGCGCGCACTGGTGCTGGGGCACATGCAGCGCGGCGGCTCGCCCACCGCCTTCGACCGCGTGCTGGCGACGCAACTCGGCGTGTTCGCGGTGCAACGCCTGCTGGACGGGCATACCAATGAGATGGTCGGCGTGGAGGGGGGGCGGCTCGTCGCCGTGCCCATCGAATACATCCACACGACGACGAAGACCGTCGACCTGCGCAAGTTAGAAGTCGCGAGTATGATGGCGATTTAGTGGTGCAGTCCCACACGCCACTCTTTATGCAGCAGCGGGAAGCCTTCCGCTTCGCGTTTCTCGATATGTTTCAGGCAGCAGGCGCGCGAGAGGGTGCGAATCCGCTGAATGTAGCTTGCCCGCTCCGTCACTGAAATACTCCCCCGCGCATCGAGCAGATTGAAGATGTGCGAGCACTTCAGGGCAAGGTCGAAAGCAGGATGCACATAGCCCAGTTCTGCAATCCGCGCGCTCTCCGCCTCGTACATTTCGAACAGTTTGAACAGCATCTCGGTGTCGGCGTGTTCAAAATTGTAGTAGTTATGCTCCAGTTCGGACTGGAAATCGACATCGGCATAGGAGACGCCGCGACTCCATTCCAGTTCCCAGACGCTGTTTTTCTTTTGTAGGAGCATCGCGAGCCGTTCGGGCCCGTAAGTGATTTCAGCGCACACCGGATCGCACTCGATGCCTCCGACCTGCTGGAAGTAGGTGAACTGAGTGATTTCGGTTCCGTTGAGCCACACTTCCCAGCCGACGCCCGACGCGCCGAGAGTTGGGGCTTCCCAGTCGTCCTCTACGAAACGGATGTCATGCTCGCGTGGGTCAATTCCCACCGCGCGCAGACTTTCCAGATACACATCGACCACATCATCAGGCGAGGGCTTGAGGATGACCTGGTACTGGTAGTAGTGTTGCAGGCGCATGGGGTTGCGGGCGTAGCGTCCATCGGCGGGGCGACGGCTCGGCTGCACATACGCCACATACCACGGCTCGGGTCCCAGCGCGCGCAGCGTGGTGGCAGGCGCCATCGTGCCCGCGCCCACCTCCACATCATACGGTTGTAAAATCAGGCACCCGTAGTCTGACCAGAACTGTTCCAGCCGAAACAGCAGCTCCTGAAAAGTCATGGGCAGGTCAGTATACCCGATACACGGCGGAAAGCAACTCAGTCAAACAGCGAGGGCTGCTTCTCCGCCTGAATAATCGCCTGCGGTTTGGGGAACATCGAATCGAAGTTGGGGAACAAGTCTTCCAGACGCGCCGCGAACTTGTAGAGTTTCTCCACATAGTGTTCGCGATCCTCGTCACCCGCATACTCCTCCAGTAAGCCGAGACTACCGTCCCGCTTGCGGTAGACCATGATGTAGTCGCCGATCTGGAAGCGTTTCGCGAGTTCGTAGAGGGGATGGCTCGGCTGTTTGCTCTTGTCGGTAATCCGCTCACGACGGCAGAGCTGATCGATGTCGATGTCGCCGTTCAGAATCTGCTTGGCGAGTCGCTGATAGTCTTCCGCCACTTTTTCGGGTTTGCCGTTCAGCAGATGCTCGATCGCGCGGTTCAGGAACTCGCGTCCGAACTTCTCGTCGGCGCGGGAGCGCAGCGACGCGCCCTTGAAAGTCAGCTTGCCGTCGTAGCCCTGCAGCACATAGTTTTTCGTTTTGACGGAGAGCATCGCTTTATAGCGTCCGTCGTAGGCAAGGCGGATGCCTTCAGGCAGGATTTTGCCGACCTCTTCCACGAAGGCGATTTCGTCCGCCTCGGTTTGCACATGGTCGGGCGGTTGGAAATAGACGCCGTCGGTGTCGATCTCCACCACTGTTCCGCCGAGCCGTTCGATTTCGGCGGCGATTTGCTTGACCAGCTCCTGCCCCTTGAGCGTGACAGCTTCGGCAGCATCATAATCATTAAAATTAAATGTCGCGCCTAAATATCCGTAATATGAGTTAATCAATATTTTAAATGAACCTTGTAAACCATCCCAATACGCCGACTCTGCGCTCTGCGTCTTTTTGGCGCGGGCTTTGGCGTCGAGGCGCAGCTGGCGCAGTCGCTCCAGCGTCGGCAGGAACACATCGAGGTGGTCTGCGCTGGGTTTGATGCGGTAGCGCAACATGATGCTGGGATACAGGCTCTCCACATCGGCTTTCACGATGCGCGGGATCAACCCGATTTTGCGCACTTCAGTGTAGCCGCCAGGGTATTCGCGCGCCGCCTGCTGCGTGGGAATGGCATAGCCCTCCGCGAGGTACGCGCGAATGAACATCAGGTTCGCCTTCTCGCCCGTGCCGATCACGGCGAGGTTCTGCAGCGTGTCGGGCAGCATCTGGCACTGGTAGAACTCGGTGGGCAGCGTGAGGTCGGCGAGGCGGCGCGTCTCATGCACATCCTGCAGGCAGTAGCGGCGCACGGTGTCGGGGTCAGTGCGCCACAGTTCAGGTATCTGGTCGCGCTCAAGGTAGACACGGTCAGGCGCGGCGACGCCGAGCTGCTGCGTGACCTCCTTGAGACCGTAGCTTTCGAGGTCGCCACGCCCGATGTCGAAGCGTTGCACGGCGAGGTAGGTATCGATTAAGTGGCGTCCGTGCGCGTAGGCGGGGGTGAAGGTGCGGCTGTTCGCACCGATGATGCACTGACGAGGCGAGCCGAAGCGCAGCTCTGAGCCGTCGCGCCCCAGTTTAAGCGGCACGCCCAGCGTCTTCGCTCGCGCCGCCAGGTAGGGCAGGTCAAAGCCGAACAGGTTGTGCCCCTCAATCACATCGGGGTCTAACTGCTGAATGCGCTCCACAAGTTGCTCGATGATTGCCTTCTCCTCGCCTTCCAGCAGTTCTTCATAGCCGCGCGTGTCGCTGAGCGCAATCATCAGAATCTGCGCCCCGCGCTGGTTGGGCATGAGCGTGCTGGTCTCAATGTCCAGTTGCAGGCGGTGCAAGTCCTGAAAGGTCATGCCCTTGAACAGCGTTTTGCCGGAGAGCATCAGGTACTGGCGCGGGAGCGAGCCGTAGGCGAGGATTTCGCGATGTTCATCGCGCAGGGCGCGGCGCAGGTCGTCAAACGCCTCGCGGTCAGCGCAGTAGGCGAGGTATTTCAGCATGCGTCGCCCCTCCAGTTCGCCCTTGAGTTCCTGCCACTCCACACCAGGCAGGGTGATACACATATCGCTCAGCAACCAAGGGCGGAACCGCTCCTCCTGCGTGCGGATTGCGCCGTTCTCGCGCAGGAACAGGCGGATATGATTGTTCACCACCTCCACCGCCACGATGTAAGGGGTGGGGTCTTTGCCAAACAGAACGGGGTCGTACTCCAGCGCGGGCGCGTGGATGGCGGGCTGGGCGTTGCGTTCGACACACTCATCCTCCAACGGCAAACCGGGTTGGGCGGGCATGGCAGGATTATACCTTGTGAGGTATGGCATGAGCGGAGGATAAGGGCATGGCTGCGGCACGATGGCAGGATAGAATTGTTGGGGATCCCGAAACAGGGACTCAAGGGCGCAAAAGACTCAGTCCGGCTCAGCGACTGTCGTCGCTTTGCTCGGAATGACGACTGCAGTCATTTCGAGCAAAGCGAGGAACCTCAACTTCTCCTGCCGCGTTTTGGAAGCATTTTTCGTGGGAAGCCTTACAAACACCCACGCCCAGTGTTCTTTTTCGTGGGCAGGGCTTATAAGTCCTCCAAGGGTTAAGGCATCCCCTAATCAATAGGGCGAGGTTCCCGCGCCTTGTTTTGCACAGTGGGAATGACCTACAGCGGGTAGGGGGCAGGCTACGAACCTGCCCCTCCATACGACGGCGTTTTCACATTTGGGACACTTAAGTCCCTCAAAGATGAAAGTGTCCCTTTTTACCTTGACGCAATCAACGAGGCTACCCCCTCCCTGCTTGCGGGAGGGGTGGGGTGGGGGCGGCGGCTTCGGCAGGCGTCAAGGCAAAAAGGGACACTTTAACTTCGCGGCACTTACTGGTTCGCAGGCGGGTAGAGGCGGTATACTTTCCCCCGCATGGCGTGGCTCTTTTTGCTGATTGCAGGCTTAATGGAGATTGTGTGGGCGACGGCGTTGAAGTTCTCGAGCGGCTTCACGCGCCTTGTTCCGACGGTGGTTGCGCTCACGACGGCGTGGGCGAGTTTCTGGTTTCTCTCGATGGCGATTCGCAAAATCCCGATCGGTACGGCGTATGCCGTCTGGGTTGGCATCGGCGCGGTGGGCGTGGCGATTGTGGGCATGGTCTGGTTCAAAGAGTCGCGCGACTTCTGGCGTTTGTTTTTTATCGGGCTGATTGTGCTGGGGGTGGTGGGGCTGAAGCTGGTTTCGCGCGATGAGTGACTCTGAGGGGCAGAAGGCGGGCTATAGCTGGGCGTGGGCGTCGGCGGTGATGATGACCGCGATTTTCGCCAGCCGTGTTCTCGGTATGCTGCGCGATACCGTGATTGCCTTCCGTTTCGGGCAGAACGAACTCACGGACGCCTATCGCGCCGCGTTTCAGTTGCCTGATTTGCTCTTTTTCATGGTCGCGGGGGGCGCGCTCTCGTCGTCGCTAATTCCCGTCTTTTCAGGCTACTGGGAGATGGGGCGCAAGGAGGAGGCGTGGCGTGTGTTCTCCATCGTGACGACTGTGATGGTCAGTCTCACGACGGCGCTGGTGCTGATTTTAGAGCTTGTCGCGCCGCTTGCCGTTGCGCTGATGTTTCCGGGCTTCGACGCCGAGCGTCTCGCGCTCACGACGCATCTCACGCGCATCGTGTTGCCCGCGCAGATTTGCTTTTTGCTGGGCGGGCTGATGATGGCGACGCTGTACGCCCGCAAGCATTTCCTTGCGCCCGCTCTGGGACCGAACATTTACAACATCGGCATTATCCTGGGCGGACTTGTGCTGGCGTTGTGGCTGGGCGTAGCGGGGTTGGCATGGGGCGCGCTGTTGGGCGCGTTCATCGGCAGCGTGCTGCTACCCCTGGTTGTGATGCGTCGTTTAGGCAGCGCATTTCGGGCGGAGTTCAATTTGAAACACGAGGGCGCGCGTGAGGTGTTTCGCCTGATGCTGCCCGTGATGTTCGGGCTGTCGTTGCCGGGAATCTATATGCTGATCCTGCGCGTGTTCGCTTCGTGGTTGCCTGCGGGGGCGATTTCCGCGCTGGATAATGCGAATCGGCAGATGCAGGCGCCGCTTGGCATTGTGGGGCAGGGGATTGCGCTGGCGATTTTTCCTGCGCTGACCTCGCTGGCGGCGCGGGGGGATTGGGGCGCGCTGCGCCTGACGCTACGGCAGGGGTTACGCCTCGTGTGGTTCCTCACCGTGCCCGCGACGGTATTGCTGATTGTGCTGGCGGAGGACATCAGTCGCGTGCTGCTGCAATACGGCAAGTTCACGCCTGCGGATACGCAGCTGGTGGCGAGCGCCCTGCGGGCGTTCGCGCTGGGGCTGTTCGCTTGGTCAGGGCAGGCGTTGATTGCGCGGGGCTTCTTTGCGCTGCGCGATTCGCTCACGCCCGTACTTATCGGCTCCGCTGTGACCGTGCTGTTCGTGCCCTTGTGCGTGCTGTTCATGCGGGGGTTGGGGTGGGGGCATGTGGGGCTGGCGCTGGCGACCTCCGTCGCGGCGACGGCTCAGATGCTCTGGATGTTGCAGATCCTGAATCGGCGCATCCCCCACGAGAGCGGTTCGGAGGCGGTTCCCCTGCTGGGGTTCCTGCTGCGCACGGGCGTTGCGACGCTTCTGATGGGCGCGGTCGCCTGGGGATTGCATGCGGGGCTGGATACGCTGCTGCCGCCGTTTCAGCCGAACCTTCGGTCGTTGCTGATCGGCGGGCTGGTTGCCGCTGCCGTGATGGGCGCGTATCTCGCACTTTGCCAGCGGCTGGGGATTCGCGAAGTGGAGTATGTTCAGCGCGTCCTCAGGCGGCGCGGGGAGCAGATCCCCTAAACGCATAATCGCCTCTGGGTGATAGGGCAAAACTCGCGCCCTATTTCAGGGTATCCTTTATGTCAAGCCGATGCGGTATTATTCAACTTACCAGTCGGTTAGAATCTCGACGAGGAGAACGGAGGCGACCGATGGACTACCGAGAGGAACTGAATCGTCAACTTTCTGGCGAAGGGATTGAGATTCGCGGCGCAGTCTCGCAAGCGTATGCGCAGATTCTGACTCCTGATGCGCTGCGGTTCGTCGCAGAGCTGGTGCGTAACTTCAACCCGCGCCGAAAGGAATTGCTTGCCCTGCGCGAGGAACGCCAAGCCCGCCTGAACGCTGGCGAGAATCCCGATTTCCTGCCTGAAACCGCCCACATCCGCGCAAGCGACTGGAAAGTCGCGCCCCCGCCCCCCGATCTGCTCGACAGGCGCGTGGAAATTACGGGACCCGTGGATCGCAAGATGATCATCAACGCGCTGAATTCGGGCGCGAAAGTGTTTATGGCGGATTTTGAGGACGCCAACTCGCCCACATGGGATAACTGTATTCAGGGGCAGGTTAACCTGTACGACGCCGTGCGCCACACTATTGAATACACCAGCCCCGACGGCAAAGAGTACCGCCTGAACGAGCAGACCGCCGTGCTGTGCGTGCGCCCACGCGGCTGGCATCTGCCCGAAAAGCATCTCATCATTGACGGCGAACCTGCGCCTGGTGCACTGATGGACTTTGGACTTTACTTCTACCACAACGCTAAAGAACTCTTGCAGCGCGGCACGGGACCCTACTTCTATCTGCCCAAGCTGGAGAGCCATTTAGAGGCGCGCCTGTGGAACGACGGGTTCGTATACGCACAGGAGCGATTGGGCGTTCCGCGCGGCTCCATCCGCGCCACTGTGCTGATCGAGAACATCCTCGCGGCGTTTGAAACTGAGGAGATTCTGTATGAGCTGCGCGAGCACTCGGCGGGGCTGAACAGCGGACGCTGGGACTATCTGTTCAGCGTGATTCGCAAGTTCCGCAACCGCGAGGATATCGTGTTGCCCGACCGCGCCACGCTCACGATGACCGTGCCATTTATGAAAGCATACTCCGAGCTGGTCGTGCAGAGCTGCCACAAGCGCGGGATTCACGCGATTGGGGGCATGTCGGCGTACATCCCGCGCCGTGACGATCCCGAAGCGAACGCCAAAGCGATTGCGCAGGTCGTTGCCGACAAGGAACGCGAGGTCAGCGAGGGCTACGACGGCACATGGGTCGCCCACCCCGGCTTAGTGCCCATCGTGCTGGAAGTGTTCAACAAGCACATGCCGACGCCGAACCAGATTGAGAAGCTGCCGCAGCGCACGATTACGGCGCAGGAGCTATTGAACTTCCCGCGCGGCGACATTACCGAGCAGGGCATGCGCACGAATATCAATGTGAGCCTGCGCTATCTCGACTCATGGCTGCGGGGTACTGGCGCGGCGGCGATTAACTATCTTATGGAAGACGCTGCCACGGTGGAGATTTCGCGCTCGCAGCTGTGGCAGTGGCTCCATCGCGGGGCGAAGCTCAATGACGGACGCCTGATTACGCCCGAACTGTTTGTGACAATGCTGAACGAGGAGCTGCGCGCCATCAAAGCGAGCTACGGCGACACGCCCCACCGCCTCGACGAAGCGGTGGAGATCCTCAAGCGCGTCGTGCTGAGCGAGGAGTTTATCGACTTCGTGACGCTGGTAGCATATGAGTATATCGACTGAAGCCACCGCAGGTGGCGTGGCTTGAGCGTCTCGCTCAAGCAGAAAGTACCTTGCACGGGCGGGGACGCCCGTGCCACCCAGTGGCTTGAGCGTCTCGCTCAAGCAGAAGGTAGCTCGCACAGGCGGGGACGCCCGTGCCACGAAACGCCACATCAACGAGGATGAGGAGGTAAGCATGCAAGAGGCAATCGCACAACTGGAACATGATTGGCGCGAGAATCCGCGCTGGAAGGGGATACAGCGACCCTACTCAGCGGCGGATGTGATACGATTGCGAGGTTCAATCCAGATTGAATACACGCTGGCGCGACTCGGCGCGCAGCGGCTCTGGGAACTGATGCACACCGAGCCGTATGTCGCCGCGCTGGGTGCGCTGACGGGCACGCAAGCCGTACAGATGGTGCAGGCGGGGCTGAAAGCCATCTACCGCAGCGGCTGGCAGGTCGCCGCCGACGCGAACCTGGCGTACCAAACTTATCCCGACTTGAGCCTTTACCCTGTGAACAGCGTGCCTGCTGTCGTGCGGCGCATCAACAACGCCTTCCGCCGCGAGGATGAGAAACAGCACGCGCAAGGCAGGAACGACATTTACTGGTACGCGCCGATTGTCGCCGACGGCGAGGCGGGGTTCGGCGGCGTGCTACACACTTTCGAACTCACGAAAGCCCTCATCGAGGCGGGCGCGGCAGGTGTGCATTACGAAGACCAGCTCGCTTCCGCCAAAAAATGCGGGCATCTGGGCGGCAAGGTGCTGGTGCCCACCCGCGAGTTCATTCAGAAGCTGGTCGCTGCTCGCTTCGCCGCCGATGTGATGGGCGTGCCCACGATTCTGATTGCTCGCACCGACGCCCTGAACGCCACGCTGCTCACCAGCGACATCGACCCGTATGACCAGCCGTTCCTGACAGGCGAGCGTACTTACGAGGGCTACTACACCGTGCGCAACGGCATTGAGGCGGCGATTGCGCGCGGGCTAGCTTATGCTCCCTACGCCGACCTGCTGTGGTTCGAAACTTCCACGCCCGACCTGAACGAGGCGCGCCAGTTCGCTGAGGCAATTCACAAACAGTTCCCTGGCAAGCTACTGGCGTACAACTGCTCGCCGTCGTTCAACTGGAAGAAGTTGCTGGACGCCGACACGATTGCCAAGTTCCAGCGCGAGCTGGGCGCGATGGGCTATAAGTTCCAGTTCATCACGCTGGCGGGCTTCCACGCGCTCAACTACATCACCTTCCAGCTTGCACGGGGCTACGCCCAGACGGGCATGACCGCCTACGCCGACTTGCAGGAAGCCGAGTTCAAAGCGCGTGAGGAGGGCTTCCGTGCCACAGAACATCAGGCGTTCGTCGGCACGGCGTATTTCGACATGGTGCAGGAAGCTATCACAGGCGGGCAGGCGTCCACCCTCGCCATGCACGGCTCAACGGAAGAGGAGCAGTTCTGATAAGTGCTGCTCGCAAGAAATGATACCGAAAAAGATTCCTCGCTCCGCTCGGAATGACAAAGCCGTTTTTGCGCGAATACGCATGTCATTCCGAGCCGAAGGCGAGGAATCTCATCCCCATCGAGGGTTCAAGTGAGTCAAATGCAGACCGAGCAAACGGAGTGCGCCCTGGTTTGCCCTCACCCCCAGCCCCTCTCCCACCGCG
>CALKLF010000017.1 GCA_937992175.1 uncultured Fimbriimonadales bacterium | reverse complement strand
GGAGATGGTGATGCCTGGGGATAATGTGAATATGGAGGTGATGTTGGTGTCTCCTGTGGCGATTGAGACGGGCTTGCGGTTTGCGATTCGCGAGGGCGGTCGCACGGTGGGCGCGGGCGTCGTCACGGAGATGCTGGACTAACACGCCTGCATCGGGGGCGGGAACTCTGCCCCCTGCAAGGAGGTATTAAACGATGGCAACCGTCAGTAAGCGTGTGATTATCGTGCTGGCTTGCACCGAGTGCAAAGACCGCAACTACACCACCACGAAGCATCGGGAAAAGCAGCGCGATCGGCTGGAGTTGAAAAAATATTGCCCGCGTTGCCGAAAACATGTGCTGCATCGCGAGGCGAAGTAGTTGTGTTCGGGCGTAGCTCAACTGGCAGAGGGTCGGTTTCCGAAACCGAAGGTTGTCGGTTCAAGTTCGGGCGACCCGAGCCATAGCGCAGGGGCGTAGCTCAGCTGGCAGAGCGTCGGTCTCCAAAACCGAAGGTCGTCGGTTCGAATCCGGCCGCCCCTGCCATAACCGTATTTGATTCGAACCGCCGTCCCTTTCAATTCCCCAAAGCCTTACGCATCGAGACAATCGCGTTTGCTATTTTCGCCCGATGGCTGTTCACTGCCGACGGGTCAAAAGTGAACTTGGTCATGCTCTTCACGACGGCGTCGGGGACGCTCAGCAACGCTTGCGCTCGCTGCAGGAGTTTCGCATCCACGCGCTTGCGCTCCGCCTCGCGCACCAGTTGCTCCAGAAGGACGAAATATTCGTAATCTTCCGCGCCGTCGCGCAGGCACTCCCAGCGGATGGAAGGGATTGGGTCGGCGATAATCGGCTCATCGCTGGCGTTCGGGTCGCGGCGCGGGGGGTAGAGCAGCCTGCCGTCGCCGTTGCCCCAGAACTGGCGCGTGCCTGGCGCGAAGCTCGCGTCCCACACATAGCTCATCGGATCGTCCCACGGGTTCTGCAGGCGGTCGGGATAGGCGAACGGATTGTGCCACCATGTGGTCTCCCAGATGAGTACGCCCTGCACGCCGTATTTCCAGGTCTGCCACAGCCACACGCGCATCTCGGTTCCGGGATGGTCGATAAACAGCGTGGCGTAGGGCGCGCGGGGACCAGTGCAGACATACCACCACACCTCGTCGCCCGCCGCCCGACGCTGACGAATGGCGTCTAAGGGCACGAGTGCGGTAAGCGGACACCACAAATCCACCACGCCGATTAGCGGCGGCTCAGGCTGCTCGGTCAGCATGACGGTTAAATCGGGCGCGGCGCGTTTAATCTGCTCGTTCACGCGGCGCACGAAGGGGTAGTCGGCTTCCTCCGGCTCGTCGAACCAATAGATGTACGCCTTGCGGAGCCAGCCGTTTTTGCGCAAATGCTCCTGCAGCTGGCGCATGTAGTCCGTCCAGTGGCGCTCGTATTCGGGCGTGCCTTCTTTGAAGCCGAGAAACTCTGCCTGCGTGTAATTGGGGTGGCGTCCGCTAGGCAGCCCGTAAATCGGCAGCGCGAAGCTGTTGAAGCCGAACTCGTCCAGATAGCGGCGCGCCGCTTTATCGAACTCGGTGAAATCCAGCACGACCTGCCCCTTCTCAAGGCGTACTTCGTAGCCGCTCAGATAGAAGTTGTACGGGTTCAGCCGTGCGCGACGGAACGCCTGCATATATCGGTCCCAGAGTTCGCGCTTCTGCTCTTCGGTGCGCGGCTTATGATACAGAAACACGCGCTCCGCGCTGATTCCGAAACCGCTGCGCAAGGTGGGGGTGCGCGGCAGGTCGAAGTCGTACACGGTGAACTCAATCGGGATGCGAATCGCGCCGCGATTGGTGTGCAGCGTGAGGTTGCCCTTGTAGACACCTGCAGGAGTTCCGTAGGGCGCGTAGACAGTGAGCCAGAGGGGCTGGTTTTGCCGTGCGGGAATTTCCAGTGGCGTTTGCAGCGGCGGGAGCGGGTCAGGATACTCATCGGGCGCACCCATCGAGTCGGTGGGATGCTCTACATACACATAGGCGACCTCGCGCAGTTCAATGTGGCGCGCGGGCAGGCGGTAGCGCCCTGACTGCAGGTCGCTCAGCTCGGCTTTCAGCAGGCGCAGGGGCTGTGTAGGGCGCAGCACAATCTGCACGGGTTCATACTCGCCGCGCGCCGCGCTGACACGCACAGCGGGGCGCGTCTGCGTGGGCAGGGCGCGCGTGCGTCCGATCTTCCAGCCCCATTCGCACCACCACACGCCCGCCCAATCGGGCAAGCCCGCCACGCGATAGCCGTGGCGCGACCACTCGATAAAGCGCGTTTGCGACTTCAGGCGCACGCTCCATGCGACTCGCCCGCGCTCGTCGAGTAGCCCAATCACTTGCTCTATGGGCTTATCGTTCGCTTCAGGCAGAGGGACGGCGATTTGCACGGTTTGATTGGGCGCGATGCGGGAGGGTTGCTCGCGCGTGGGCGTCGGCGTGGTGATGCCCTGCAACATCTGATGGAACGGACGCACCTGAATAGGGTTTTGGGTTGGGTTCGAAGCTTCAACAAGCAGTTGCCATTTGCCCTGAGCGTCTCTTTGCAGGTTTAGGGGCTTAACTTGTATATCATTGCGCCGCTGGTGGGGGTACAGGGCGAGGCTCTTACCCGTGAGCGTCTCGCGTGGAGCGCGCTCCAGCTCCGCCTCCAGCGTATAACGGTCGACCTGAATCGCGCCGTTTTGCCCCATCAGACGCACTTCCAGCGTGCGGGCGGGCAAGAACGCCTGCGGAATCGCGAACTCGTGGCTTCCGCGTCCGCGCACGGTATGCACAATCTGCCAGTCACCTTCATCCTTGCGCAGGTGGATAGCCAGCACGCCGTCCTGCTCGTAGGGGACATGCAGGCGCAGAGTCGCGCGGCGCAGGCGATAGTCCCCGACAGAGTGCTGATAGGTCGCTTGCGTATTGGGGCTGAACACCCAGCGGTTGGTGTTAAACGCCGCGGTGAACTCGCGCAAAGGGGATTGCGCGTTGGAGAGTTCGCCCTCAAAGCGACTGACGAACTGGTAGCGTTCGTTTCGTATTGTCTCGCCCTCGCCCAGCGTGAGGTCGCCATAATGGGTGTGAACGATATCGACGGGGGTGAGCTGTGGCAGGTCGAACAAAATCTCGCCGCGCCACTGCCAGTGCCCCACGCGAATGAACGCCTCGCGCGTGTCGGCGGGTGTGCGGAACACATACTCGGCGGTCTGCCACTCGCGCGTGGGGATGAGATCGCGGTTCGCCATATTCGCGCCGACAATCGCGCAGCCCCCTGTACCTTCGCCTCTGAGGCGCACGCGGAACGCATAGGCGCGGTTCGGCTCCAGTTTCCAGCGCGTGTTGCGCCAGTAGGCGGTCGCCTCGCCCTTGCCCGTCACCGCGAGCGCCATGCGGTCAGTGCGTTGCAGCCCGTGCTCCGTATCCAGAACTACGATGCGTTGCTGGCGCGTTTCACCCGTCCCGCTGGCGACCCAGTCGCTTAGCGGCGGCGGCTCGATTTGCGCCAGAAGCAGCCCCAGAGTCAGCGTCCAGAAGCGCATTCGCGTCCCGCCTCCCGATGTTTCACAGCTCCTGCCTGCCGCTGAGGGCGTAGCCGAGCGTGGCGGCGTCGGCGTAGTCCAGCTCGCCGCCGACAGGCATCCCGTAGGCGATTCGCGTCACGCGCACCCCCATCGGCTTGAGCAGTCGGGCGATGTAAAGCGCGGTGGCGTCCCCCTCCACATTCGCGGGCGTGGCTAAAATCACCTCGCGAGGACGCTCCGTACGGACGCGCTCCACCAGCTCGCGCAGCTTCAAATCTTCTGGCTGCACCCCCTCTGCGGGCGAAATCAGCCCGTGCAGCACATGGTACAGCCCGCGATACTGCTCAAGGCGTTCGAGAGCGACCACATCGCGCGGGTCGGCGACGACGCAAAGCGTGTCCGCTTCGCGCGCGGGGTCCTGGCAGAGTTCACAGAGGTCGCCTTCACTCAGGAAAAAGCATCGCTGGCACAGGCGGGTGTGCTCGCGCGCCTGCACGAGGCTCTCGGCGAGGCGCATCACCTCTTCCTCAGGGCGTCGGATGAGGTAGAGCGCGAGCCGTTGCGCCGAGCGCGCGCCCACGCCGGGCAATCGCTCCAGCTGCTGCATCAGCTGGCGTAAGGCAGGCGGGAATAGCATCGTTTAAAACGGCAGTCCAAGCTTGTCCAGCCCCAGTCCGCCCGTGAGCTGACTCATGCGCTCGGCGCGGATGTTCTCAGCTTGATTCTGCGCCTCGCGCACCGCGCTCACAATCAGATCCTGCAACATTTCGGGGTCGTCGGGGTCGATCACATCGGGCGCGATTTCCAGCGCCATTAGCATCCCCTTGCCGTTCACCGTCGCTTTCACCACGCCGCCGCCCGCCGTCGCCTGCACCTGCAAGGCGTCCATCTCTTCTTCAAACCGCTGCGCCTGTTCCATCATCTGGCGCATCGAACCGCCGTCGGGAAATTTGGGCATCTTCATCAGTCGTCGCCTCCGATGCGATATTGTACCCTCTGAGCCGAATGGGGTAAGATAACCCAAGTTGCTGCCTCTACGAGATTCCTCGCCTTCGGCTCGGAATGACAGGTTCATTTCTGCGAAAACGGCTTTGTCATTCCGAGCGGAGCGAGGAATCTCGCCCGCGCAACATCGATAAGCAGCAACTTGGGTTAAAATATAAGGGAACATGCGCATCGATCCGAAACTGGACGCTTATCGCGAGCTGGGGGTCGCCCCGAACGCCTCGGCGGAGGCGATTCGGCAAGCCTACCTTGCGCTGGCGCGTCGGTATCACCCTGACCGTGCGCCTGAAGGGCGCGTCGCGGAGTATGAGGAGCGCATGAAACGCATCAACACCGCCTACGAGGTGCTGAGCAACCCCGACTCGCGACGGTTGTATGACCGTCTACGCGCCCCGCAACTACAAAACGGCGTTCCGAAACAGGGCGTCTCGTTTACCGCGCCGCGCGCCCAGCCACGCGACCCGTATACGCAGATGCGCGCGGGCTATCAGCAGCGGCTCTATCGCGTGCAGGCGTCCACGCACGGGTTGCCCCCCTGGGCGCGGGCGTTGTCGGGGCTGTTCGCGGGGCTGGGATTAGTCGCAGGGTTCATTCTGGGGCTGCCGTTCGGCATCATCGGCTGTATCCCCGGCGCGATGGTGGGGATGGTCGTCGGCATGCTGATAGGGCTATGGGCGGTTTACCTGTTCGCGCTGGGGCTGCCTGCAGTCTTACTGGGCGGGCTGGGACTGCTGGCAGCTCAGGAGACGGGCATGTGGACGGGCGCGCTACTGGGGCTGGGGATTGGAGTCGTCTGGGCGCGCCGTCTATGGCGACGCGCCCGAATCCAAGCAAGCTACCACTCTCGATAGGGACGCCCGTCGCTGCCGACGCCGCTTGCGGGCGAGCGCACCTTCATCTCCCCGGTTTTAGGGTCGCAGTAATACTCCAGCTCCTCGCCCGAGATGGGGCACTTCGGAACCTCGCTCAGGTAGGGTCCATGGTAGTATTCGGGATTCATCGCGCTCGGACGCCCCCACCGATCGAGTCCGATTTGAGGCGGCTCGGTCGTCGTCAGGTCGCTCAAGTCCACGGGGTAGACCCCCGTGTCGTGATAGAACACGAGGAGTGCGTGGCGCGTTTCCGCCAGAATCACCCGCAAGCGCGCCTCTGGGTCGCGCGGCAGGTGATGTGAGATGCGCGGTGAGAACGCCGCCAACACAGCCACACTCATCACCGCCAGCGATAAAATCTCCACCATCGTCATTCCGCGTATCCAGCGCATCTTATCCTCCTGATACGCACGCCTACAGGGGTTGTTCCATAATTCCGTCAAACTTGGGACGCCCGATGGGGTACAATTCACCTTGACAGGAGGACGCTATGGCAATCACTCTATCGGAGCGTGCTGCGCACGAGTTGAAGATGCTGTTGGAAGAGTCGGGCGTTCAGAATGCGGGGCTGCGCGTCTGGGTCGCAGGCGGCGGCTGCAGCGGACTGCAGTATCAAATGGCAATTGACGACGCCGAGCCAGAGGAGACCGACCTGGTGTTCGACTCGCACGGCGTGCGCATCTATGTCGACAGCCTGAGCATCCGCTACATGGACGGTTCCACGATTGACTATGTGGACGATATGTTCGGTGGGGGCTTCAAGATTGACAACCCCAACGCGATTAACGCCTGCGGGTGCGGATCGTCGTTCCAGACGGAGGACGAGTTTGGAACGCCGGGCGCGGGCTGCGGCGGGTGCGGCTGCCGAGGCTAAACGAATCGGCTTCGCCGAAGGAAGCAAGCGTTCCTCCTTTCTCAGGGGGGCAGTGCGGCAGCGAGGGCTATTCCATCAGGGGCGCGCCGTCGCTTGGCTTAAGACGGTTGTCGCCTATCCTTAGGCGGTTTTTAGCAGAAGGCTCATCGTGGAGATCGCACGGGCAATCTACGAAGAGCAGCTGCGCGAGCATTTACGCCGCTGCCAGGAAGTGAGTTCGATTCCGATGCGGGAGACGCTATGGGAGCGGGGCTGCGGGCAAGGGCAAAATGGACGGCGCGCCGCGAACCTTGATTTTACGGCACTTGAAACCACGATTGGTATTACTTACAAAGAATCGCATGCAACACGAGAATGCACTTGGTGCGACGGCATTCCTACCGTCGTGGAGCTCACTGGTACATCGGTTCGAGTCCGACGGTAGGAATGGCGTCGCACCAAGCGGATGATTTTGGGCGGTAGGTGTTTACCTTTTGAGGTTCCCGTGTGATGTGAGAGAACAATTTGTAGCGCTGGCGGGGACGCCCGTGCTACAGGGGTTGCAGTCGCGCACGGGCGGGGACGCCCGTGCCACGGATTACGCCATCATTTTGCGCAACACCATCGGCAAGATGCCGCCGTGCTGGTAGTATTGCACTTCAATTGGGGTGTCCACGCGGGCAAGCACTTGGAAGGTCTTTTCTGTACCGTCGGGCTTGACGGCGCGCACGGTGAGCGTCTTGCGCGGGGTGAGGCTCTCGACGCCCTCGATGTGGAACACCTCCTCGCCCGTGAGACCGAGCGTTTGCACATTCTCGCCGGGCATGAACTGCAACGGCAGCACGCCCATGCCCACGAGGTTGCCGCGATGGATGCGCTCGAAGCTCTCGGCAATCACGGCGCGCACGCCCAGCAGCGCCGTACCCTTTGCCGCCCAGTCGCGCGAACTGCCAGAGCCGTACTCCTTGCCCGCCAACACAATCAGCGGGGTTTGGCTCGCCTTGTAGCGCTGACACGCCTCGTAGATGGTGACGCGCTCGCCCGTGTCCCAGTGGATGGTGTAGCCGCCCTCCACGCCGGGCAGCAGCAGGTTCTTGATGCGGATGTTCGCAAATGTACCGCGAA
Organism: uncultured Fimbriimonadales bacterium; assembly: GCA_937992175.1. GTDB lineage: Bacteria > Armatimonadota > Fimbriimonadia > Fimbriimonadales > GBS-DC > GBS-DC. Next base: position 8,226 of record CALKLF010000017.1, on the reverse strand, counting down.
TCATCACCTCGTGGTTGCCACGCCGCGAGCCGTAGGTGTTGAAATCGCGCGGGTCGACGCCGTGCTGAATCAGGTACTGCCCCGCCGGGCTATCGACCGGGATGCTGCCCGCAGGCGAGATGTGGTCGGTAGTGATGCTGTCGCCGAAGATTGCCAGCACGCGCGCCCCGTGAATGTTGCTCAGCGCGGGCGGCTCGGCGGGCATGGCGTCAAAATAGGGCGGGCGCTGGATGTAGGTGCTGCTGGCGTCCCACTCGTACACATCCGATTCGGGCACAGGCAGCGACTGCCAGTGTTCGTCGCCGTCGAACACCTGCGCGTAGCGGTGCTTGAACATCTCGGATTGCAACGCGCGGGCGATGGTCTCGCGCACCTCCTGTGGGCTGGGCCAGAGGTCCTTCAGGAACACCGGCTCGCCGTTGGGGTCCCAGCCAAGCGGGTCATGCAGCAGGTCGATGTCCACCGTGCCGGCGAGGGCGTAGGCGACGACCAGCGGCGGCGAGGCGAGGTAGTTCGCCTTCACCTGCGGATTAATACGCGCCTCAAAGTTGCGGTTGCCCGACAGCACGGCGGCGACCACCAGATCGCCCTCTTTCACGGCTTCGGAAATCACAGGGGGCAGGGGACCGCTGTTGCCGATACAGGTCGTACAGCCGTAGCCCACCACATGGAAGCGCAACGCCTCCAGATAGGGCAGCAGCCCCGCGTTCGCGAGGTAGTCCGACACCACGCGGCTGCCGGGCGCGAGGCTGGTTTTGACCCACGGCTTGACCTGCAGCCCGCGCTCGACGGCTTTCTTGGCAAGCAAGCCCGCCGCCACCATCACTGCGGGGTTGGAGGTGTTCGTGCAGGAGGTAATTGCCGCGATAACCACATCGCCGTGCTTGAGCGTGTGTTCCTCGCCGTCCAGAAACACGGGCACGCCGATATGCCCGCGCTCGGCGGGGGCGTCGTGCGTGGGTGATTCGCTTTCCCAGGTACCTGCCTCGGGCGCAGGCTGCGGCTGCTGCAAGCCGAAGCCGCCCTCGCGGATAGGCGTGTACAACGCTTTGCGGAAACTCGACTTCATCTCGCGCAGGGGCACGCGGTCGTGCGGGCGTTTGGGCCCCGCGAGGCTCGGCTCCACCGTGCTGATGTCTAACTCCAGCGTGTCGGAGTATTCGGGGTCGGGCGTCTCGTCCGTGCGGAACAGCGCGTTCTCCTTGCAGTAGGCTTCCACGAGGCGCACGAGGCTCTCGTGCCTGCCCGTGAAGCGCAGATAGTCCAGCGTGCGCTGGTCCACCGGGAAAAAGCCCATCGTCGCGCCGTATTCAGGCGCCATGTTGGCAATCGTGGCGCGGTCTTCCACCGTGAGGCTGCTCAAGCCGGGTCCGTAGAACTCCACGAACTTGTCCACCACGCCCTTCTTGCGCAGCATTTGCGTAACGGTCAGCACGAGGTCGGTGGCGGTTGCGCCTTCGGGCAGCTCGCCCGTGAGTTTGAAGCCCACCACCTGCGGAATCAGCATATAGTAGGGCTGCCCCAGCATCACGGCTTCCGCCTCGATGCCTCCCACGCCCCAGCCGAGAATGCCCAGCGCGTTAATCATCGTAGTGTGGCTGTCCGTGCCCACCAGCGAGTCGGGGAACGCTACCAGGTCGCCGTTGACTTGCTTGGTCTGCACCACCTTGCCCAGGTATTCGAGGTTCACCTGATGCACGATGCCCGTGCCTGGTGGCACCACGCGGAAACCGTCAAATGCGCGTTGCGCCCAGCGCAGCAACATGTACCGCTCGCGATTGCGCTCGAACTCTTTCTCCACATTCAGGAAGAAGGCGTACTGCGTGCCGAAGTAGTCCACCTGTACGGAGTGGTCAATCACCAAATCGGCGGGCACGACGGGGTTGATGCGCTGGGGATCTTTGCCGCGCTCCTGCATCGCGTTGCGCATCGCGACTAAATCCACCACGCAGGGCACGCCCGTGAAGTCCTGCAGCACCACGCGCGCGGGCATCAGCGGGATCTCGCGGGCTTCGGGCTGCGGCTGCCAACTCGCGAGGGCGCGCAGGGTCGCTTCGGGGTTCTCCAGCAGCGTTGCGCCGTCGGGCGACTCCGCCACGCGCAGCATATTCTCCAATAAAATGCGAATCGAAAACGGCAATCGGCTAATACTGCCCAGTCCGTGCGTCTCTGCGGCGGGCAAACTGTAGTAGGTGTAGTTCTGTCCGTCCACTTGCAGCGTGGTTCGTGTGGTCATACGATGTCTCCTCCGCTGTAGAAGTGTACCTGACGGGGGCTACTCTTCTACAAAAACAAGGACATCGTCGCCGCCGAGGGTGCGCGCTTTGAGTCGGTCGCGCCCCCCCTCAGGAGACCACCCCGCAATCGGATTGCCGCTGATTAGAATATCGTCCCCGATAATCTCGCTGCCGCGGGCGACGCGCTGCAGACCACTGCCGTTTGTCGCCGCCACCCACACTTCGCCTGTCGCCTCGTCGTAGAAGGCGACATGCTTTCCTGTGGGGGAGATACTGGCAAAGGTCAGTTTTTTGAACTGATGCCCGACGACGAACGACTCGTTCGACCTGAGGTTGTGGATGCGCGCCTGTTCGTAGGGCGCGTGGTTGTCTACAACACTGGACTTGTAGACCTTGCAAGTCTCGGAGGAGGCGAGCAACTTAGATTCACCCTCAACGCTGCTGAATTTGTGTTCGCCCGTCGGAGGAAACGGAACTACAGCCGCGGGATATGTGTCAGTGGAAACTTGCTCAGAGGTTCGAAATAGTGGGAAACACATTCCCACCGCGATAATCAGGGGCATCCCCACAAGCAGAAAGACCTTGAGCCGACGGCGTCGCTCCCTGCGCCGTTCGAGAAGGCGACGCTTTTGTTGCTCATATTGCTCGATTGCACGGTGGAGTTGCTCATCGGAGACGCCCGCTTCACGCGCGATTCCCTGCAGTTGCTCGACCGAGAACGAGTCATCCTGCAAACCTGCAGCGAGCTTGAGGATCTCGCCCGCCTCTTCGGGCGAATAGCGTCGCTTTACCTCCGCGCTCTGATGCTGTTGTTCAACCGCCATGGTAGTCCCCCATTCAAGTATACCCCTTTGCAAATTATCATCCCATGCCTTTGTGGACTGATAGGCGCACTATAAGTTTCTTACACTAATCGGGGCTTCAAGTGCTACAGAGCGAGTGAACTCGCACCCCCGCCTGCGCGGAGTTTTAAGCCCGCGCAGGCGAGCTTCTCCCAAAGCGCGGGAGTGCGGTTCAGGAGGTCTCATGGGGATGGAACGCCAGCAGCTGGTTGCCCTTACACACCGCGCGCCCACGCCCAATCCACACACGACAGCCCCCCACTGGATGAATCTCAAGCCTTGCTCACGACGCGCCTGCACCGCCTCAAGGCTCCGATAGCGGTCAGAGCGATGCGGCAACGCCATAATCGCGCCGATAACCACCATTAACGCACCGACAATCAATACGAACGCGGCAAGTTGCTCTCGAAGGCGCATGACTACGCGAATTGTACCCAGAGCGACTACAGCCGATTACTGCCCGTATTCGGCATGTGAACCTCTGGGCGATGGCGCTGGATGAGCCGATTGAGACCGAAGTGCCTATTGCCCTGGAGGGCGAATCGTTGGCGCTCAAGTCGGAAGGGTAAATTAGGGTACGACGGCAGGAACGCCGTCGTACCATCGGTTCTGGTTAGTACCCGCTGGGCGGCGCAGCCAGGGGCGCACTGGGCGGCGCGCCGCCGCCCGGAACTGGCGGCGCAGCCTGAACCTCGCCCGGACGCCCCTCGCCTTGCGTTCCGCCAGTCCACAAGCGATACAGGAAGAACCCCGCAATCAGCACAATCGCGACGATTACCGCGATCACAACGCCCGTAGATAGTTCCTGCTTCATAGCTCCTCCTATTTAGTCAGGCGAGTTCTCGCACGCCGCTTGGGTGCTGAAGCGTCCGTCGCTCATCAGCACGGGATAGTAGCCCTTCTCGTAATCGGGACGGCTGCCCGGCGTGTCCGTCGCGCGCGCCCACTTGGAGTGCCCATCCGCGTAGACGAAGTTCATCCCGCCTTGATGGCGCGGGCGACCTTGATAGAACTCCCAGCCGTTGCGCCCCTCGGGCCAGTATTTGCGGAAATTCTGGGGGTCGCCAGGTCCTATCATACACACCCGCCAGCTGTAGATGTAGTTGTTGTCAGCGATGATGCCGATGCTGGCAGCTTCCTGCAGCTTCGCCAATGGAGTGGGGATGGGGATGCCGTTTGCGCCTGCGTTGCCGAAAATCACCTCGTTCAGCCCATACTCCGCGAACGGCACGATGCGGGGGCTGTTCTGCCCGCGTCCACATTCCCACAGCGCATACGCCGCAATGTAGGTCACACCCGAGTAGCTGGGGCAGTCGAAAATCCCACCGTTGCGAATATACGGGTACACCATCGTCGCCCAGTGCTGGCGTGGCTGGCTCGGGTTGTTGGTGAAGTAGCCTGTCTCGGCGCAGCCGCCTGGCCACGGCTGGGGGAAAAAGGTCTCGTCGTAGTCCTGCACATACATCGTGACCGCCGTGCCAATCTGACGAGTATTACTCAGACACTGAGTCTTGCGGGCGCTCTCCCGCGCCTGCGCAAATACAGGGAATAAAATCGCCGCTAAGATGGCGATAATCGCAATCACGACCAGCAGCTCAATTAGCGTGAACCCACGCCCACGAGTCGTAAACATCATCGTTTGAACCTCCTTCGTTCGTCCATAAGCACAATAGCTTATGGTTATCTATATTATAGCATGGATTGCGTGACGAGGCAAGAGGGCTTACACACGCTCCCGAAAATACTCAATCGTGCGCCGCAGCCCCTCTTCCAGCGAGGTTTTCGGTTCCCAGCCCAGTATCTGCCGCGCCCGCGTGATGTCGGGGCAGCGCTGCTTGGGGTCGTCGGGCGTAAAGAACTCGGTGAACACAATCGGGCTGTCGCTATTGGTGAGACGTTTGATGATTTGCGCGAACTCCAGAATCGTGCGCTCTTCGGGGTTGCCGATGTTGACAGGCTCGTGATAATCGGTGTGCGCCAGTCGCCAGATGCCCTCAACCAGATCCGCCACATAACCGAAGCTGCGGGTCTGGCTGCCGTCGCCGTACACCGTAATCGGTTCGCCCCGCAACGCCTGACAGACAAAATTCGGCACCACGCGCCCGTCGTCCAAGCGCATCCGCTCGCCGTAAGTGTTGAAAATCCGCACAATACGCGTATCCGCACCCTTGTAGCGATGATACGCCATTACCAGCGACTCGGCGTAGCGTTTCGCCTCATCGTATACGCCGCGGATGCCTATCGGGTTCACATTCCCCCAGTAGGTCTCAGGTTGCGGATGTACCAGTGGGTCGCCATATACTTCGGAGGTGGAGCTAAAGAGAAACTTCGCCCCTTTGCGCAACGCCAGCTCCAGCGCATTCTCTGTGCCATACGACCCCACGCGCAGCGTCTCCAGCGGATGCTTCACAAAATCCACAGGGCTGGCGGTAGAGGCGAGGTGAAACACATAGTCCACCTGCCCCTCAATCTCGAACGGCTCACATACATCGTGCTGAATGAACTGGAAATCGTCGCGCCCCAAGAGGTGTTGAATATTTTCCATTCGCCCACTGATGAGGTTATCCACAACGGTGACACACCAGCCTTCGGCGATGAGCCGATCCGCCAGGTGCGAGCCAATGAACCCTGCGCCGCCTGTAATTACTGACGTCAGCATGCGTGTCTATCCTCCAAGTTCGCTTACAAAGGGAGTGTATCTCGCTACTCCCCTACCTGTGTCAGCTCAATACGCGCCGATAACGCCTCCCACGACCGTGTGGCAATCCAGTTCTGTGTCTGCTCAATGCGTGGAAAGGTTTTTGAGGGGACTACAGGCTTCACGCGTGATTCGTCTACAAATCGATAGATTTTCCATCCATTTTGATCCAGAAACTGCACGATGTCGCCTGTCGAGTAGCTGTACTTTTCATAATGGAGATCGCTCACTTCAAAATAGAGGAACTGAGTATTTTGTAGAGCAATAGTTGCCCCACGCAGCACAGGGAGCTCGAAACCCTCAACATCAAGCTTGATGGCTGTTATCGGCGATCGAGCGAACGCATAACTATCCAGAAGCCTCACAGGTACACGCAGGGCAGATATCTCCTGCTCAGGACTTTCTAAGACACGGTTTAAATCGTTCCACGGAACATCTGAGAAGAAAACTTCGCCATCTTCATCTCCTAATGCTACATTGTAGGTATGAAGATTATCTAGCCGATTAATGAGTCTGTTCTTTTCTAAATACGCAAAAGTGCGAGGATGAGGCTCGAATGCGTGAATCTGTGAGGAGTTGCCTAAATGTTTGGCGAGTGTGATACAATGTGAACTTATGTTCGCCCCGATGTCCACAAAAACATCTCCAGGGCGCAAAAACTGCTTCAGAAAGCGAACATCAGTCGTACCGTGCCAGTGATTGGCGTCATAGAACATCATTCGTGCAGTGGGACTGTCAATCAGTCGAAATCGGCAACCCTCATAGGTGAAGATTACGCGCTCATTCCAGCGCAAGCGACGCAAGATGTAATCGAGGATGAAGCGCATTGGCGAAGAGTGCGCACGGCTCTGGCGAATCGCGTTCGCAAATCCCTTGAATCGTGGCAATTTGGGCATGAGGACCACCTTCTGCATAGGGATTATACCATAGTGAAGATGATTGCTGAGAAATATTGTGCCTTGTCGCTTTATCAGCGCCGTCTAACCTCCCTTGCCAAGGATTTAATCTCGCGCCAGCTGGGGGGCAAAAGAAACACGGCTAACCCAAGTAGTGTCCACCACCCCAAAAGCAAGCTGAACATCGCCCCGCTTAGTGCAGCCGCCCACAGCAGATTCATTTAAAGCCAGCATCTGTGCTTGGGCAGAGCGGTAGATCGCTTCCATCAGTTTTGCACGATCTTTTTGGACGTGAGCATAAACAGACGCACTAACGCGCTGAACAGCCGTTTGAGCGAAACTCAGTATATCCAGCAGTCGGTTTGCTATTGCTAGGTAGCCCGCCGCGCTCGCTCCAGCCAACGGCAGTAGCAACATTGGAGGCGCCAACCGACGAAGTTCATAGATCCAAGTAGCCGTCGTCTGTGCGGCGATATAGCGCCCCATATCTCGAAGTTGTGCCCGATCCCAGCACCACTTAGGTACATAACTGGCAGAAACATAAAACCCTACCAGAGCAATCAACAGGCTCAACCCATGCCCTCCCACAAGCGCCCACGCGCCGTATCCCATTAGCGCTAACGGAATACCGACCACATAGAAGCCAAGCTGCGAGAAGAGTTCGACCCAAGCAGTGCGTTTGTACTCGAGGGCACGTTCCAACAAGGCAGTTGGAATCGCTGTAATCAGTCCTAACGGCGTCATGACACACAGAGTAATCGCTACAGGGACAAAACCAGCGTCTTGCATCCAGTAATATCCCACCAGAAGGACGACGGGCACAGCAAGGAAACTGAGGGCAGTCCCAACAAACATTAGCCACCAGAACACAGAGTCCAGAAGTTTCCGCGGGGGTAGTTCAGGCAGGCGAATCAGATACATTCGTGCCCCGATATTGCCAATAATTTGTAAGTAGCCAGTAATAGCAACAGCAGCGTTGTAAATGCCGTAACTGTCGGGACCAACAGGACGCACGATGAGCAATAAACCCAATAAAGATAGCACTATTCCAACAATTCTGCGTATCGCCAAGTAAAGGCTGCCTTTGAGGGCGCGTTGGCGTAATGTTTCTCCACCAAATGGCGGCTCCGAAATGGCATAGTATTCATATTCGAGCGAAGGGGGGACTTTCCTACTGAAACCTGCCTAAGTCCCATTCCAAGAAATGATGACTTGAGCCTGGGGGTAGAAATCCTGCTTGACTTTTCGGCGGTGATAGGGTAAAATTACCTTTGTATGGAACATAACGCTCAGCGCGGTCATCTGACGAGAGGCTGCCAACCAGTTGGCGGCGTTGTCACCATCAAGTGGCAAGTGCTTCCCACGAACAATGCTATGGAAACGCAGGGGGAAGCGGTCGAGATTCCTGGGGTTGCTTGGAATGACAAAAGCTGTCATTCTAAGCGGAGCGAGGAATCTTGTCCAGTACTATTTCTCGCGAGAAGCGCTTACTTCACGCCACTATAGAGCGACAGGGTAACGCGATGAGAAACGCTACAGTGTCGATTCTCATG
>CALKLF010000016.1 GCA_937992175.1 uncultured Fimbriimonadales bacterium | reverse complement strand
AGATGGTGATGCCTGGGGATAATGTGAATATGGAGGTGCAGTTGGTGTCTCCTGTGGCGATAGAGACGGGCTTGCGTTTTGCGATACGCGAGGGCGGTCGCACGGTGGGCGCGGGCGTCGTCACAGAGATGCTGGACTAATACATCCGATTGGGGCGGTTGGGTATAATTGCCGACCGCCCCGATTCTGGAGGAGAGGACTATGAAACGCGACAAAATCAGGATACGACTACGAGCCTACGACCATCGCGTGCTGGACCAATCCGTGAAGCGGATTGTCGAGCAGGTGCAAAACACGGGCGCGCGCGTGCGCGGTCCCGTGCCGCTGCCGACCGACATCCGCCGATTCTGCGTGATTCGCGGTCCGCACATCGACAAGATCGGCATGGAACACTTCGAAATCCGCACTCATAAACGGCTCATCGATATCCTGGAACCGAACAACCGCACAATTGATGCATTAATGCGATTGGATTTACCCAGCGGCGTAGATATCGAAATCAAGTTGTAGGGAGGCAGTAGCGATGCAAGAAGAGAAACAAATAACTGAGGAGACCCCGCAGGCGAACGGCGAGCAGCCTGAGACGACGGCAGAGGCGGCGTCGGCTGCGGCCGAAGCGGCAGAGACGGCGGAAGCGGCGTCGGAGCCTGTTGCTGAGACCGCTGAAGCGCAGGCGAGCGAGGCGGAAGCGACCGCCGAAGCCACTGAAGCGGGTGAAGCGGCAGCGGAAGAGACGCCTGCCGAGCCTGTCGCTGCAACTCCTGCAACGCCCGCCCAACCCAAACGCGAACTGCCCCCGCCCCCCTTGCTGAAGGGACTCATCGGGCGTAAACTCGGCATGACCCACATCTTCGACGAAAACGGACGCATGGTCGCCGTGACCGTCGTTGAGCTGGGACCGTGCCACGTGGTGCAGGTGCGCACGCCCGAAAAAGACGGCTACTACGCCGCGCAAATCGGCTTCGAGCCGATGAAAACCCAGCGCGTGAACAAGCCGATGATGGGCGTGTTCAAAAAAGCGGAGCTGGAGAAACCCCTGCGCCACCTGAAAGAATTTGAGATTATCGACGGACAAGCCGTCAGCGGGCAGGAGGTGCGCGCCGAGCATGTGTTCAAAGAAGGCGAGACAGTGAAGGTGACGGGCACTTCCAAAGGCAAGGGCTTCGCGGGCGTGGTGCGCCGCTATGGGTTCGCGGGCGGACCCATGACGCACGGCTCGATGACCCACCGACGCCCGCTCTCCAGCGGTGCAACGGGTCCGCAGCGCGTGTTCAAGGGCAAGCGCGCCCCCGGACGCATGGGCGGCGAGCAGGTCACCACACGCAACCTGACCATCGTGAAGATTCTGGCAGACCAGAACCGCGTGCTGATCAAAGGCGCCATCCCTGGCGGACGCGGCTCGATTGTGTATGTGCAGAAACAGTAGAGGTGATTTCTATGCCGAAAGCCAGTTTATATAACGCGCAAGGTCAAGCGATTGGGGAGGTCGAACTGAACGACCGCCTGTTCGGCGTGAAGGGCAAGACGGGCGTCGTGCATCGCACGGTGGTCGCCCAGCTCGCGCACCTGCGTCAGGGCACGCACGACACGAAAACCCGCGCCGAAGTGCGCGGCGGCGGACGCAAACCCTGGCGCCAGAAGCATACGGGACGCGCCCGTCAGGGGTCGATTCGCGCCCCGCACTGGCGCAAGGGCGGCATCGTCCACGGACCCACCCCGCGCGACTACAACCCCATCGTGAATAAGAAAGAGCGACGCCTCGCCTTCCGCACCGTGCTGGCTGACAAAGCCGAGAACGGTGCGCTACTCGTGGTGGACGAGCTGAACTTCCCCGAAATCAAAACCAGGCAGGCGGCGGCGTTCCTCAAAGCGCTCGGCGTGGAGAACGAGCGCGTGCTGATTCTCATCCACGAACCCAACGAGACCGTCTATAAGTCGTTCCGCAACATCCCGAATGTGCTGGTGCGCATCGCGCCCGCGTTCGCGCTCCACGAAATCATCCCCGCGCGGCGCGTGATTGCAACCAAACAGGCAATCGCCAAAAGGGAGGAGGTGTGGGCGCAATGAAACATCCCGCGCAGGTAATCGTCCGCCCCCTCATCACCGAAAAGGGCACGATGCTTCGAATGGTACATAATCAGTACCTGTTCGAGGTGGCGGACGACGCCACGAAAATCGACATCAAGAACGCGATTAAGCAACTCTATAATGTGGACGCGGTGAAGGTGCGCACGATGTGGGTCAAGCCCAAGCCGAAGCGCGTCGGACTGCGCAGTCAGGGCTACACGAAGGCATGGAAAAAAGCCATCGTGACGCTCAAGCCCGACCAGACCATCGAAGATTTCAACCTGTAAGCGGAGGCAATTATGGGAATCAAAAAATGGAAACCGACCTCGCCGGGCAGACGCTTCATGCAGACCTCGACCTACGAGGAGATTACCAAAAAGGAGCCTGAGAAGAGTCTGACGGTGGGGCTGCGCAAGACGGGCGGGCGCAACAATATGGGGCGCGTGACCGCGCGCCATCGCGGCGGCGGCAACAAACGCCTCTACCGCATCATCGATTTCAAGCGCAACAAGGACGGCATCCCTGCGAAGGTGGTCGCGATTGAATACGACCCGAACCGCTCCGCCCGAATCGCGCTGCTGGAATATGAGGATGGCGAGAAGCGCTACATCCTCGCGCCTGTCGGACTGGAAGTTGGCGCGACGGTGATGAATGGACCCGAAGCCGACATCCTGCCAGGCAACGCGCTGCCGTTGCAGAATATCCCGGTCGGTACGCTCGTGCATAACATCGAGCTGAACCCTGGCAAAGGTGGGCAGCTCGTGCGCAGCGCGGGCGCGGCGGCGCAGATTCTGGCGAAAGAGGGCAACTACGCCACCCTGCGCATGCCGTCGGGCGAAATGCGTCTGGTGCACCTCCACTGCCGTGCCACTGTGGGACAGGTTGGCAACTTAGACCACGAAAACGAGGTCTGGGGCAAGGCGGGCAAATCGCGCTGGATGGGACGCCGCCCCCATGTGCGCGGCTCGGCGATGACCCCGCGCGACCACCCGCACGGCGGCGGCGAGGGCAAAGCCCCCATCGGACTGCCCCACCCTAAGACCCCATGGGGCAAACCCGCGCTCGGCGTCAAAACCCGACGCAACAAACGCACTAGCCGATTTATTCTCAAACGGAGGAAATAACCTATGGCGCGCTCGTTGAAAAAGGGACCGTATGTTGACCCGAAACTGATGAAGAAGGTGCTGGCGATGCTGGAACAGCCTCAGACCCAGCGACGCCCCATCAAAACATGGTCGCGCCGATCGATGATTGTGCCCGAAATGATCGGGCTGACCTTCGCCGTGCATGATGGGCGCAAGCATGTGCCCGTCTATGTCACCGAACAGATGGTGGGGCACAAACTGGGCGAGTTCGTGCTTACTCGCACCTTCCGCGGGCACGCTGGCTCGGAGAAGGCTTCGAAGGTGAAGCGCAAGTAAGGAGGCGTTTATGAAGGCGGTTGCACGACATGTACGGATACCCCCGCGCAAGGCGCGCCTGGCTGTTGACCTCGTGCGCGGGAAGCCGGTAAACGAGGCGATGGTGATTCTCCAGCGTTTACCGAACAAATCGGCGCGCGTAACAAGAAAAGTGCTGGAATCGGCGGTCGCGAACGCGATGCACAACAACGGTCTGGCGCCCAATATACTCTATATCCAGCGTGCGTATGTGGACGAAGGTCCCCGCTGGAAGCGGATTTTGCCCAAGGATCGGGGACGCGCGTTCCGTATCCTGAAGCGCACCAGCCATATCACGATTGAGCTGGGCGTGGGCGCGCCGCAGCCGAAGCAACGCCCGCGACGCGCCAAATCAACCGCCGCGCCGCAACAGGAGGAACAGAACTAATGGGGCAGAAAATCAACCCGATTGGCTTTCGTGTCGGCGTGACCGACGACTGGAAGAGCCGCTGGTACGCGCCGAAAAAGCAGTACCGCCACACGCTCTATGAGGATTATCTGATCCGGCGCACGATTAAAGAGAAATGGTACAGCGCAGGCATCTCGCGCATCGAAATTGAACGCGCGGCGAACATCGTGCGCATCATTATCCACGCGGCGCGCCCCGGACAGATTATCGGGCGCGGTGGTCAGGGCATCGAAGAGGTCACCCGCGCCGTCTACAAGGCGCTGCATCCCAATAAGCCCGAACTGCGCATCGATGTCGAGGATGTGCGCAACCCCGACCAGGACGCGCAGCTCGTGGCGGAGAACATCGCGAGCCAGCTCGAGCGGCGCATCTCGCACCGACGCGCCATCCGCCAGACCATCGCCCGCGCCCAACGCATGAACCTGCGCGGGATCAAAGTCATGGTAGCGGGGCGACTCGGCGGCGCGGAAATCGCGCGCACCGAGTGGGATCGATGGGGGCGCGTGCCATTGCAGACCCTGCGCGCGGAAATCGACTACGGTTTCGCGACCGCCTACACGATTTACGGCACAATCGGAGTCAAAGTATGGATTTACAAGGGCGATATCCCGATGTCAGAGCGGCGCATCCTGCTCTCGTCGGTGACCACGCCAGAAGCGGCGACGCCGAGTGAGATGCGTCGCGGCGCACGCGCGGGCGCGCCTGGACGCGGCGGCGAGCGACTCGGCGCAGGACGCCGACGACGCGGACGCGGCGGGGGTGGCGGAAGACAGGGTGGAGGCGGTCGCCCGCAGGGCGGTCGCGGATCGCGACCCGCGCGAGCTGAAACGCCCGCGCCCGAAACGCTTGCACCTGAAACGCCCGTCGAAGAGTGAGGTGAACTGCTATGTTGATGCCGAAACGAACGAAATACCGAAAGCAGCAGCGGGGACGACGCAAGGGCGTCTCGAAAGGCGCGCGCGAACTTCACTTCGGCGACTACGGACTGGTGGCGATGGAACCCGCATGGATTACCAATCGCCAGATGGAAGCCGCGCGCGTCGCCATCGTGCGCTACCTGCGCCGCGGCGGCAAAACCTGGTTCCGCATCTTCCCCGATAAACCCTACACCAAACGCGCCGCCGAAACCCGCATGGGGTCGGGTAAGGGGAGCGTGGAAGGCTGGGTCGCCGTCGTCAAGCGCGGGCGCGTGATTATGGAACTCGGTGGCGTGGACGAAGAACGCGCCCGTGAAGCGCTCCGCCGCGCCAGCCACAAACTGCCCATCAAAACCAAAATCGTCTCGAAAGCCGACTTCCAGCTCGGAGTCGAGACCGAAACGGCAGGAGGTGAAAGCGCATGAAACCGCTCAAACCCGACCAGCTGCGCCGCATGACCTTAGCCGAACTCCAGAAAGAGCTGGATAACCTACGCACGGAGCAGTACCGCATGCGCGTTCAGAAAACCGTCGGACAGTTCAAAGACACCGACTCGATGCGCCAGATTCGGCGCAATATCGCGCGCATTCTCACAGTCATCAACGAAAAACGACGCGAGGCAGGCGTCTGAGGAGTAGCGAAATATGAACGAAGAAGTCATTCTGCAGGAAACCCAAACAGAGGGCGCAGCCCCGCAGGCGCTCGGCGAGAAAGCGCCGTACAAGGGGCGACGCAAGGTGCGTATCGGCGTGGTGGTCAGCGACAAGATGGATAAAACTGTCGTGGTCGCCGTCATGCGCAGCTACCGCCACCCGATTTATAAGAAGACCATTCGGCGCACCAAGAAATATATGGCGCACGATGAACAGAACGAGTGTCGCGTGGGCGACCGCGTCGAGATTGTCGAGACGCGCCCGCTCAGCCGCCGCAAACGCTGGCGCGTGCGCCAGATCTTAGAACGCGCCCAGTAATCAGGAGGGACGAGTCATGATACAACCGTTTACACGCTTGAAAGTCGCTGACAACTCAGGGGCGCGCGAGGTGATGTGTATTCGCGTGCTGAAAGGCTCGAACGCGCGCTACGGGCATGTGGGCGATGTAATTGTGGCGTCGGTTAAAGACGCCTCGCCGAATATGCCCGTCAAAAAAGGCGATGTGGTACGCGCCGTCATTGTGCGCACGCGCAAGCCCATCCGCCGACCCGACGGTAGCACGCTGCGCTTCGATGACAACGCCTGCGTGATTATCAACAACCAGAACGAACCGCGCGGCACGCGCATCTTCGGACCCGTCGCCCGCGAACTGCGCGACAAACAGTTCATGCGCATCGTCTCGCTCGCGCCCGAAGTGCTATAGGAGGGGAGATTATGGTACGCAAGTTGGAACGACCGCTTCGAATGAAAATCCGTACGGGCGACACCGTCGAGGTCATCTCGGGCAAAGACAAGGGACAGCGCGGGCGCGTCATTCAGGTGATGCCGCGCGAGAACCGTGTGGTTGTCGACGGCTTGAACCTCGTATGGAAACACAAGAAGCCGCGCATGCTCAATCAGAAGGGCGATAAGATACAGATGTCCGCGCCGCTATTTGCCAGCAAGGTGATGCTGGTCTGCCCGCACTGTGATAAAAAGACGCGCGTCGGGCGCGTGCGCGGGCAGGACAACAAACTCTACCGCGTCTGCAAAAAATGCGGCGAGATGATTGACGCGACGAAGTGAGGGATGCACCATGGCTAAGCAAAAAACGCCCCCGCCCCAGCAACCGCAGGGCAAGAAGGCGGGCAAGGAACAGAAACCCGAGAAACTGTTTGAGACGGGCGACGGCGCGGTAGCGCGCATCACCCCGCGCCTGCGCACCCACTACGAACAGGTCGTGCGCCCGCAACTGCAGCAGCAGTTCAACTATAAAAACCCGATGCAAATCCCGCGCCTGGAGAAAATCGTAATCAACATGGGCGTGGGCAAGGGCGAGCAGGAGCCGAAACAGCTCGAAAACGCTGTGCGTGACCTCGCCCTGATTTCGGGACAGAAGCCCGTCGTCACTGTCGCCAAGAAAGCCATCTCCAACTTCCGGCTCCGACAGGGACACCGCATCGGTTGCAAGGTCACCCTGCGCGGCGACCGCATGTATGTGTTTCTGGAGAAGCTGATTAACATCGTGCTGCCGCGCATTCGCGACTTCGCGGGCGTCTCGCCTCGCTCGTTCGACGGGCGTGGGAACTACTCGATGGGGCTGCGCGAGCAGATCCTGTTCCCCGAAATCGTCTACGATCAGGTCGACCGCCTGCGCGGGATGGATATCACCATCTGCACCTCTGCGAAAACCGACGAGGAGGCGTTCGCCCTGCTCAAGGCGATGGGCATGCCCTTCCGTAAATAATCGTGGCACGGGCGTCCCCGCCCGTGCTTTGAAGTAAATGCGTAGCACAGGCGCCCCCACCCGTGCTGTAATAATAAATGCCTCAAAAGTAAAATTGTCTCGCTCTGGTGCGACGGCATTCCTGC
>CALKLF010000015.1 GCA_937992175.1 uncultured Fimbriimonadales bacterium | reverse complement strand
GGCAATAAAGGCAGCGAAGCCGCGCTCAGCGCCATCGAAATGGCGAATCTGATGCGCAGAACAGGAGAGACGCTATGAGACCAGAATCGCTTGCGTTTTTGAAGGCTATCGTAAACGCGCCGTCGCCCTCAGGCTACGAGCAGCGCGCGGCGGAAGTCTATCGCGCTTATACCCGTGAGTTTGCTGACCGCGTCTACACAGATGTGATGGGCAACACCATCGCGGCGCTCAACGAATCGGGCGCACCGCGCGTGATGTTCGCAGGACACATGGACGAAATCGGCTTCATCGTCAAATACATCTCCGATGAAGGGTTCCTCTACTTCGGTCCGATTGGCGGGCATGACCCTGTGATCCCCGTCGGGCAGCGCGTGCGCGTGCATACAAAACAAGGTTCCATCCCTGGCGTCATCGGCAAGAAGCCCATCCACCTCTTGGACGAGGAGGAGCGCACAAAAGCCCCTAAACTGCACGACCTGTGGATTGACATCGGCGCGAAGGATAAGGAAGATGCCCAAGCGAAAGTGCGCATCGGCGACCCCGTGACCTTCGCGGTGGAGTTTGAGGAACTGCAGAACGGCTTTGCGACGGCGCGCGGATTCGACAACAAGATGGGGGCGTTCGTCGTGGCAGAGGCGTTGCGCCTGCTTGCCGAGAGCCGTCCCACCGCTGCCGTGTACGCCGTCGCTACCGTCCAAGAAGAGATCGGCTTGCGCGGCGCCCGCACAAGCGCGTATGGCATCGACGCCCCCGTTGGTATCGCCGTCGATGTGACCCACGCCTCCGACTACCCCACCGTCGACAAGCGGCGCGTGGGCGATGTCCGACCAGGCAAGGGACCCGTCATCTGTCGCGGCGCGAATATCAATCCGCGCGTGTTCGAAATGCTGGTGGAAGCCGCCGAAGCGGAGGGCATCCCGTATCAGTTGGAGGCGGCAGGTGGCGGCACGGGCACCGACGCGAACGCCATGCAGCTCAACAAGGCGGGCATGGCAACAGGGCTGGTCTCCGTGCCCTTGCGCTACATGCACACGCCGTGCGAACTGCTCCACTTGGACGATGTGGAGAACGCCGCGCGCTTGCTGGCGGCGTTCACACTGCGCGTGAAGCCCGATACGGACTTCACGCCGTAGGCAAGCAGGGGCTTAGTCGGGCAGTTTCGCTTCAGACGGCTCCTCAGAAGTGTAAGGAATCAGGAGCGACACGCGCCGATTCGAGTAGTGAAACGGATCCTGCGGGTTGCGCAGGTGGGTGTCGGCATAACCGCGCACTTCGGCGACCTGCCCCTTCCATAGCCCCGCGCTCTCCAACACGCGGCGCGCCGCGTTCGCTCGGTCCGTAGAGAGTTCCCAGTTTGAGTAGCCACTGCCAGGACGATAAGGTTGCGCGTCCGTGTGCCCTTCTACAATCACGCGGTTTTCCAATTTGCCCACTTTCTGCGCGATAATGCCCAGCAATCGGCGCGCGGCGGGCGTCACCGTCGCGCGCCCCGTCTGGAAAAACACAGGCTCCTTCCCCTCCAGCAGCTCGATGCGCAATCCCTCCTTGACAAATTCGATTTTCACATATTCCTTGAGGCGCGCGAGTTCGGGAATGCTCGAAAGGGCGGTCTCCACATACTTTTTGAACGCCTCCAGCTCCTTGCGCTCGGTTTGGCGGTCTTTCTTGAGCCTCGTGTTCCCGTCTTTGGCGGCGCGGGGCATGTGGGGCGTGTTTTTGCCGCCCGGGGGGATGGAGTCGTTGATGGTGAACACCGCCTCGCTCTTGGCTCGAATCGCCTGCATAAATCCGACGGGGTCGCGGAAGTAGGCGGCGATAGCTTGGCGGGTCTTCGCGTCCATCCCGATGAGCCACATCACCATGAAGAACGCCATCATCGCTGTTACGAAGTCGGCGTAGGCGACTTTCCACGCGCCACCGTGATGTCCGTGCCCGGCGTTCTTCTTTTTGACGATGCGAATCTCACCGCCGCCCTCTTTTGACATTCTTTCACCCCACTATGCCGCTTGCGCTGCACCGCCGCCGCCCTTGACGGCTTCCTCCATCTCCTGGAAGCCAGGGCGCACATGCGGCTCAATGCTACGCCGCGCGAACTCGATGCAGGTCAGCGGCGCGTCGCCCCGCGCAAACGCAATCAACGCCTGCCGAATGCACTGATAATACTGCGCTTCGGCATGAGCGTTATGTTCCAGCGCCGCCGCCAGCGGCTGGAACACGCCATACGCCAGCAACACGCCCAGAAAAGTGCCCACCAGCGCCGCCGCCACCTTGTGCCCGATGGTCTCAGGTCCCTGATCCAGGTAGCCCATCGTGATGACCACGCCCAACACTGCCGCCACGATTCCGAACCCAGGCATCGCGTCCCCGATTTTGCTCATCGCATGGGCGGGACGCATGACCTCCTCGTGGTGCTTCTCAAGGTCGGTCTCGGTCAGCTCCGCCAGCTCAAACGCGCCCACCGCGCCCGTCAGCACCACCTTCATCGTGTCGCACAGGAAATCGAGCGCGTGATGGTTGCTCAGCAGGAATGGGTACTGCTGGAACAGCGAACTCTCGTGTGGTTTTTCGACATGCTGTTCCAGCGCAAGCAGTCCCTCTTTGCGGGCGAGCGTGAACAGGGCGAACAGTGCCTGCAGCAGCTCCAAAAAGGTCTCCTTTTTGCTATAGGGGCTGCCCTTGAGCAAGCCCAGCACGCCCTTGATAATCGCCGAAATGACGCTGGGCGGGTTCGACGCCACGAGTGCGCCCAGCCCTGCGCCTCCGATGATGATAAACTCCGAAATCTGAATCAGCGCGGCGATTTTGCCGCCGTGCATGATGAAACCGCCAAACACCGCGCCGAACACGATGACGAAGCCGATAATCGTGGTCATGCCGCCCGATACGCCTCCACTTGGGAGGTTATTCCATATTAGGGGCGGGTTCTCATTCGAGCAGTCGATTCCGCGCGGCGGCGCTGAGCGGCGCGTCGATGAAGGCATAGACCCATGTAATGAACATAATCAGTCCCGTAAATAGCTGGAGATTGCTCATCGTACCTCGCACGCGCGCCGGGTTCACCAGATACGCCAACAGGTTGTAAATAAAATCGCTCCCGCCGGGCGTGGCGAGAAAGACAACTACGCCCACAATCATAATCCCCAGAATAATCCCGCCTTTGACGAACTGCCCGTTATAGAGCTGCCCGACGCCGGGCATAAGCAGCGAGAGCAGGAACGCCAGTCCGGGATTGCGCGGAAGGGCGACCGCGTTGCCTGCGCCTTTGCCCTCTAAGGCGCGCTCCCACTGCTGATACTGCTCCTGCTGGCGCGTGAGTTGCAACACGGCTTCGGCGTATTTGCGCTCGATGGCGGCGTTGTCGGGGTCGAGTTCATGCGCCTTTTTGTAGGCGTCGTGCGCACCTTGCCAGTCTTCTACCTCGCGCAGATAGTCGCCCAGCAGTTCCCAGACGCCCGCGTTCTCGGCGTCCAGCTCCAGCCCCTGCAGAATTAGCTCTTTCGCCTTACTCCGTTCGCCGCGCACATGATGGATGTGCGCCAGGCGGAGCAGTCGCTCAATCTCTTCGCGCTTCGGATCCAGCTCGCTTCCGAGATTCATCGCCTGTGTGTTCCCTGAGACTTTCGATTAGCGGCGCGTTCTGCCAGAACGCCTCCAGTCCGTAATGCTGGCGCGCCTCCTCGCGCATGATATGCACTACGACATCGCCGTAGTCCAGCAGCACCCAGGTCGCCTCGCGGTAGCCTTCCACGCGCAGGGCGCGCTCACCCACCTCGCGCAGGGCATCCTGAATTTTGTCTGCTATCGAGCGGATATGCACATCCGAGTTGCCGCTACAGACGATAAAGTAGTCCGCAATCAAAGTTTTACCATGTAAATCGAGCGCGTTAATGCGCTCCGCTTTGGCGTCTTCCGCCGCGTTCAGAATCATTTGACGCTTCAGTTCCGTCGTCATATCACTCTGGCTCCAGATACAACCGATGTTGCTGTATATATTCTATCACATTCGGGGGCGTCAGGTAGCGAATGGAGCGTCCTTGTCGCACGCGCTGTCGGAGGTCGCTTGCGCTAACGCCCAGCGGGGTCATTGGAACGGGCTGCACGCGTCGGCGAATCGACTCAGGCAGCTGCTCCAGCGTCGCCTGCAGGTCGTAGTGGGGGCGCACGCCGACTAATAGCCTGCATTCCTGCGCAATCGCGTCGGGTTCGCGCCATGCCGTAAAGCCCTGCAGCGCGTCCGCGCCCAAAATCAGAAACAGCTCGGCGTTCGGGTAGTGCTGGCGCAGCGTCCGCACCGTGTCGATTGTATACGAGACGCCGCCGCGCTGGATTTCCAGGTCGGAGACCTCGAAGCGCGGGTTGTCCTGCACGGCAAGACGGAGAATCTGCAGGCGGTGGGCATGGGCGCTCAGTCGCTCGGCGGTGCGGAACGGCGAGGTATGGGCAGGTATGAACAGCACGCGCTCCAGATTCGCCGCCTCGCACGCCTCCTCCGCCAGACGCAGGTGTCCGTAATGCACAGGGTCAAAAGTGCCGCCAAACAGTGCCAGGCGCATATTACTCAGGCAGGGGTCTCCCTTTCGTCTCAGGCGCGAAGCGCAGGACGAGCAAGCCGAACAGGAACACGCTCGACAGGATCGTCGCCGCCCAGCGGATGTCGTAGACGGCGGTCAACAAGCCGAAGGTGTAGGGTCCCGCAATCGCGATGTAGCGCGCCACATTATAGCAGAAACCGACGCCCGTGGCGCGTAGGCGCGTGGGGAACAGCTCAGGGAAGTAGACCGCATAGCCCGCAAAGAGCGAGGTGGTGAAAAAGCCCA
This sequence comes from uncultured Fimbriimonadales bacterium, assembly GCA_937992175.1. Classification (GTDB taxonomy): domain Bacteria; phylum Armatimonadota; class Fimbriimonadia; order Fimbriimonadales; family GBS-DC; genus GBS-DC. The sequence continues at coordinate 16,520 of CALKLF010000015.1, read as the reverse complement.
GCAGCGGGTACATCACCAGCGCGCGCTCGAACGAGGTCGTCAGGAAAAAGGTCGCGGGCACGACGATTAAACAGGCGAGGAAGGTGAGCGCGAAAGTGGGCTTCCTGCCGATGCGCTGCGCCAGAATCGCCCAGCCCAGCATCCCGAAAAACGCGCCCACCTGCTGCATCATCACGGCGTAGGTCTTGCGCTCCTCCACAAGCGGGTTCAGCGCGGGATCGTTCTGCGGATTAATCGCCTGCTTGAGCAGTTCGGGCGACCATGTGCCGATGCCCCAGAAGCCGATTACGCCGACCGCCGCCAGCCCGACGCCAATCAGCGTATGGTAGCGCCAGCGCGGGTCTTTGAACAGCTCTGCAAATGAGCCGAGCTTTTCGCCAATCGCGCGCGCCTGTTGCCACCTTTCGGGCTCGCGCACAAGCAGGCGAATCACAAACACCAGCAGGGCGGGGAAAAAGCCCACGGCGAACGCCCAACGCCAGCCGAGGTTCGGATTCGCGCCCACCAGCAGATAAATCACCGCCGCGAGCAGGTTGCCAATCGCCGAGCTTGCCTGCATGATGCCGAGCGCGGTAGGGCGAGCGTGCGCGGGGAAGGTCTCCGCCACGAGCGCCGCGCCCGCCGCAAACTCGCCGCCGATGCCTAAGCCCACCAGAAAACGCAGAATCGCGAACTGCTCCCATGTCTGCGCGAACGCGCTCAACCCTGTGAAGCCCGCGTACATCAGCACGGTAATCATCATCGTGCGGGTGCGCCCGAGCTTGTCGCCGATAATCCCGAACAGAAAGCCCCCCGTCGCCCAGCCCGCAATGAAAATCATCTGCACAATCCCCGAATAGTAGGCGACCTGCTCTTTGGGGGCGTTGGAACCGAGCAGCTCCGTCATGGCGGGCTGACGCGCCAGCACATAGAGCCACTGATCCATCGTGTCGAACAGCCAGCCGAGCGCGGCGACGGTCAACACAAGCCCGTGGTAGCCCGTCAGCCCGTGATACCAGCGTTGGGGGCGCGTTTCAGGGGCAATCGACATTTAGAGCAGTCCCGCCTGTTTCAGCAGTTGCGCAAATTCAGGGTATTTTTCGATTTCGGCGCGTATCCCCTGCAACTGCGCCTTCGCCATCGCGCCCATCGGGCTGTTCGCGATGGTGCGCAGCTGCCGCTCCATCACCCGTCGCGCGCGGGGAGTCACGAACTGATTGAACGAGCCGAACATCGTGTCCTGAACCTGAACCTTCCAGCCGTCCTCCGTTTTCACCAGCACATAGGTCGGCTTGATGGTCTCCGTCTTGCCGTCCACTGCGACCTCCATCACCACTTTCGCTTTCGCGCGATCGCCCTCTACCGTGACGGATTCGATCGTGACCTTCTGCGTTTGCCCCAGCGAGGCGTCGCCGTAGCCGGGGTAGATGGCGCGTACAGGGTCCGCCCCTGCCATATTTTGACCCATCGCAGCGGCAGCGGAGATCATCCCCACAATCGCGCCCGACTTGTCGATATACTGCTCCACCTTCTGGGTATCGTTCGCTTTTGCAGCGGCGAAGAACTGGTTCAGCGCGTACTGGGGCGACTTGGTGTACACCAGAAAGTACCATGCGCCTGCGCCAATCCCCGCCACAAGCAGCAGGAACACGAGAATCCCTAAAATCCGACCCGATTCGCGTTGCGCCATAGAGTTCACCTCGTGGGCGCGATTCGACGAAGGGACAAAGATTCCTGCGGAGCCGCGCTGATTACTGCCCCTCTACATGCGCCTTGAGACCTTTCGCAATTGCCTCGGCAATGCGCTTCTGAAAGGCGGGCTGGACGAGCTTAGCGCGATCGAACGAATGGTTCAGAAACCCCACCTCAATCAGCACTGCGGGCATGGTGCTGGTGCGCAGCACAGCAAGTCCCGACTGATACAGCACGGAGTCGGAGCGCACGCCGCGCGAGGGCAGCCCGCTGACTTTCACTATCTCATTCAGGATTGCCTGCCCCAGCGCTCGGCTGTCGGCGTCGTTTTTGTGATAGTAAATCGTCGTACCAGACGCTGAATTGGGGCGGGGGTTCGAATCGCAGTGGATGCTGATGAAAAAGTGGGCGTTCGCGCTGTTGGAGAGGGCAGTGCGTTCATACAATCCGACCGCTTTGTCCTCCGCGCGGGTGAGAATCACTTTCGCGCCCTCGCGTGAGAGCAGTTCCGCGAGATGCAGGCTGATGGCGAGGGTAATCGTCTTCTCCTCGATGACCGTTTTCCCCTCGCGCCAGCGCGCGCCGGGCTGCGCGCCGCCGTGTCCGGGATCTATCACGATAATTTTCTCCCTCAGCTTGCCGCCTGTATTGCGCGGGGCGCGCAGGTTGAGCGTGACGCCCGTTTTCCCGGACAGTATCTGCGCCCCGACAGAGCGCGACAGCTCCAGCACCAGACGCACCCCGCCTCCCTCGACAGGCACGGCACGGAGCGTGTGCACGAACAGGTTCGGGTCATCCATGACCTGCTCGACCGCTTCCTGAAGATAGCCTGGCACATCGAGCGCGATGCGGAGCGGGTTCTCCAGAAACTGCACTTTGGGGCGCGCACCTTCTGGCAACGGCACGCTCAGCTGCACCACGCCCTGCGCATTGCGTTGCAGCACGGGCATCTGGAACGGTTCGGGTGTGGGTTCGACAGGACGCGCCTCTTCCATGACGACGGGCGGCGCGTCGATGGCTTCTGCCACGACAGGCGCGAGCGAGGTGGGCGTTAGCGCGATTTGCCACTCACTGTGCAGCCCATTTTCGGGCACGGCGTGCGGCGTGTCCATCTCCAACGCAATGCGCACGGTGTTCGGGTCAAACTGCCCAATACGCACAGCATGGACGCGCTCGGAAGGCTGAGGCAATGGGACAGGTACATCGGGCAGGGCGCACCCCGCAAGGTCAATCACCAGCCGATTCGGGTTCTCCAGTTTGAAAGTGCGCCATGCGACAGGTAGGCTGGTTTTAATACGAAGGTTTTCACCTTCCAGCCGCGCCTCTTGCAGGCGCGCCAGCAGCGTCAGCGTCTGGCTCGGTTCGTCCCAGCGCGTGAATCCGCCCAGTCGCCGCGCAAGGTCGCGGATGGGAGCGCAGCTCGCGCCGCGCTTCATTTCCAGCGGGAGGTGCGCTGCCGATTGATCCGGAGATAGCGTGGTCAGGCGCACCGCATGCGTACTTACTTCGAGGGGCAAGCCGAGCTTTTCAAGGTGCATCACAGGCAGCCAGAGTTCGCGTCCATCCCAGAGCGCGGGCGGGTTTAGCTCCAGCGTCTCGCCACGCACACTTAACTTCGCCTCGCGCAAGCCGTCCGCCCACGCAAGGCTCAATAACAGTCCCAACAACAGTCCAGCCGCTACCCGTCGCATCCGCCGCTCCGTCGGGGTTAGGATACCTGATTAATTTACCCAGTTTGCTACCTATGCCGAGATTCCTCGCCTTCGGCTCGGAATGACAAGTGCATTTTTGCGGAAACCGATTTGTCATTCCGAGTGGAGCGAGGAATCTCGCCCACCCAAAATCAATAGGTAGCAATTTGGGTTAATTTAGGTTTCTGCAGCGTGATTCCTTGCCCTTCGCCTTGGAATAGTAAGCCCCTCAAAGATTAAGTCGCCGTTGAAACGCGCGCCAGCGCACATGGTGCGACGGCATTCTTGCCGTCGCACATTGAGGATACCCAGACGACACGACGGCAGGAATGCCGTCGCACCAACAGGGGCGTTTTCACCTTTGAGGCACTTAAGTGCCTCAAAGGTTAAAGCGTCCCCGAAACGCGCCAAGCGCGGATGGTGCGACGGCATTCTTGCCGTCGCACATTGAGGATACCCAGACGACACGACGGCAGGAATGCCGTCGCACCAAAAGGGGCGTTTTCACCTTTGAGGCACTTAAGTTCCACAAATGTGAAAACGCCTCCTTTTGGTACGATGGCGTTCCCGCCATCGTCGTTGGGCAGCGTACCTGCGAGGCGACGGCAGGAATGCCGTCGCACCATGCGCGCTTCGCGCGTTTCGGGAACGCTTTAAACTTTGAAGGACTTATACCAACTGAGTGTTCAAGTAGCACAAATCGTCGGCGTCCCGCCGACGCCGCAGTTGTGTAGCTCCGGCGTCCCCACCGACGATCATTGTCATTCTGAGCGGAGCGAGGAATCTCCGCGCTTACCTCGGCGTTTGCGTGGCATTTTTCGTGGGCAGTACTTACGACTGGAATACCGCCCGCAGGGCGTCGGCGATATGGCGCAGCCCCAACTCAGGGAACACGCGATAGCCGCTCACTTCCGCCGTGATGTAGCCCGTGTAGCCAATCGCCTCCAGCGCGGCGCGCACCGTTAGCCATGGCACATCGCCCTGCAGCGGGTTCGCAAAGCCCTGAAGGTTGCCGATATCGCCCCGAAAGTCCTTGACATGCACGCGCTTGATACGCTCGCCGAGAATACTAATCCAGTGCTGGGGGTAGCCATACGCCAGGATGTTGCCCGCGTCGAAGTAGACGCCGACATATGGGCTGCCGATGGAGTCGACCAAATCGCGCATCTCTAAGGGGCTGAGCAGGAAGCGGTTCCACACATTCTCGATAGCAATGCTCACCTTGCGCCGTTTGGCTTCGGGGGCGAGCTGCTGCAGGGCGACTTTGGCGCGGTCGTAGGCGACATCGTAGGGCGTATCGGGGGTGACCACGCCGGGTACCACCAAAATCGCGTCCACGCCCATCGCCTGGGCAAGGCGCAACTGCTGACGACAAAGCTCGATGGACTCCTCGCGCACTTTGGGGTCGGGGTGCGTGAACGGTTTTTGCCAGTAGACGCCCGTGGAGAGCGAGCTTAGCTCCACGCCGATGGCGTCCGCCTCGCGTCGGAGGGCTTGCGCGTCAGCGTCGCGCGTGGCGGGGCTGAGCGCGCCCTCGAAGTCCATATTGAACTCAATCGAGTCGAAGCCCGATTCTTTTGCCACCCGCAGGCAGGTTTTCAGGTCCCACCCGCCGGGCATCGTCCAGCGGTTAATGCCGATTTTGAATGCCATAATCGACGACCTCTCCGTGTGGAATGGATATACCCCAAATGCCCCCGATTGTCGCGCCGATGTCGGCGAGCGTGGCGCGAACACCCACACTCTTGCCCTCGGAGAAGGCAGGGCTGTAGAGCAGGAGCGGCAGGTACTCGCGTGAGTGGTCGGTGCTGGGGGTGGTGGGGTCGTTGCCATGGTCGGCGGTGAGGATGAGCAAATCGGTCGGGCACAGGCGGCTCAGCAGGTCGCAAAGCATCGCATCGAACGCCTCCAGTGCGCCCGCGAAGCCCTGCGGGTCATTCCGATGCCCGTACAGCATATCGAAATCCTCGAAGTTTGCGAAGAGGAACGCACAGTCGCTCTCCAACGCGCGGAGCAACGCCTGATAGTGTTCGGGGTTGCTCTGGGTGCGCTCGGCGTGGCGAAACCCGCGATACACAAACAGTTCGGGCACGACGCCAATCCCGTACACGCCGATTCCGCGCTCCGCCAGCGCGTCGATGAGGTTGGGCGGTGGCGGCAAGGGAAAGTCACGGCGGTTTTCGGTGCGCTTGAAGGTCTCTGGGCTGTCGCCGACGAAGGGGCGGGCAATCACGCGCTGCACATGGTGCGGCGGCTGTAAAATCTCCCGCGCGACTTCGCACATCCGATAGAGTTCCTGCAGGGGGATGACCGCCTCGTGCGCCGCGATTTGGAACACGCTGTCCGCGCTGGTGTACACAATCGGCTTGCCTGTGCGCAGGTGTTCCATGCCGAGCTGTTTGATAATTTCCGTGCCCGACGCGGGGTAGTTGCCAAGCGTCCCCCTGCCGATTCGCGCTTCGAACGCCTGCATCACCTCGGGCGGGAAGCCGTTAGGGTAGGTGGGGAACGGCGTCTCGGTGTGGATCCCCATCATCTCCCAGTGTCCCGTTACGGAGTCTTTGCCTTTGGAGTGGGGTTGCACTTTGCCGAAGTGGGCGCGGGGCGGGTCGGCGGGCGGGACGCCGTCCAGCGGCAGGATGTTGCCCAGCCCCAGCAACTGGAGCGTGGGCAGGTTCAGCCCGCCGACGGCGCGCGCTAGGTGTCCCAGCGTGTTGGGGTCGTTTTCGCCCGCGTCGCCGTACTCGGCGGCATCAGGCGCTGCCCCCACGCCGCACCCGTCCAGCACAATCAGAATCGCTCGCTCAAACGCCATAAGTGGCTCCCGTACCTTTCCTGCCAAGATTGACACCGTCTGAGATTCCTCGCTTCGCTTGGAATGACAAAAGCTTTTGAACAGCAACCCTTGTCATTCCGAGCGAAGCGAGGAATCTCAGACGCTTCCCTCGGCGTTGCTATCGCCTTTACCAGGCGCGGGGTTTACCACCGCCTGCTTGGGTAAACTCACGATGTGGATGGTCACCAACCCCTTCGCCAGTTTGAGGCTGGTCTCCACCGCCTCGGCAAGGCGCGATTGCACGCCGTCGCGCACCACGATTCGGTCGACGACAACCTCGATGGTGTGCTGTTTATAGCGGTCGAGCGGGGGGACTTCCGTGACTTCGTACACCTGTCCATCCACGCGCACGCGCACGAAGCCGAGTTTTTGCGCCTCGCTGAACACATGGCGGTACTCGCCCTTACGCCCACGCACAACGGGAGCAAGCACCTGAATGCGCGTCCCTTCGGGCAGGTGCATCACCGTGTCCACGATGCCGTCCACTGTCTGGCGGGCGATGGGCTTGCCGCACTGGGGGCAGTGGGGTCGCCCCGCACGCGCGAACAGCAGGCGCAGGTAGTCGTAAATTTCCGTCACCGTGCCCACCGTGCTGCGCGGGTTGTGGCTGGTCGATTTTTGATCGATGGAGATGGCGGGCGAGAGTCCCTCGATGTAGTCCACATCGGGCTTATCCATCACGCCGAGGAACTGCCGCGCGTAGGACGAGAGGCTCTCCACATAGCGGCGTTGCCCTTCTGCATAGAGCGTGTCGAACGCCAGCGTCGACTTGCCCGACCCCGACACGCCCGTAATCACCACCAGCTTATCGCGCGGGATTTCGACATGCAGGTTCTTCAGGTTATGCTCGCGCGCGCCTGAGATGACGATTTTGTCCTGCGCCATGACTTGAATTGTACCCCCTGCGCCGTCGGGCAAAGGCGCGGCTCAGGTATAACATTCTCCGGCATGTATACCATCACCCTCATTCGTGGCGACGGGATTGGACCCGAAATCGCCGAGTCGGTTATCGAGATTTTCGCTGCTGCCGAAGCGCCTGTTCAGTGGGAAGAGGCTTACGCGGGGCGTGCCTGTCTGGAGCGTTTCGGCACACCCATCCCCGAAGCGACGCTCGAATCGATTCGGCGCAATCGTGTCGCGCTCAAGGGACCGACCACCACCCCCATCGGCGGCGGGCATCGGAGTATTAATGTCGCCATTCGCAAGGCGTTCGAACTATTCGCGAACGTGCGCCCTGCGCGCTCTATTCCTGGCGTGCAGACCCGCTATAACGACATCGACCTGATCCTGGTGCGCGAGAACATCGAGGACACCTACGCGGGCGTGGAATACTGGCAGACGCCCGATGTGGCGGAGTCGCTGCGCCTGATTTCGCGTCCCGGCTCGTCGGCGGTTATTCGGTATGCGTTCGACCTCGCGCGGCGGCTCGGCAGGCGTAAGGTGACCTGCGTGCACAAGGCGAACATCCAGAAACTCTCCGACGGGCTGTTTCTGGAGTGTTTCTGCGCGATTGCGCAGGACTACCCTGACATCATGAGCGACGATATTCTGGTGGACAACGCCTGCATGCAGCTGGTGATGCGCCCAGAGCGGTTCGATGTGATGGTGCTGCCGAACCTGTTTGGGGACATCGTGAGCGACCTGTGCGCGGGTTTGATTGGCGGGCTGGGCGTCGCGCCGGGGGGCAACATCGGCAACGGCTACGCGGTGTTCGAGGCGGTGCATGGCTCCGCGCCCGACATTGCTGGGAAGGGCATCGCGAACCCGACCGCGTTCATCCTCTCGGCGGTGCAGATGCTGCATCATCTGGGCTTGCACGCCGACGCGGAGCGCATCGAGAACGCGCTGCGCTACACGCTCGTGTCGGGCATCAAGACGCGCGACCTGGGCGGCAACGCGAACACACGCGAGTTCACCAAAGCGATTATCAGCAACCTGCCCCCACGCTCGCAGGTACAGGCGCAGAACGAGCCTGTCGGGGAGCCGTACCGCACACCGATGCTCCCGCCGCGCTCCACCGAGAACGAAGGCTGGCAGACAGTGGGTATGGACATCTTCTTCCACGCGCTGCAGCCGCCGACAAACCTGCCCGAACGGGTGGGCAGCCTGCGGTTGCAGGTAATCTCCAATCGCGGCGTCGCGCTGGAGGCGAACTCAAGCGACGAACGCTACCTGCTGAACTGGTTCCGCGCCCGCTATGTCGCCGAACAGCCCGTCAGCGAGGCGGAACTGGCGGAGTTGATGAATACGCTCGCCCCACGCCTGCACTGGACGACGCTGCAGCGGCTCTACCGCACGCGGGAAGGGATAGACCTGTTCAGTCCGATTCTGGCGGAGTAAATTCAACGCGCCCCGCCACTTCCTCGGGCGGGGCGCACACTTTGGACAGCGTCGCTCAAAAAGAGAAATCAGTCAAGATTCACTTCTTCGCGCGGCGGCGCAGTGCAGCCAGTCCCGCCAAGCCCGCGCTCAACACCAGCATGCTCGCAGGCTCCGGCACCCAGTCCTGCTCCACCAACAGCAGCGAGGCAATCGAATCGCCCGGAGCGGGCGCGCCGTCGATATGCACGATAAAGGTCTCGATGACCTGCACATTCGACGAGGGACGCGCAAGCGGGATATACTGGGCGAAGCCCACATTCCCATTAGCGCCACCGGAATAGCCCACGCCACTAAACACGCCGCTGCCGTTGTACAGAACTTGGCTCGTGCGCAGATCGACCACCTTCTTAGTCCAGATAATCTGACCGAGATTGAACACGAAGCCCTGAACCACGAAGTTGAAGCCCAGTAAGGGCGCCTTATTGCTGGTGATGGTATACGCCGCGGTGTAGGTGCCGCCTGTGAAGGAGGTGCCGTCGCCAGTGAGAATCGGGTGAGGAACCCCTGCAGCCGTCAAAAAAGTAATCTGCGGTAGCCCACTCACAAATACGGTCGCTGGCGAATTGAGCGGTCCTGAGGTGTTGATGATGAACGGCACATTCGTGTTCACGCCAGGTTGGCTGGGCTGAAACAGTGTGCCACGACTGGTGGATACATTCACCGTCCAGCCGCTTGCGAATGCCGCTGAAACCGCTGTAATAGACAGCGCGATACCGAGAATCTTTAGCCCTTTCATCCTGTTGTACCTCCGAATACAGAGTAATGCCGTCGGGGCGCGCCATCCCATGACGCGCCTCCACTACTACGACATCCACTCTATAAAGACTCAAAAAACCTCGAAAAACGGACAGGGTTTGTGGGGAATTTCGCTGTATAGGGCAGGGATGCAGATATCCAGCCGAGCGAAGAAGGCTCCTGTTTAGTCGTCTTGCACAGGATTGGGAAATGCCTGACTCACTGGCAGGAATCGCCACGCATTTAGACCATACTAATTAGTATGCGCACCGTGCTGGCATTCGGGTTGAGTTATATCGGGTTGCCGCTCGCGCTGGGTGGGCTGGTGTGGAGTACGCCTGTGCCGCCTCCGCAACCGCAACAGCGCAGGGTGGACTTTGCTCGCGAAATCTTGCCGATTTTCAAAGCCTCTTGCTTCCCCTGCCACGGATCGGAGCGCAGGCAGGGCGGGCTGCGTCTGAGCAACCGCGAGGAGGCGTTCAAGGGGGGCATTAGCGGGCGCGTGATTATCCCCGGCGACGCCGAAAACAGCCTGCTCGTCAAGCGCATCAGCTCCGATGAAGAGGGACCCCGCATGCCCAAAGGCATGACCGCCCTCTCGCCTGAACAGATCGAAATCATCAAGCGCTGGATTAACGAGGGCGCGGAGTGGCCCGAAGGCGCGGAGAACGCCGTTCACTGGGCGTTCGCGCCGCCGAAACGCCCGCCCGTGCCCGAAGTGAAGAACAAAGCCTGGGTGCGCAATCCCATTGATGCTTTCATCCTGCATCGGCTGGAGCAGGAGGGGCTGTCGCCTGCCCCCGAAGCCTCCAAAGAGACACTGATACGCCGCCTGTATCTGGACCTAATCGGGCTGCCGCCCACGCCTGAAGAGGTGGACGCCTTCCTGAAAGACAAACGCCCCGACGCCTACGAGCGACTGGTGGACAGGCTGCTGAACTCGCCGCACTACGGCGAGCGGCAGGCAATCGTGTGGCTCGACCTCGCCCGCTACGCCGACACCGACGGCTTCGAGAAAGACCTGCGCCGCACGATGTGGCGCTACCGCGACTGGGTCATCGACGCCTTCAATCGCGATATGCCGTTCGACCAGTTCACGATTGAGCAAATCGCGGGCGACCTGCTACCAAACCCGACGCTATCGCAGCGTATCGCCACGGGCTTCCACCGCAACACGATGCAGAACCTCGAAGGCGGCGTGGATCAGGCGGAGGCGCACGAGAACAAACTCTACGACCGCGTGGACACGACGGCGACCGTGTGGCTGGGCGTCACGATGAACTGCGCCCGCTGCCACGACCACAAATACGACCCCTTCACGCAGAAAGAGTATTATCAGCTGCTGGCGTTTTTCAACAACTCGAAGATTTACCCCGTCGGCGACGCGAGCGTGAGCGAGGAGAAGTGGCTGGAAGCGCAGATTCCCGCGCCGACGCCCGAACAGGAACGCCAGCTCGCCACGCTGGAGCAGCAGATTAAGCAGCTGGAGGCGCGCGGAGTGCCCGAACCCTCCACGCTGACGCCGCTCGAGATGAGTGTGGAGAACAACACAGTACTCCAGACGCTGGACGACGGCTCTCTGTTGGCGAAAGGGGACACGCCCGATACGGAGGTGTATCGCTTGCGCCTGCGCCTGCCGCAGGGCGAGACGCGGGCAATCCTGATTGACGCCTTGCCCCACGAGACGCTGCCATACAAGGGACCCGGACGCGCGGGCAACGGCAACTTCGTGCTGACGGGTGTGCGCCTGAGCCTCAACAGCAAACCCATCGTGTTCAAAGAGGCGCAGGCGACGGCAGTGCAACACGGCTTCGACCCGCGCGGCGTGCTGGAGCCTGAGAATACCGAGAGCGGCTGGGCGTTGGACGGACACTTGGGCAAGCCGCACACGCTGGAACTGTGGCTGGGGCAGCCCCTGCGCCTGCGTCAGCCTGCCGAGGCGGAGTTGATTCTGGAGTGCCGTTATACCAAGTATACCAAACACGTGCTGGGGCGGTTTCGAGTGCGTACCCTGAACGGCGAAACGGCGCGCCTGTGGACGCTCCGCCGCGAATATGAAACGCTCAAACGCCAGATCCCAACGACGCTGGTGATGGAGGATAACCCCACTGACAAGCCCCTCACGGCGGTGGTGCGCCCCCGCGGCGAGTTCACACGGCAGGGCGATGTGGTGGAAACAGGCGTACCCGCCGTGCTGCATCCATTCCCCAAAGACGCGCCGCGCAATCGTCTCGGGCTTGCGCTGTGGCTCGCCTCGCATGAGAACCCGCTCACCGCGCGCGTGCAGGTGAACCGTATGTGGGCGACTATTTTCGGGCGTGGCATCGTGGAGACGCTCGAAAACTTCGGCACGCAGGGCGCATACCCCACCCACCCCGAACTACTCGACTGGCTGGCAGTGGAGTTTATGGAGCGTGGCTGGAGCATGAAGCACCTCTATCGGCTGATTGTGACCAGTTCCACCTATCGGCAGAGCGCGCGCGTCACGCCCGAGTTGCTGGAGCGCGATCCCAAGAACGAACTCTACGCCCGTGCGCCGCGCTACCGCCTGCCCGCCGAGCTGGTGCGCGATAATGCGCTTGCCATTAGCGGGCTGCTGAGCCGTAAAATTGGCGGACCGAGCGTGTTTCCGCCGCAGCCTGAGGGCGTGTGGGACATCCCCTACAACGCCGACCGCTGGATTACCGACACGGGCGAGAACCGCTATCGGCGCGGGCTGTATACCTTCTGGCGACGCACCGCGCCGTACCCATCGATGGTTGCTTTCGACGCTCACTCACGCGAGGTATGTGTGGCGATGCGCCCGCGCACGAACACACCCCTGCAGTCGCTGGTGCTGTTGAACGACCCCGCCTATATGGAGGCGGCGGTTGCGCTGGCGCAACGGATGGCGCAGAGGGGCAGGGGCAACCTGCAGGCGAGCCTGCGCTACGGCTTCCGCTGTTGCACGGCGCGCGAGCCAACCGCCGACGAACTGCAACGGCTGGAACGGCTATATCACCAGATGCGCGAGCGCTACGCCCGTCAGCCCGACGCTGCGAAACAACTCACGGGCGAACCGAACGCCGAACGCGCCGCGCTCACCTTAGTGGCGAACGCACTGCTGAACCTTGATGAGACCATCACGAGGGAATGACTTAGTCTCCTGAATTCAACCTTCCCGTTTCCCTTGCTCAAGGTTGACCAGCGTGCCCATGAGCGTCTTCTCGGCGGTGTTGGTGTCTTGGGTCTGTAGGGCGCGGATGGCTTGAGTGACTTCCTGCGCCTCCTGCGTGCGCCCCTGACTGAGCAGAATCGCCTGGGTGCGTTGCAGCTCCGCCAACGCCTGCGTGCGGTCGAGCTGGTGCGCTCGCATGCCCATAATCGTTTTCTCGAGCGAGCGTGAGGCGACAGCGACCTGCAGTTCGTTCGCCACGCGCGGATCCTGGGGCTGATTCGCCAGCGCAGGATTCGTCGTGAACTCCAGCACAGCGTCGGCAGTGGCGGTCTCCGTGCGCCCAGTCACGATGTCGTCCCATGTAAGCGTGATTTTGGCGATTCGGTAAATCCCTGCAGGGTGATTGGGGAACTCCAGTTCCAAAACGGGGTTCAGCGTGCAGCCGCGCTCCACATCCACGAGGCTCAGCGTCGCCGTGCGCCCCTGCATCTTCAGCTCGCCCCCGAACGCCTGACGCACCTGCACCCAGCGCGCGAGGTTCAACTCCAGCTTCGGGTTACGCGCCACGACGGTCATCAGGCGCACGAGTTCTTGCTGGAACACTTCGGGGATTTTGGGGGGCTGGTCGATGTAGTAATACTTACCGCCGCTGCGCCGCGCGATGCCCGCCAGCAGCTCCTCGTTGTAGTCGGGTCCGAAGCCCAGCGCGGTGATGTGGAAGCCGAACTCTTTCGCCTTCGCCGCCGCGCTCACAATCGTGGCGAAGTCTTTAATGCCCGTGGTCGGCTCCCCATCGGTTAGTAATATCAGGTGGCTCTGGTAGCCAGGCAATGGCGTGCCCGTGATTTGCTGTGTGCCCACCACGAGCGCGTCGTAGATGTTGGTCGTGTCGCCGACGGTCAGGCGCATGATATGGTCTTTCACGAGTTGCTTGTTTACGATTTTGCGCGGGGGCATCACCACATCCACGGCATCGGAGAAGGTTACGATGGACAGCACATCCTGCTCCGTAAGCTGGTCGACGAGGTAGGCACAGGCTTGTTTGGCGTATTCGAACGGCGCGCCTTCCATCGACCCGCTGCGGTCTAACACGAGGCAGAGGTTTAGCGGGGCGCGTCCTGCGGCGGTTTGCACGGCGCGGATGGGGATGAGCAACCCCTCACGGGCGATGCTTTGCGCCAAGGCGTATCGCCTGCCCAGCACGACTTCCATACTCAGCGAGGGCTGCAGCGGCGCACCCATCAGGTTCGGCATCGCCTGCGTGCGCGTTGGATCCAATACGGGCATCTGCATCGCCTGCGTGCGGTTCGGATCGCCCAGCGGTCCCATCTGTTGCGTTCGATCCATCGTCGCCTCCGATGGTTTCGACGGTTCGGCAGAGGGCGTATTTTTCCTGCGGAACTATAGCTCCGAGCGTAGCTCCTGCAGGATGCGTTGCACATTCTGCAGGCAGCGCGCCGCGCTTTCGATGGGCGTGCGAAGGTAGCGCTCCTGCTCGATAATCAACCACCGCCAACCGTGCTGCAGCGCGAGTCGCAGAATCCCGCGCATGTCGATTGCGCCTTCACCCACTTCGATATCGTGCATTTCGGGCTTGCTGCTATAGTCTTTCAGATGCAGGGCGCGGATGCGCTCGGCGTATTGCTCGCAGAACGCCCGCGCGTCCACCCCGCCGTACTCCACCCAGTAAGTGTCGGGCTCCAGATGGAAATAGCGCGGATCGGTGTTCTCCATCAGGATATCGATAGCACGTTTGCCGTCGTACTTGGTGAACTCGTAGCCGTGCAGGTGGTACAGAAACGGGACGCCGCCCGTCGCGAGCGATTCGCCGATGCGGTTGAACCGCTCCGCGATGCGTTTCCAGTCGTCCGCGCTTTGGCGTTGCGCCTCGTCGATCCAGAAAGTCACGGCGTAGTGGGCGTTCCACTCCTTGCAGGCGTCAGTCACGGCATCCGGTTGGGTCTCCAGCGTGGGCAGGTCGAAGCCCAGCCCAGCGATGCGCAGTCCCGTTTCGCGCAGGAGCTGCTTCACCGTGGGGCTATGTTCGCCCATGAAGCCCGTCGTTTCGATATACTCATAGCCCATCTGCGCGACGGCGCGGATGGTGCCTTCGAAATCCGCTTTCAAATCATCACGCAGCGTATACAGTTGCAGTCCGATGTCTGGCATGGTCTTTCTCCTTGTCGTGAGTGCGTTCTAGGATCGTCGCACGAACACCCACCATTCTGCCATCAGCAGGGCGAGCAGCGCGAGAGCGATGGGTTTCCACAGGTCGCGCAGGGTGGTGAGCGTGTTCTGCGCCGCCACTGTCTTGCCGCCGAGTTCGATGCTCGTGCGCGGGCGGATGTCCGACTCGTCGCTGTGCATCAAGTTCGCCGCAATACGGAGCTGCGTCTTTTTGCCCGCGATTGTATGCAGCCCGACGCGCTCCAGCCCCGGAATCACCACTGCGCCGTCGTTCACGGGGAAGCTGCGCGTGCGCCCATCAGGGTCGCGCACAGTTAGCTCGGTCTCCGCGGGGTCTACCGCGAGGCTGAAGGGGACGCCTGTGCGCACGGTCATGTCTGTTGCGCCGCCCTGCTCGCCGACCGCCCAGCGCAACAGGTTCGCCACGAAGATGGGGAACGCCGGCTGCAGCGGGAAGTCCGACTCCAGCAAATCCCAGCCGACGCCGACCCAGCGGCGGTTTTGGTGTTCCCCTGCCACAATCAGGGGCGTCTGTTGGCTCTCGGCAAGCACCTTCGCCCACGGCGCGGGCTTGAGGCGCGGCGCGTTGTCAATCAGCAGGTTGCCCAGCTCCAGATAGCGCATCAGCGGATGGTCGCGTTCCCATAGAACAACGCGCGGGACACGCACAGGTTGTCCCAACTCGGCAATCGGACCCCCCTTCGCCTTGATGACCATCACGGCGCGCGCTTTCACGGGCACAGGCGTCGTTCGGTCAAAGATGATGAGGTCGAACTCGCCCCCACCCACGCGCTCGCCGCGCTCGCTTTCGGGCACACTGGGCGCTTTACTGAGTTGCACATTCGGCTCGAGGGCAAGCGCGCGCTCCAAGAAGAAGTTGCCCCCGCCGACAATCAGCACGCGGATGGGCTTTTGCATCACGCCCACGCGGAAGGCGGCGTTGTCGGAGGCAAGCAAGTCGTCGGTCTTCAGCCGCGCCTCTAACGGCTCCTGCAGCTGACGCGCGGTGAGTGTCTGCCCCACCGTCTTGCCTGCCTCAATCGTGATGGAACGCGCGTCGATGAGCTTGCCGTTCGCGTAGAACTCCAGAATCGCCTGTTTGCTCTGGCTGCCGAAGTTGCGCACGCCCACGAACCACTCGAACCCGCCGCTGCGCTCCTGCACATCCATCGCGGTAATGGCGAGGTTCTCGCCGCTGCTGCCCAGCGATTCGAAGTAGAGTTTCGCGTTGCCCGGCGAAAAGTCGCTGATGGGTGGGAACGCGCCGTCGGAGAGCAGCACGATACGGCTCTCGCTCGACTTGCCCACCAGCGCGGCGGCGAGGCGCAACGCCTCGTCTAAGTTGCCTACCGTGTCGGTGAGCTGGATTTGGTCTATCGCGCGGAGCAGTTTCTGCTTATCGCTGGTGAGGGGCGACAGCACGCGCACCTGTGCGCCCGCTTCGATAATCGCGAGCTGCTCGCCAGGGTTGAGCTCCTGCACGAATCGGCGCAGGCGGTTCTTGGCGGCGTCGAGGCGCGTCGGCGCGGCGTCGGTCGCCTGCATGCTGGCGGAGTTATCTACCACAATCACCGATTGACCAGGCAACCCCTTCGCCTGAATCATCGGTCGGGCAAGCGCAGCAAGCAGGAGGAACGCCGCCAGCAACTGCAAAAATAGCAGCAGGTTCGGACGCAGTTTCTGGAACAGCGCGTTCGCCCGCACATCGGTCGTGATTGGGGGAAACAGGAACTTGGCGGGCACGCGCACCTCGCGCCGCCGTACCTTCAGCAGGTACAGCAGGATAATGAACCCTGCCACTGGCAAAAACCAGAGCAATACCCCCAGCGACTGGAACTGCATAACGCAATTTTACCGAACC